>JAPKMQ010000228.1 GCA_026645875.1 Longilinea sp.
GATCGCGCCCGAGGTGGCCAATAATCATGACCTTGTTCAAACCACGGCTCATTATTCCTGCTCCTTGATGAACAACCCGCACCGGAATTTCTGACCGGTGCATTACTCCTTGTTGGCAATCAAGAACCGCATGACTGGTTCCAGGAACCGCAGGTTGCGATCCAACTCAGCCGTGTAGGACGGCGCCATTTGTGCTTGAATCAGCACGTATTGACCTTCACGCTGCTTGCGGATGGCAAAAGCCAGACGGCGCTTACCCCACAGGTCCACCTTCTCAACTGCACCACCGCCATCGGTGATCCAGCCTTTTGTCTTTTCGATCACGCCGTTCAGAGCGGTCTCGTCCAGATCAGGTTGGACAATCAGGATAACCTCGTATGTACGCATTCGGAAAACCTCCTTTCCTCGGGTATAGCCCCTGGTTCATCGTTTATACTTCACCAGGGGCGGAAAGGTAGCAACAATCAAACAATTATTGCTTACCAAGCCCGGTAAGTTTACCACAGTTATGTGGTTTTCGCAATTCAAGCGTTTGCCTTCGACAGGCCGGGAAATCATCAGGCGGTTCCCCGTGTTTTAACGATACAATTTCAGCAGTAAACAAAAGGAGGTTTGTATGCAATCGGAAGTATTATATCGTCCATCCTATTCCATCGCCAAAATCACCCTGGTTGCCAATGAGACCATTCGGGCCGAAGCGGGCTCGATGGTTGGGATGAGTGCCGGGATGACCATTGAAACGAAAATGCAGGGCGGATTGTTGAAATCACTGGCCCGGTCGGTTTTGGGCGGTGAATCGTTTTTTGTCAACACTTTTCGCGCCGGCGGGGCGGGCGGCGAATTGCTTCTAGCGCCCTCGCTCCCTGGCGACGTTTTTACGCTCCCGCTGACCGGCGAGACCTACCTGGTTCAATCGGGTTCCTTCCTGGCGGCCGGTGAAGGGATCGAAACGGACACCAAATGGTCAGGCGCGAAAACGTTTTTTGGCGGCGAAGGGTTAATCATGTTGCGCTGCTCAGGCTCAGGCATGCTGGTTCTGTCCAGCTTTGGCGCCATTCACGAGCTGGAATTATCCGCCGGCCAGACCTACACCGTGGATACCGGTCACCTGGTGGCGTTTACCGAACAGATCGGTTTTCACCTGCGTACGGTGGGCGGCATGAAATCCACCCTGTTTGGCGGTGAAGGCCTTGTAATTGATCTGACCGGCCCGGGGCGCATCCTGCTGCAAACGCGCAGCCAGGGCGCATTCCTGGACTGGCTGTTGCCCAAGTTGCCGAAACAATCCTCGGGTAATTCCTGAGAGTAATAATGTCGTATCAGACCGCCAGGCGGGGCTCCGTCTGGCGGTTATTGCTTAAACCTTCACCGGTTGGCCTGTTTCTGCAGACCGGTGCAAGGCGGCCAGGCTTTGAACGATGCGGCGGCTTTCTTCCAGCGGCACGCGCGCCGGTGCGCCGTTCAGGATGACGTCCGACATATTTTCAACCTCGCCCAGGTACAATTCGCTGCCTTTGACGCGCACCTTGTGGTTTTTCTCGCGTTGCAGAATGAACTGGGACCGTTGGGACGGTGTAAACGGATCTGGAATGAGCAGAGCACCTTCCGTGCCGCGCAATTCCATGTTGGAGAACGATGGCAGGGCGAATGAACTTTGAATCTGCGCCAGCACACCATTGGCAAAACGCATTTGGCCGAAGAAGGTATGGTCAATGCCTGATGGGGCGATTCTTTGCCAACCCATCACCTCCACTGGCGCGGCGCCAACGGCCATGATCGCGTAGCCGAGCGGATAGCAGCCCACGTCCCACAGACTGCCGCCGCCCTGATCGGGCTCCCAACGGTAGGAGCCAGGCCGATTCAGCTTGAACAGGAACGATCCTTGCGCGGTTTGCAATTCTCCAATCGCGCCGGTCTCAAGTAATTCTTGAACTTTGAGCGTTTGGGCGTGATGGCGGTACATGAAGGCTTCGGCGATGTGTACATTGTGCGTTTTTGACGCAGCCAGCATGGCGTCCACGTCTTCCGTGCGAAGCGCGATTGGTTTTTCGCATAAAACATGCTTGCCAGCCTCGGCAGCTTTGAGTGCCCATTCGACATGCAGATGGTTGGGCAGGGAGATGTATACAACATCGATTTTTGGGTCGTCGAGCAGCGCCTGATAGCTGCCATAGGCGCTGGGGATCCTCCATTCCCGGGCATACTCCTGCGCTTTCTCCAGCGATCTTGAGGCAACCGCAGCCAATTGGTTACGCCTTGAGGATCGCAGGGGTGGGATCAGGGACCTGTTGATGCGGGCTGTTCCAAGCAGCCCCCAGCGTAGTATTTTTTCCATAAAGATTTCACCTCTTTGATTTTAAGGCGTCTGGAGCGGCGTGGGACAACAGCCAATTCGCGTCCGCGCGACGGTAATAAGCGCGGTAGGCGGCGGTTTCATCCAGCAGGATGACCACGCGCCTCATGGCCGCCTGACCTGCGGCGGTATCCGCCTCGCCGTCGCCGGCGATTTGCACCTGGTTGGCGCCGCTGAACTGGCAGGTGATATCGCCCCGTGCCGCCAGCCAGTCCAATCCGGCCCGCACGGTTGTTTCACGTTGGGCCGTGGCCGCAGCCAGCGAAGGCAGGTCGGTCCAGCCTTCCCGCCGGTGGATGGCAAAGGCCACCAGGCCTGCCAGCCTGCGTAGAAAGGCCTCCGGCGTATCATCGATTGGCGGGGATGCCAACAGAGTCACCTTTTCCGGACGCACGATTGCCAGGGCAGCAGCCAGTTCCGCCGGCCCGGGTGGGCTGGTGAAAATGACCAATTCCCCCGCCAGAAGCAATTGCTGGCGGCTTGATCCTTTGCCCTTCGCTTCGCTTCCTTCCGCCCACACGGCAACATCGCTGTGCTGCAGAATGTCCTTCAACGCCTGTTCTGGATCGATTGCCTCGCGCAGGTCTTCGATTTGATAGGTTTTACCCGGCGACTGGATCTCAACCGGCTTCAGCCGTTCGATCGGGCGGGCATGCAGCCATTCCATTTGCACCTGCGGTTGCCCACGGTAATTGGAGGCGCTCAAGGTGTACGCCAGGTCAAATGCCCCTTCCGGGCGCGGCGAGCCGCCGCCCTGCCACCAGATCACCCGCCGGGTGGCGCCATCCGGTGCTTCGACAATCATTTGCACATGCTCGCCGGTGCGGCCGACCATTGTTTCGCTGGCAATGCGCAGGTTGCGGGTGGCAAACGTGAGCGGTGGATTGCCAGCGCCAAACGGTGCAAGCTGTTCCAGGGCTTCAACCAATGGCAGGTCGATCTCCGGCAGTTCAAGGAAGGCATCCACCATCAATTGCCTGAACACCGGCTCGCCGCTGGTCTGCGACAGGATGGCGCGGTTGAACTGGCGTTGGAAGGCTGCCAGGTTCTCAGAGTGCACGCCCAGTCCGGCAGCCATACGGTGACCGCCAAACCCGGCCACCAGGTCGCCGCAGGCCGCGATGGCTTCGGTAATATTGATTCCCTCCATCGAGCGCGCCGATCCGCGAGCCAGTTGGCCTTCAGGCGCGCTGAACAGGATGACCGGACGGTGGTACAGTTCGACAAGGCGGTTGGCCACAATGCCGATCACGCCGGCGGGCCATTTGGGATGCGTCAGGACCAGCGAAGGTTCGCGAAGCAGGGACTGATTGCGTTCCACCTCGGCCCGGGCAGCCTGGAAGACCTGATCGGTGAGCAGTTTGCGGCGCGAATTCAAGCCTTCCAGGCGGGCCGCGGTGACGTTGACCAGTGACGGATCGCTGCTGGTCAGGAAATCGACCATTGGGTTGGCATCTTCCAGTCGGCCAACGGCGTTGAGGCGCGGACCGAGGATGAAGCCGATATGCGCTGCCGACAGGTAGTTGCCATCCACGTTGGCCTGTGCCAGCATGGCATGCAGCGCCGGGCGGATGGCTGAACGCATTTGCTCCAGGCCGCGCTGCACCAGGTAGCGGGTTTCGCCGCGCAGGAGGGCCAAATCAGCCACCGATCCCAAGGCAACCAGGTCGGTGTATTGTCCCAGTTCACTGCTCAGCCCCGCGCGGATGAAAAGAGCTTCAACCAGTTTGAAGGCGGCGCCCACGCCGCACAGTGTGTAAAGCGGATGTTGGGGATTAACCCGCTGCGAATTGACGACAGCGTAAGCGGATGGCAAGGCCTCCGGTAGGGTGTGGTGGTCGGTGACAATCACATCCACACCCATATTTTGCGCATAGTCAATGGATTCGTGTGCGGTAATGCCGGTATCGCAGGTCAGCAGGAGCTGAATGCCGTGACGAAGGAAAGTTTGCAGGCTGGCGAGCTGAATACCGTGTGATTCTCGTGCTCGGACGGGGATGTAATAGACCACGTCGGCATTCAAACGGCGCAGCGCT
>JAPKMQ010000229.1 GCA_026645875.1 Longilinea sp.
TCAGGAGCTTGGGATGGGACATCAACGCGCGGCCCAGCGCGAGCATCTGTTGTTCGCCGCCAGACAACGTTCCGGCGGGTTGACTGATACGTTCTTGAAGGCGCGGGAAGATGGAAAAAATCTCCTCCATGGTCTGGTTGATTTCGGCTTTATCATTTCGTGTGTAGGCGCCCAGGATGAGGTTCTCTCGCACAGTCAAGTTGACAAACACGCGCCGTCCTTCCGGCACCAACGCGATCCCGCGGCGAAGCACTTCGAAGGATTTCAAGCCCAACAGATTCTGTCCGTCAAAGGTGATGCTGCCATCGCCGGGTTTCACAATCCCGGCGATGGTGCGCAATGTTGAGCTTTTACCCGCGCCGTTAGCCCCCAACAGGGTGACAATTTTCCCGTCCGGCACCCGCAAAGAAATGCCGTGCAAGGCGTGAATACCACCGTAATAGACGTGTAGGTTATTGATCTCAAGCATTTTCGGTGACTCCCAGGTACGCCTCGATGACGCGGGGATCATTTTGAATGATTTCCGGTACCCCCTCTGCAATTTGTTCGCCGTGGTCTATGACGATGATCCGCGGGCAGATTCCCATGACGACCCGCATCTGGTGTTCAATCAGGAAGATTGTCAATTCAAAATTCTTGAGGATATGGAGAATAAATTCCATCAATTCCTCAGCTTCCTGGGGATTCATACCTGCGGCTGGTTCGTCCAATAACAGAAGCTTGGGATGCGTGGCCAGCGCGCGGGCAATTTCAAGCTTGCGCTGTTGTCCGTACGGCAGTGCGGTGGGTTCTTTGTCAGCCAGATGCGCCAGATTGACAGCTTGAAGCAGTTCATACGCTTCCTGATGCATTTTTCGGTCTTCAGCCATGTAACCGGGCAGTTGGAACACCGCCGAAAAAGGATCAGATTTCAAGCGCAGATGGTGGCCAACCATCACATTCTCGAGAACGTTCAGGCCTTTGAATAGCCGGATATTCTGGAAGGTGCGAGCAATGCCCGCCCGCGTGATTTCGTTGGGTTTCTTGCCCGAAATATCGCGATCGTCGAAGAAGATCTTTCCCTCGGTGGGTGCATAAATGCCGGTGATCAGGTTGAAGATTGTCGTTTTTCCCGAACCGTTTGGTCCGATCAACGCACACAATTCACCCGGCTGAAGATCCGTAGAGAAGTTGTTGACGGCGGTTAAACCACCGAAACGCTTGATGACGGATTTGAGCGATAGCAGGCTCATGATTTATTCTCCTTATCCGCTGCGCCGGTAGAACCCAAAGTCTGGCTGGTTTTCATTTTGCGATTCTTTCCGCGGAGGAAACCAATCAACCAGTCCCAGCTGAATTCTTTTTGTCCAAAGAGGCCTTTCCGGTAAAACAGAATAACGAAAAGCAGCAAGAGCGAGAAAATCACCATGCGCATTCCAGGACGTCCCGGAATCATTAGGGATCCGATAGTGATTTGTGATTCAATCGGGCGAAGCAATTCGAGGAAGATTGTGTACAGCGATGCCGCCACAGCGCTGCCGGTGAGACTACCCATTCCGCCCATCACGGTAATGCCGACGATCTGGTACGTCAGGGTGAACAGGAAGACTTTGGGATCGATGGTGCTAATCAAATTGGAGAATAAAGCGCCAGCCACACCGATAAAGAAAGCGGATACCGCAAACGCCATAATTTTATGCTTAAAAAGGTTCACTCCCAGGGCTTCAGCGGCGACTTCATCATCACGGATGGCTTTCATCGCGCGGCCGTAGCTGCTGTCGATAAGGCGTTTGACGATAAAAATCGTGACAATCGCTGCGCCCCAGCTCCAATAGAGGTTGGTATACTCGGGGATACCTTTAAGGCCCATCGCTCCGTTGGTTAAAGGTTGCCAGTTGACCAGGAAAATCCGGATGATTTCGCTAAAGCCCAATGTGGCGATCGCCAGGTAATCTCCGCGTAATCTTAACGCTGGCCATGCGACCAGGCTGCCGATCAGGGCAGCCAGCAGGCCAGCAATGATCAATGTCGGAAGGAATGGCATTTCAACGTTGGCCAGAAACGGCAGAATTGGCTGCAGAAAGAAATTAGCCTGTTTTTGCGCGGGAGAAAGGGTGAGCAACGCACCCACATATGCACCAATTGCTGCAAAACCTGCATGACCCAGTGAGAATTGACCCGTGTAGCCGAAAATGAGGTTGAAGGTGACTGCAAAAATGGTGTAAACCGCGCACAAATTCAAAATACGCACCCAATAGGTGTTTAGTGTGTTTTCGGCGAGGGCAAGCAGGCCGTAGAAAACTGCTAATGCTGCAAGTGTGAGAAGGGTGTTCCGCTTGATTTTCATGGCTTACACCTTTTCCGCCTGGACTTCTCCCATGATGCCGTTAGGCCTGAAGAGGAGAAGCAGGATGAGGATGGCAAAAGCGAAAGCATCTCGATACCCGGACAGGCTGGGCAGAAAGGCAACAATAAGGATTTCGGAAATGCCGAGCAGAAAGCCCCCGATCATTGCACCAGGAATGTTGCCGATACCGCCCAAAACAGCGGCAATAAAAGCTTTCAGACCAGGCATTACGCCCATCAATGGATTGATTTGAGGGAATTTGGTCGCCCAAAGTATGCCGCCCGCAGCTGCCAGGGCGGAGCCCAGCGCAAAAGTGAACATGATGATGCGATCAGTATTGACTCCGACCAATCCGGTCGTTTCGATGTCTTTGGACAGAGCGCGCATGGCCATGCCCGCTTTGGTCTTGTTCACAAGGTAAAGCAGAATGGCGAACAAGATCCCCGCAGTTATGATGATAATAAAGGTGTAGCTGATGATGCTTGTTTTTCCAAAGGATAAATTAACGTCCATAAATTCCGGACGAGTGAAGGCAAATGGGCGACCACCAAAGATCACGATGCCGAGGTTTTCGATGAGAAATGAAACTGCGACCGCGGCTGTGAAAAGGTTGATGCGCGGGTATTCGCGCAACGGTTTATATGCGATACGCTCTATGATGACGCCTAGAGCGGCGGTTATGATGATTGCAAGTGGAAATGCAATGTACCAGGGAAGCAAGAATAGGGCAGCGCCATAAAACGCAGCGTATGCCCCAAGCATGACAACATCGCCATGAGCAAAATTGATCAGGCGTAGAATCCCATATACCATGGTATAGCCGATGGCAATTAACGCATACAGGCTGCCAAGGGAGATGCCATTAGCCAGATGTTGCAGAAACAATTCAAAAGTCATAGGATATGCTCCGCATTATGGCGCGAATGTGGAATTCACGCATATATCAAATAAAAAGGAGAAAGGGGCGCTCTGGCACGAGCGCCCCTTGGAAAAACGAGAGGTTACGGCTTGACGGTGGATAGATATTTAAACTCGCCGTTTTCAACAGTCAGGATGACTGCATCCTTGATCGCGTCACCAGTTTCATTGATCGAAATGGTACCGGTTACGCCGGGATAGTCCTTTGTTGCGGCGATGGCATCGCGGATGGCCGTCGGATCAAATGAACCAGCCCGTTCGATGGCAGAATAAACCAGCATGTAGGCATCATAACCAAGCGCGGCGAAGGCACTTGGGTTTTCATTGTATTTGGCTTTGAAATCAGCGACAAACGGTTTGGAAGCCGGGCTGAGTTCTGCATCAGGGTGATAGTGCGTGCTGATCAGGATGCCGTTGGCTGCATCACCAGCAATCGACAGCAGTTCAGGAGCTTCCCAGGCATCCGAACCCATAATCGGGCCGGTGAATCCAAGTTCGCGAGCCTGCTTGACAAGAAGTGCGGCATCGCCAAAGTAACCCGGTGCATAAATGGTGTCAGGATTCGCTGCCAGAACGGAACCAAGCTGCGCTGTAAAATCCTGATCGCCGCTTTGATACGCGGCTTCTGCCACGATACCATCTTCACTGCCGGTGAGTTCCTTCCAGGATTGTTTAAAGAACGCAGCAAGACCGACTGAGTAATCCTGAGCGACATCCTGAATGATGGCAACTTTGGTGGCCTTAAGGGTTTCAACGGCATATTTTGCCATCACACGACCCTGGAATGGATCGATGAAGCAGGCGCGGAAGTAGAATTTCTTGCCGGATGTGACCAGCGGGTTGGTGGGTGAGCAACCCATGACAGGGATGCCAGCTTTTTCGGAGACTTCACCGCCGGCCATTGAGTTTGAGCTGCCGTAGCTTCCAATGACCGCAATTGCCTTTTCCTGTTCGATCAGGCGGGTCATCGCGGTGGCGCTTTCAGCCTTATCGCTGCGGTTGTCCACCAACACCAGGCGGATCGGGGTGCCAAGAACTTCCTTGTGTTGTTCATAGGCCAAGTTGACGCCTTGCATGGTCAATTGGCCGCCAGCGGCTTGCTGGCCGGT
>JAPKMQ010000022.1 GCA_026645875.1 Longilinea sp.
TGCTCGCCGGCCGTTTTGATCAACGACGGAAAGGTGCCGGAGATGAAGCCGATAAATAACCAGGTGAACTGCGCGGCGAAATGGGTGAAGGCGTAATCCACCACCGCCGAGAAAAAGACCACCCCGATCGCAAGGCCGATACCCACCGGCAGGAAAAAGCGCAGGTTTTGCAAGAATTTATTGCGCAGGTTGCCCAAAAAACGCATCAGGGGTTCGTACAGGCCAAACACCACCGCCAGCACGCCGCCCGATAGCCCGGGCGTAATGAAACCGACGCCGATCAGGATGCCTTTTAACAGGCGGACGACCCAGCCGAGCACCTGGTTATTTTCACGCTGCATGGTTTTTGATTCAGCCATAAATGCTTTACTTCCTTGATGTAAAATAATTTCCGCCACAGGGCAATTACCTGTGCAGCGATCACCGAGGTGATCCAGGACAGGATTATACCCCGGATAGGGTGTTTTGCGTTTGCTACTATGTCGAGCAGGGAGATTCTGCTCCTTGGCATATCACGCGATTGAAACCGCATCAGCCGGCAAGGTTCATCGTTGTGCCCTGATCCTTGCCGGCTGAATGAGCCGAAAAATCCCCACCCTGCGCGTTGACCAGCACTTTGCAGATCGCCAGACCGAACAATCCAGGCGGCCGGAACCAGGAACGTGGGACCAGCGATATCCTAATGATTGCCGAATGAACGCGCTGCGATTGGCCTAATTCTGTAGCCCCAGCCGCGCGGGCAGGCTATCCGCCCAGGCGCGAATGGCATCCCAGTCGCGCGCGTCGCTGGCCGGCGCGTTGTGCAGCGGGCTGGCCGGAAAGCTGGCCAGCAGGCTGTCGGGGAAGCGGAAGCTGGAGGGATCCAGTTTGCCGCCAAAAAGTTCCAGGGCAGCCGGTTTCAACCAGGGATAATTCCCCAGTTCCTTATCCAGCATGGCGCGTGCTTCCTTCCAGCCCGACTCGTCCTTTTCGGTGGGGCCAAGGACAAAAAAAGCCACTGGCCGATTCGACAGACCAGCCTGATGGCGTGCCAGGAAGCGCTGTGCATCTTTGAGAAGATGATAAATATACAATGGGGCTCCCAGCACCACCGCACGGTAGGCTTCGAGCGATTTGACCTTGCCCACCGGGAGCAATTCCACCTCTGCGCCGGCGGTGCGCAGGCGCTCCGCTACCGCTTCGGCCACCTCGCGCGTCGAGCCGTATTTGGATGCAAATGTGACTAAAATTTTTCCGTTCATGGTTCGTTCCCTTGTTCTTTTAAAAATCGGGGTGTCAAATTAACGCTGAAACAAAACCAGGCTGGCAACAGCGCTGACGACCAGCAGCAACGGTGCGATCTGGTGAATTCGCAAAACCAACAATGCAGCCGGTTTGGGTTGGCTGAGCAGCGCACCCGTGGCGAACAAAGCCAACGCGCTCACCGCGGCGATTGCCAGCATAGCCACGGCCAGTGTTGGCGTCGCGATCTTCATCAGCCGCCCAAACTGGATGCCAAGGGTAACCACGCTGCCCAGGGCGATCAATTTGTGCAGCGTGATCAAGCCGGTGCTGAGTGGTCTGCCGGAATGACTCAACCACAGGCCGCTGGCCAGCGTGAGCAAAAATATACCACCGGGCAACAAAAAACGTGAGGTAGCGTCCATCTTGAATTTCCTTCAGGGGATCCAATCGGCTCAATAGCCAAACAATGCACATTTTGATCATAGTCCTTTACAGGCAGGTTGCCAATGACTTTTTCTGCAAGATTTGTGACGCTTTGTGCAAATTAAGCTATCATAGGGAACATGGCGCAGCATTTTTTCACGCACGAGCCCATCACGGTATCCGTCTCTGTCCTGGAGCAGATGTTTCTGTATCTCCACGCGTTAGACGTGGACATCGACGCTTTCCTGCGTTCAATCCAGGTGGAACCAGTCAGCGTGCGCACGCCGGATATTCGCATCCCCATTGAGACCTACCTGAAAATTCAAGACAATGCTGCGCTATATACCGGTGACCCTTGTTTTGGTTTGCACATGGGCGAGTATGCCGAGGCCGGAAGCTGGTCAATCCTCGGCTACCTGATGATGAATTGTAAAACGCTGGGCGAAGCCTTTGAAAAATCTGGGCGCTACGCGCGCATCATTGGCAACCTGATCGAAGCACGGCCTGAGCCAGGCTTGAACAAGATCCGCTTTGTTTTCTTTACGCCACCCCACGCGCCCAGCATGTCACGCCATTGTTTCGAGGCCACCTTCGCCAGCAGCGTGCGCATCATGCGCAACCTTTCCGGTCTCCCGCTCAACCCGCTCCAGGTGACGTTCATTTACCCGGAGCCTGAATCCACAACCGAATACTTGCGCGTTTTTGGCTGCCCGGTATTGTTCAACCAGCGGCACAATTCGGTCACCATCGATTCCGCCGTCGGTAGAATCCCGGTCAAAATGGCCAACCCAGTGCTGCTGCAACAATTCGAAGACTATGCGCAGTATTTCCTGGCACAGATGGAACTCAAACCCAGTACCACCCGCCAGGTCACCAAGATCATCCTGGCGCGCCTGGACGACCGCTCGTTATCGGTGGAAAAAGTGGCCCGTGAAATGGCGGTCAGCGTGCGCACCCTGCAGATGCGCCTGGACGAAGAAGGCGTGGCCTTCAGCGACCTGCTCCAGGAGATCCGCGAGCGGCTGGCCAAGCAGTACCTGCGTGAAAACTACACCGTTGAGCAGATCACCTATCTGCTTGGGTTCTCCGAGCCGAGCGTCTTCCGCAAAGCCTTCAAGAAATGGTCCGGCGTCACGCCCAAGGAATTTCGCGAAAGCTCTGCGGCCTATTCCCCCGGCGATTAACGGCTGCCAAACGCAAAGAAATTGCCCAGCCGGTCAATTTCTTTGTTTTTCCTCTCCTTCAGATATTCGTTTGTTGCAGCAGACCTTCGGCCGCCTGCCGGCAGGGTTCCTTGCCAGGCAGCGTTCCATCCCCGGCGCGTCTCTCGCGCACCGCCGACCAACGGCTGCCGATCAGGCCAGCCAGCAGCGGCGCGGGCACCAGCGACCCCAGTACCTGCAATATCCGGTTGGCTGCGCCCGGAATGACCACCGCCTTCCCGCGCAGCGCGGCATTCAACGTCAAATCCGCCACGCGGCCCACATCCACCGTGGTCAGATGGCCTGCCAGTCCCTGCGCTTCGATGGCATGAATGCATTCCATGGTAGTGGGCATGCCCGCCGGACATAAAATCGTGACGCTTGCATTTTGATTGCGCAGTTCCTCGCGCAGCGCCAGCGAGAAATCGAGCAGGAAGCGTTTGGAAGCCGCATAGGTGGCCTTGACCGGCATGGGATAAAACGCTGCCAGACTGGCGACATTGATGATGTGAAAAGTCTCCCACGGATCGCGATAACGCAGCGCTGCATGCATGACGGCCAGCGTGGCCTCAATGTTGACACGAAGGATGGTTTGAATATTTTGCGCGCTCTGTTCATAAAATGGGCCCTCGTAATCCAGCCCGGCCACGTTGATCAAAATGGTCAGGGTGTGCCCGCTCGCAGCTATCCGTGCGAACAACGCCTCGCGCGCAGCCGGGTCGGTTAGATCGCACGCGCAGCTTTCCACCGCGACGCCATAGGCGTGGCGCAATCCCTCCGCCAGCACCTCCAACGGATCGCCGCGCGCGTCTGTCAGAAACAGGTCCCAACCGCGGCTGGCACATTCCACCGCGAACGCCTTACCCACCCCCCCGGCCGCGCCGGTAATGAGCGCCGTCATTTTCGAGAAATTCATAACCTGCGTTACCTTCATGATGACCACTCCCCTATTCCACAAAGACCTTCCGAAAGCATCCACAACCGCGATGCAGATCGGTTGTCCAATGCTGCCTGGCTGGCGCGCGCGGGACGGCAGTTCTTCCAGTATTGCTGCGTTGCGTGCTGGATGGATGGTTCAATCAGCAGATATTGAATGCAACGCGCCGGTACTTCAGGTCCGGTGCCGCCTGAGCGGCGGATTTTCCAGGCCCAACTCACCAGCGCTGGTGTTCCCTTCATTGCAATGTCGGTTTTCACCAGGCCGGGGTCCACGGCAAATGCGCGCACGCTCGACTCTTCTCTGAGCCGCCGGTTGAGTTCAACCGTGAACAGGATGTTGGCCAGTTTGGTGGTGCCGTACGCTGCCAGGCCGTCATACCGCCGCCGCAACTGGGGATCGTCCCAACGGATGCGCGCGCCGTGGTGCGAATCCGAACTAACCGTCACCACCCGCGCATACGGTGCAGTCCGCAGCAGCGGTAGCAGTTCATGCGTCAATAAGAATCCTGCCAAGTGATTAACCGCCCATTGTGTCTCAATCCCATCCGGGGTCAGCGTCAACCAGTAGGTGTACGTGCCGGCATTGTTCACCAGCCCGTCCAGGGCAACCTTGCCATCCGCGGCCAGGCGATCTTTGATCATGAAAGCCAACCGGCGAACTTCGCCCTGCTGGCTCAGGTCAGCCGTCAGGTAATGGACCCGCGTCGCCGGGTTCAGGCTGCCAACGGCCATTTCAGCCTGGCGGCAGCGCTCCGTTGAACGGCCCACGCCAATCACATCGGCGCCCGCCCGCGCCAGGGCAGCCGCGCTGGCCAACCCAATGCCCGAGGTGGCACCAGTCACCACATAAGTCTTCTTCAGTAATTCCATATCCATATCCATCCTCAAATCATGAGTGTTTGCGTAAAGCAATCTCAAAATAACAGGCTGGTGGATGGAAATGCATCGGAATAACGGTGGACAGGGGGGTGGAGAAGAGGGTGGATTCAACAAAAAAGCCTGTTCAGGCGGAACAGGCTTTTGCTATTCTTCTCCTAATAGATCATTCGCCAAACAGATTCAGTTCGCGCGCCCGGTTGACCGCCTGGACGCGCGTTTGCACGCCCATTTTGCCGTAAATATTGTTGATGTGCGTTTTAACGGTGCTGGGTGCGACCGATAATCTGGATGCAATTTGCTGGTTGGAACAACCCGCGTCAATCAAGCGCAGCACCTCCAGTTCGCGGCTGCTCAACGGCTCCACCAGGCTTTCCATGCCCAAACCAGCCGCCGGGGAGCCTGGAGCGGCTGCGGGGCGAGGGGAAAGCCCCATCCTCCTCTGCAAGCCCTCTGGCAGGATTTTTCCAAGGTGCAGCCAGCGCAATGCCACCCCGGCCACCACCACCAGGACGGGCGCCATGATCTGGATGAACAAACCACGGGCGATGGCACCGAACACAGCGAAAAAGGTGATGCCCGCTAATGTCAGTGCCCAGCCCACCGTGTTCAATAGCGGGTGCCAAAAATGTTCGCGGTTGGCCAGTAACATGCCCATGCCAATCGCCGCCACCAGGAACAACCAGGCATACGCCCAGGCGTTCCAATCTCCAGTCAACACGTTGAGCAGGAAAATGATGCCAAAAGCCACCAGCAGGCTGGCTGGGATATACAGAAAGGAAGCCCAGGCCACTTTTTGACGCAGGCTGAAAACTACAATGAAAAATGCACCTCCCAGGATCATGAACACTAACGGCAGGGCGATATTGTATTTGCCATCCGTGAAGATGTTCAACGCCAGAAGTCCCAACCCCACAACAACGAGGGCAATACTGGTGATGCTGACAGGCAGGCTGGTTTTGCGCATGCGAGGGTCCAGGGGATTTGGGAGAAGGTGATAAGCGAACTAGGAATTAATATCCACTCCAGGCGGGGTCTGGAGCGCGCTGTCCGAACCTGTCGCCGATATTGGGTCATACTTGGCCTGGATGATTTCAATATTGGCGGCACGCAAGAACTCCAGCGCGTTTTCATCGATCCGGTAGGCCACATGATACACCAGACGCGTAATGCCGGCATTGATCAGCGCCTTCGAGCAATTGATGCACGGGAAGTGGGTGACGTAGCAGATGGATCCGCGCGTGGAGACGCCGTGCAGCGCGGCCTGGATGATGGCGTTGGTTTCTGCGTGGATCGTGCGCACGCAATGGCCTTCCACCAACAAATGGCCTTTTTCATCGCAGTGCGGCTGCCCGGCAGGCGAGCCGTTGAAGCCGGTGGTGAGGATGCGCTTATCCAGCACCAACACGCAGCCCACAAACGCGCGGTCGCAGGTGCTGCGTTCGGAAACGGCATAGGCGATCTTGATGAAGTATGAATCCCAATCAGGCCGCATGGAAAGTTCCTCCCTGGGCGAATCATAGCACACCCGCGGCCTGGATGGGACCGAAAAAGGTGGGGAATTCCAGTCTTCAATCGCCAATCCGCTATGATCCACGCAGCGCAAACACCCGGCTTGCTATACAATAGTCTTATCGGGGTATTAAGCCTTCGGAAATTCCCGGGAGGACAGGCATGGCAGAGAACGCTCAACCGCTTGCGAGGCCAGTCATTGACCGTAAGTACAAGTTCATGTGGGGTCTGGCTGCGCTGGGGACGACGCTGATCTCTGGAATTTACGGCGCCCTGTTGCCCATCTTCTACCAGGATTACCTGGGACTGACCGCCCGCTGGATTGGCCTGGCATCGATCATCTACGCCGTGTGGAACGCGATCAACGATCCGTTATTCGGCTACATCACCGACAGCACCCGCTCCAAACGCGGCCGGCGCATCCCGTACATGCGCTTCACGGCGCCATTCCTGGCGATCACCTTCATCCTGCTATGGTTCGCGCCGCCCAATGCCAGCCAGCAGACCCTGTTCTTCTGGATGCTGGGCTCGATGCTGCTGTATGATACCTGCTACACCATCATCGGGCTGGTGTATTCCTCGCTGCTGCCCGAAATCACCGAATCTGACGATGAGCGCAACGGCCTGCAGATTTCATATTCCCTGTTCGGCATGCTCGGTCTCATCCTTGGCTTCATGATCCCCGATTTTTTCCGACCAAAGACCGGTACCAGCCTATCTTTTCTGCCGCTGCAGGCCGCCATGATCATTGTCGCCCTGGTCAGCGCTACCCTGATTATCGCAACCACCTTCTGGGTGAAAGAACGGCCCGAATACACCCGCGTGGACAAGCCCGTTCCCCTGGGCGCTGCAGTGCGCCTGACCCTCACCAGCAAATCCTTCCTGGTGCTGGTTGCCGAGAATTTCATGTCCACCCTGATGTACGCGATGGTTTTGTCGATGGTTTTTTACCTGGCCGATTATGTCCTCCAGGTCAACACGATGGTCATCCTGGTATGCGTGTTCGTGCCGCTGATCATCGGCATTCCGGTCACTCCGCTGCTGCAAAAACGGCTGGGCGTGGTGGGTGCGCAGCAGCTCTTGCTCGCCATTGCCGGCACCGGCCTGATCTTGATCGCTTTCGTGCCCAACCCGCTCATCTATGTCTGCCTGATGGCCGCCGGTTTTGGCCTGGCTGGCCCGCAAACCCTCACCAATATCCTGTTCGCGCAGGTCGCTGACGAGGACGAACTGCGCTCCGGCGTCCGCCGCGAGGGCATGTTCTTTGGGATCAACGCGCTCATCACCAAACCGTCTCAATCGGTGGCGCTGGCGCTGGTGCCGCTGGTTTTGGAGGCTACCCACTTTGTCACGCGGGAATCAGGCGGCGGCGCGGTCTTTCTGCAACAGTCCGCAGAAGCCATTTTCGGTATCAAAGCACTGACCGGGCTGATACCCGGCGCGGCCCTGATCATCGGCGCAGTACTGCTGCACTGGTTCCCGCTGCGCGGCGCTTACCTGGAAAAAGTCAGGGCAGACATCCTGGTCTTGCACGCAAAAAAGCAAGCCCTCTTGAAATAGTCAAGGATAATACTGGCCGCAAACTGGAAGGTTAGATGGTAGAATCTCATCCTTCCAAATTTGCACCATCATCTCCCGATCCAAATAGTTGAGATCATGCTGTCCTTCCTCCGTCACCTGGGTAAACGCTTTCTCTCGATTTTACTGACGTTGTTTATCACAACCGCGCTGCTTTATGCAACCGTAATGTTGACGCCAGCAGAAACACGCGCCGAGCTTTACATGCCCAAGAACTTCTCGCCGCGCATGACCGAAGCGCAATACCAGGCGATGCTTGAGCGAAACATCGAGCGCTATCACCTGAATGCCCCTTACCCGGTGCAATATTTCTACTGGATCACCAACCTGGTGCAGGGCAGCTGGGGTTATAGCCCCACGCTTCAGGAGGATGTGCTCACCGCAATTACCCGGCGGGCACCCGCCACGGTGGAAGTTATATTATTTTCCATTCTGGTTTACCTGCCATTGGGCCTGATCAGCGGCGTCATCGCAGGCTCTAAGCAGCACAAATTCAGCGACCGATCCTTCCGCACGTCCGCGTTCATCGCGACCTCCCTGCCGCCGTTCATCCTGGCCATCCTGATGATGGCGTTCTTTTACATTGATTTGCACTGGTTCGCGCCTGAACGGATCAGTTCGGCCTACAGTATATTCATCAAATCGGACGAATTTCGCCAGGTGACCGGTTTCCTGACCATCGATGGATTGCTCAATGGACGGCCCGATATTTCCCTGGACGCGCTGCGCCACCTGGCCATGCCGGTCATCACGCTGGCGGTGGCCCAGTGGGCTATCTTGGGCCGTATCACCCGCGCCTCTTTGGTCGAAGAGTTGCACCTCGATTATGTCACCGCCGCCAGGGCGCGCGGCGTGCCTGAGAGCCGCATCGTCTGGACGCACATGTTTCGCAATGTCGTTTCTCCGGCCTTCTCCAGCAGCATGATTTCCGCTGCCTCCCTGCTGACCGGCGTTTTTGTCGTGGAAATCATCTTCAATTATCCCGGCGTATCGTTTATCGCCTTGCGCAGCATGAACAACATCCCCGACGCACCGGCTGCGTTGGGCTTCGCGATTTTCAGCGTTTTCATGGTGCTGCTCTTGATGGCGATCCTGGACCTGATCCAGTACGGCATGGATCCGCGCATCCGGGAGAAGGCCTGACATGCGGTCCGCCCAACGCTTCTTCACACGCTGGCAAAACTGGGTTGGCCTGTTCCTGGTGTTGATATTTGTGGTGGCTGCCATTGCCGCCCCATTGCTTTCACCCCCCGATCCAAAACATCCGGGGCCAATGAAAATCATCGGCCGCGCTACCCTGTTGCAACCTCAGCCGCCCAGCCAGGCCGCGCCATTGGGCACGCTTTCCAACCAGGCGAGCGTTTACCATGCCCTGATTTGGGGCAGCCGCTCAGCGCTCCTGTTTGGACTGAGCGTAACACTGATCAGCGCCATCATCGGAACCATCATCGGAATGATCAGCGCCTATTTTGGCGGCTTTGTCAACAGCTTTTTCATGCGTCTAACTGATGCGCTGCTCTCTTTTCCAATTATCGCCGCCATTGTGCTGGTTCAGCAGCTCATTTCCATCGCACTCTACAATGGGGGCATTCGTATCTACACACAGGGCAGCGTGTTGGTATTGCCATCGGGCGATTTCCTCTTCGATCCAAAAGATTTTCCAGGAATGATGAACTTTCTTCTCGATCTGGATCCGGTATTGGTTGCTCTTCTTCTGCTTTCCTGGATGCCCTACGCGCGTATAATGAACACCATGGTGTTGAGGATCAAGAAAACAGAATACGTGGAAGCAGCCCGCGCTGTCGGCGCCCGCCATTTCCGCATCATCTTCAAACACCTGCTGCCAAACGCCATCACGCCCACCTTTGTTCTGGCAGCCCGCGATATCGCAGGAATGGTCATCCTGCAGGCAACGTTTGTTTTCATTGGCTTTGGCAAAGGCGCACCATGGGCTACCGTGCTGGTTTATGGCCGGGATTGGATCTACAGCCAGGGCGGCATCTTCACCTACTGGTGGGTCTTCCTGCCAGTCACGCTGGCATTGATTGCCTTCGGCATTGGCTGGAATTTGATCGGCGACGGCTTGAACGACGCACTTAACCCTCGCTCACAATAAACAACGCCCCCACATATTGCAGAGGATCTCAATGGCAAACAACATCCCTCGCCTTCCCGTTGAAGTACTGCGCCGATTCATTCTGGATGTCCTTCTTGCGCTCGACGTTCCACCTCAGGACGCCAAGATCTGCACGGACGTCATCATTGCCTCCGATTTGCGCGGCATCGAATCGCACGGCATTGGGCGGCTGAAATACTACTACGACCGCATCAAATCTGGCCAGCACAAAGTCATCACCGAGATTGAGGTTGTCCGCGAAGGGCCAACCACGGCCGTGTTGGA
The DNA here is from genome assembly GCA_026645875.1 of Longilinea sp. Classification (GTDB taxonomy): domain Bacteria; phylum Chloroflexota; class Anaerolineae; order Anaerolineales; family Anaerolineaceae; genus Longilinea. Next base: position 10,156 of record JAPKMQ010000022.1, read on the forward strand.
CGGTCACCATGGCATGGGCATGGTGGTGGCGCACCGTGCCATGCAAATGGCCATCGAAAAGGCGCGCACCTACGGCATGGGCTCGGTTGCGGTGCGCAATTCCACCCACTTCGGCATTGCCGGCTACTACCCGTTGATGGCAGTCAAAGCCGGCATGATTGGCATGGCCTTCACCAACGCCCGCCCGGCCACCGCCCCCACCTTTGGTGTGCAGCCCATGCTGGGCACCAACCCAATCGCCTTTGGCGCGCCAACCGACGAGGACTGCCCGTTTCTCTTTGACGGTTCGACGCCCATCTCGCAGCGCGGTAAGATCGAAGTCAAAGTCCGTCAGGAACTGCCCATCCCCGCCGGCTGGGTGATCGATCAGGATAACCAGTCCATCACCGACCCGGCCGAGGTGATGGCCGGGCTGGATAAAGGCACGGCGGCGTTCCTGCCGTTGGGCGGTGAGGGAGAAACCCTGGCCGGCTACAAGGGCTACGGCCTGGGCACCATGGTTGAAATCCTTTCGGCGTCGCTGCAAACCGGCGCCTTCCTCTACGGTCTCACCGGCATCGCGGCGGACGGCGGCAAGCAGCCATTCTGCCTGGGCCATTTTTTCATGGCCGTCGATATCGAGCAGTTTTGCCCGCTCGACGAGTTTAAACACACCACCGGGCAAATCCTGCGCGAATTGCGCTCCTCAAAGAAAGCCCCCGGCCGGCATCGCATTTACACTGCTGGCGAAAAAGAATTTGACAACGAACAGCGCATCCGTCTGGAAGGCGTGCCGGTGATCCCCAACCTGCAGAAGGAAATCAAATTCCTGCAATCCGAACTGGGGCTGTGGCAGTACAATTTCCCGTTCTAAAATAACCTAGCGGCGGTAAAGAAGAGAAATGGTGGTTGGTTCGCCCGCGCGCTTGAATTGGGCCGTCAGTCTGGTCGGATATTTCCAAACCGCTGAAGCGGAATTGGTGATATCATCCTATACAATGTACACAAAACATTTGCCACATGGCGTTAACTCCGAAACAATCTGACGGAGAGATCAACAAAGGTCATTGAGGAGAACTTGTATGGATGCACAACAACAAACCAGGGTGATTGCCTTTCAAAAAGAAGAAATCACCAACCATTACCTGTATTTGCGCCTGGCGGACACGATCAAAGATAAGCATAACGCCGGGGTGATCCGCGAAATGGCCTCGACCGAGATGGACCATTACAAGTTTTGGAAAAAGATCAGCCAGGTGGAAGTGCAGCCCAACCGGGTGCTCATTTTCTTTTTCATGATCATGGCGCGCCTGTTGGGGTTAACTTTCTCGATTAAACTAATCGAAAAAGCCGAATCGGTGGGGGCCAAAGAATATGAAGAATTCGACGCCATCGTTCCGGGCGCAGCGCAGTTGGGCAAGGATGAAGAAGAACACGAAATTGCGCTGGCAGCGATGATTCAAGAAGAATTCCTTTCATACGTCGGCTCGATCGTGCTGGGATTGAACGACGCGCTGGTGGAGTTGACCGGTACGTTGGCCGGACTGACCCTGGCGCTGCAAAATGGGCAGTTGGTTGCCATCAGCGGGCTCATCACCGGCATCGCGGCCGCGTTTTCGATGGCCGCCTCCGAATTCCTTTCTGCCCGCTCCGAAAACAACCCCAAGGCCGGCCGCTCGGCCATCTACACCGGAGTGGCTTACCTGATCACCGTTGTGTTGTTGATCCTGCCCTACCTGCTCATCCCGCAGAGCGGCTCAGGCATCTTCATCAGCCTGGCAGTCACGTTGACCATTGCGGTGCTCATCATCCTGGGGTTCAACTTCTACGTCTCCGTGGCCAAAGACCTGCCCTTTAAACGCCGCTTCCTGGAAATGTTTGCGATTAGCATGGGCGTGGCCGTTTTCTCGTTCCTGGTCGGCCTGTTGGTGCGCAGCGTCTTCGGCGTCGACGTGTAATCGCCAGTAACCCTGCATTAAGCAAAAAGCACCAGTCACCTGGTGCTTTTTTGATCTCCCCCCAAGGCGGGTGCGCCTGCTAGCGGAACCAGATCTGTGTGCAGAACAGGATGAACAGCACCCACACCACCGAGAAAACAAACGCAACCAGCAGCCCGGCCAGCACCGCGTACCATGTGAAGATACGCGCTTCGGTGCGGGTCATCTGCTCGCCCTGGGGAGCAGCCCTGCGGGCGGCCTTCTCCTCGCGCCGGACGCGTTTGTCGTGCCACGGCATACCGTCCACATCCATATTGCAGATGGTGCGGCCGTCGTCTTCGTCATACGTGTCCGTTTGTTTTTTCATTCGATTCACCGTGTTAATTATACAGGTGGCAGACCACTTTGTGGCCAGGCTCAACTTCCCGCACCTGCGGTGGAACGCTCTTGCAAATCTCCATCACCTCGCGGCAGCGCGTGTGGAACTTGCAGCCGGCCGGCGGGTTAGCCGGCGAAGGAATGCTGCCTTCCAGGATGATGCGGTTCATTTTCGCCGACGGATCGGGCACCGGGGCCGCGCTGAGCAGTGCCTGGGTGTACGGATGCAGGGGATTCTTGAAGATGTGAATTTTGCTGCCGTACTCCACCAGGTCGCCCAGGTACATCACGCCCACATTATCGGAGATGTGTTCCACCACTGAAAGGTCGTGCGAGATGAACAGGTAGGTCAGTGAAAACTTATCCTGCAGGTCCTTGAGCAGATTGATGATCTGCGCCTGGATCGACACATCCAGCGCTGATACCGGCTCGTCGCAGACCACAAAGTCCGGGTTGAGCGCAAGCGCGCGGGCAATGCAGATGCGCTGGCGCTGGCCGCCTGAAAATTCGTGTGGGTAGCGGTCCTTATGGTATGGTTCCAGACCGCAGGACTTCATGATGTGGTCGAGGTGGTTGTCGTACTCGCTATCCGGCACGATGCTGTGCTCTTTGACCGCCTCGCCAATAATCTCGCTCACCGGAAGGCGCGGAGAAAGGCTCGAGTAGGGGTCCTGGAAGATAATTTGCATCTTTGGACGCAGTGAGCGCAACTCATTCTTATCCAGCGAAAAGATTTCCTTCCCGTTGAAGATTACCTCGCCGCTGGTCTTCTGGTTGAGGCGTAAAATCGTCTTTCCAACCGTCGTCTTTCCGCAACCTGATTCGCCCACCAGACCCATGGTCTTACCGCGCTCAATTGCAAAGCTGATGCCGTCCACCGCCTTCACATAACCAACCACGCGCTGCATCAGACCGGCTTTGATCGGGAAATATTGCTTGAGGTTTTTCACCTCAAGGACATAATCGGGGCGTTGTGTGCTTGTTTCGTGTTGTTTTTCGACCATTCTTAGGCTCCCGCTTGGGCATCAACGTAGTGATAACAAGTCACCATGTGCGTCTTTGAAACGTAGACTTCCTGTGGATAAGCGCCGTTGCAAACCGACATGCGCCGTTCGCAGCGGTCTTTGAAGTAACAGTAATTGGGCATGTTCACCGGGTTCGGCACACTGCCCGGAATGCTATATAGCCGTTCGACTGAGCGGTTGATGACCGGTTTGGAGGCCATCAAGCCCACAGTGTAGGGGTGCAGCGGATTGTGGAACACTTCGTCGGCGGTGCCCTTTTCCACGATGCGCCCCGCGTACATCACCACCACGTAATCGGCCATTTCGGCAATCACGCCCAGGTCGTGCGTGATGAGCATGATGCTGGAATTGATCTTGTTCTTCAGGTTCCGGAGTAGATCGAGAATTTGCGCCTGAATGGTCACATCCAAGGCGGTGGTTGGCTCATCCGCGATGATCAGCTTGGGCGTGCAGGCCAGCGCCATGGCGATCATGATGCGCTGCCGCATGCCGCCCGAAAGCTGGTGCGGGTACATCTCGTAAACGCCCGTATTGTTGGCGATACCCACCATGTCGATCATGCGCAGCGAGGTTTCCTTCACCTGCTCGTCCGTCATGGTCGGGTTGTGCAGTTTAATGACTTCATCAATCTGCTCGCCGGCCTTGAAGACCGGGTTGAGGCTGGTCATCGGTTCCTGGAAAATCATCGACACCTGGCTGCCGCGGATGGTTTCCATCACATCGGTGGGTGTCCTGGCGATATCATAGACCTTCTGCCCCGTATCGAAGCGGATGGCGCCTTCAACAATTTGCCCCTGCGGGCGCTGCACCAATTGCATCAACGAGAGTGAGGTGACCGACTTGCCGCAGCCCGATTCGCCCACCACGCCGACCGTCTTGCCTTTGGGAACTTCAAAGGAAACCCCATCCACGGCCTTGACGGTGCCGATGTCGGTGAAGAAGTAGGTGTGCAGGTCGTCGAACTCCACCACGTTATCGGGGTTCTTCATCTTGGTCAGGTATTCGCTCTCGGAAACGTTCCTCCGGTTGCGCTTCTTTTCCAGCGCGTCGGTGATACGGCGGTTTTCCCGTGAAATCCGCGCAACCTCGCGCGCAGAAATATGGTCGCTGTCATTTGACCTGGTCTTCGATTTGATCCAATCAACCAGGGATCGATTTGTCTGAGCCATCGTTCACCACCTACCTTTTCATCTTCGGGTCGTAAGCGTCCCGAAGGCCATCGCCCACGAAGTTAAAGCCGAGCACGGTCAAGAGGATCAACATACCCGCCGGGATCCACATAAACCAGTAGTTGGTCATGACGAACGAATCCGAGGCAACGTTGATGATTGAACCCCATGAGGCCAGCGGGTACTTGATGCCCAGCCCAAGGAAGCCCAGCGTCGCTTCTGTAATGATGATGCCGCCAAGGCCAGCTGTTGCCTGGACGATCAGGAGCGGCATGACGTTGGGCACCAGGTGCCTGAAAATTCGGCGGCTGGTGCGGATGCCGGTTGCCTCGGTCGCGACCATAAAGTCCTGCTCGCGCAGCGAGAGAATCTGCCCGCGGACGATGCGCGCAACGCCCGTCCAGCCCAGTAGACCCAGTACCGCCATTAAGAGAAAGATGCGCACCATGGGGTCGACTTCCAGGGCATCCATGACCGAACCAAAGATGAGGACCATCGGGTAGAACGGGATGCTGTTGAACAGGTCGACAAAGCGCATCAAGCCCGTGTCCACCCACCCGCCGAAGTAACCCGAAATGCCGCCAATGACCACGCCGATGGCAACTTCGATGAAAATGACCACAAAGCCCACCAACAACGAGACGCGGCCGCCGTACATCAGGCGGGTCATCACGTCCATGCCGTTGTTATCGAGACCCAGAAAGTGCTCGGCGGATGGTTCTTCGAAGGTGCGGATTAATTCAGTGGGCGTCTCGCGCTTGATGTTGTAGGTTTTGTTGACGCGTACAATAGTGTAATCCACCGATTGGCCGTTCTCGTCGGTGTAGGTGAACTTTGTAAGACGGTCATTAATGGACTGGCGGATGGCGGATTTGAAATCCACGCTCAAGAAAGCGGACTGGTCCAATGCCCGGACAATGATGTTGGAGACTTCGGCGAATTCTTTGTCAGTCGAGTCCAGGACGGTGGCCTGACCCTCATCATATCGAACAGTAAAGAGTTGGCTGCCCACCGAGAAAGCCGCCTTTTCCTGCGCAATCGCCCGGCTGCTGGCAAGTTTGAAAGCGTAGGAAGCCACGGTGCTGTCATTCGCCTGATTGTAAGCATCGTAGACCGACAACATGGCCAGCGCCACGTCGTGTTCGGTCGAGATGATGGCAGCTTTATTCTTCGGCGTAATGCGGTACGTGATTCCGTTCAGATTGAAAGATTTTTGTTCCTTTTTTACGGCTGATTCGTAAGCCGCCTTGAGATCATCTGCAACGGTACCGCCGGCCATCGGTTTGTAGATACCGAGCAGCACTTCTGCCACCGGATCGAGCTGCAGGATGCGGTAAACGCCTTCACCCTCGGTGGTGAAGTAATAAATGGCATCCTTGTAGGTGAAGGTATCGGTATTTTTTCCAACCGCCAGCAGGAATTGCGCGCGCTCGGCGCTGCCAAAGGTCTCGCCTTCGGAAATGCTGTAGCGCAATTCTTCGTTGTAAATCGCACTCGCGTATTCTTTGGACATGCTGCCGATGCCCTTGAAAACCTGGGTTTGCCCGTAGGTCGACAGGAAGGGTCCAAAGAAGGAAAAGATGAACATAACCAGCAGGATGATCAAACCGATGACGGCCAGCCGGTTGCGGATGAAGCGTTTGAAAACCAGCATGCCCGGAGAAAGCACCTTGACACGGCGTGCGTCATCGAGGTGCATTTCTTCACCCGGCCCGCCGGCCGGAACAACCTCTTTTTCAACATCCGGATTGATTTTTTCGTTGTCAATCATTGGCCACCACCATCAGTTTGCTCTCACGCGCGGATCGACGACTGCGTACATGATGTCCGCAAGGATCAGGCTGACCTGCGTGAGAACAATGAGAAATGTTGTGTAGAACATTGCAAAAGGAATGTCACCGCGGACGATAGCCTGGTAAGAAACATAGCCGATGCCCGGAATTTGGAACAGCGTCTCAGTGATGAGCGCGCCGCCGAACATGGAGGGCAGCAGATAGCTCATATACGAGACCAGCGGGATCAGGGTATTGCGGAAGGCATGTTTATTGATGACAACTTTTTCGGAGAGGCCCTTGGCGCGCGCAGTCCGGATATAGTCAGAATTGAGGACTTCCAGCATGTTCGTGCGCGTGTAGCGCATCAGGCCGCCGATGGATAGCATGGTCAGCGTGACGATGGGCAAAACCATGTGGTAGCCAATGTCAAGGATCTGCTGCGATGGCGTCATGGAGTTAAAGAAGCGGCCCGTCAACCCGTACAGATCAAACCAGCCCAACTTGATCGAAAATACATATTTCAGGATGGTCGCCAGGAAGAAGGTGGGCAGCGAAATGCCCATCAGAGCAAAAACGGTAATCGCGTAATCTGTGCGGCTGTATTGTTTCCTTGCCGCTAATATGCCTAATGGTATTGCTATGAAAAACTCTACAAATAATGTGATCGTATTGATGATCAGCGAGTACCAGATCACCTGGGAAAATTTAACCGTCACCGGGACGCCAAAGTGCCAAGATTCGCCAAAATCACCGCGGACTGCATTTCCGAGCCAGCCAAAAAAGCCGGGAATAATGCCAACATCCAGTTTATAAACAGCGTTGAGTTGATCCAACCATTCCTGGTAAGTCTTGTTACTTAAGGGGTTGCTTGCTCTCTGCCTGGCGATCGTTTCGACATAAGAGGTGGGCAGGCTTCGGATGACGGTGTAAACCACCATCGCCCCAAAGAACGTGATGAACAGGCCAAGAAAGAGTCTCCTTAAGATAAAACTACGCATGTCGACCCCACATTCTACTCACAAAACATCTCCTGAGCAGGTCAAAATCGAAGTCAGAATTGATGAGCCCACCCCAGGGTGGGCTCATCATCTTTAACCAAGACTTACCCAGACCACCGAAAATTACCGCATCTCAACCAGTTCGATGTCGTTCAGCCAGCCCCAGAAGGTGGTGATATCGGGGGTGAGGGTGTCAATGTTGACACGCTCGGTGCTGAAGACAATGCAGTTCTGGCGCTGATAGGTCGGAACTTCGACGGCCCAGTCAATGATAATGTCGAGAGCCTGCTTGTAGATCGCCTTGCGGTAGGTCTGATCATCGCTCTTGCGGGCATCGACAATGAGTTGATCCAGTTCGGCATCGCGGATGTGATAGTGGTTCGAGTCCGAACCGCCCTCACCAACGACGCTGGAGCTGTGGTAAACCTGGTACATGTCGGGGTCGATCGTGGCGCCCCAGGCAGCGGTCCAGAGTTCCTGCGTGCCGGCATCCAGGGAGTCCCACAGGATGTTGGTATCGGCAGGATCGTTGATCTTGAGTTCCATGCCAATCTTAGCCAGGGAAGTCTGCGCGCCGGTCAGGATCGCGAAGGCAGGGTGTTCGCCCGTGCCGCCGCCAGGAACGATGACTTCGTAGCTCAGCTTGGCGCCTTCCGGAGCCGCGGTGACCTTGCCACCTTCGACCGTGTAACCAGCAGCCTCAAGGAAGCCCAACGCGGCCTGTTCAGCAGCGGCGTACTTCTGTTCAGGGGTCATGTCAGCGGTGTAGATGGGATCGCCGTTGACGTCCGTGGAGAACGCAACCTTGTAATCCTCATCGGTCGGCTGAGGAGCAGCCCACGAGGTGTTGGAGATTGGGTAGTTGATGACGGAGGCGGCTTCGCCGTAGTAGCTGTCGATGGCTACATCGCGGTGGACAGCCAGGACCGTGGCCAGAGCCTTGCGCAGGTTCTTGGAGGCATCGGAGCCAGGTTCGCCGGCAACGTTGACGGTGTCAGCGTTGATACCAGCGTAGCCGTAGCCCAGGTTATCGACCTTGCTCGTGGTGATCTTGTCGCCGGTGATTTCGCCATTGCTGTTGTAGGAAGCAACTTCCTGGAAGCGGGCGCGTGAACCGGTCAGTTCGCCAGCGTCAACCGTGCCGGTCTGAACGCCAGAGGCAACTTCAGCGGAAACGGTTTCCTTGAACTGGATTTCGGCGATCTTCGGGCAGCCGCGGTAGTAGTATTCGTTCGCAGCGAAGTAGACGATCTTGTTTTCGTAGCGGACGAACTTGTACGCACCAGCGCCCATCGGGGTCGCGGTCAGGCTGAGCTGCTTGGACAGGTCGCCATAGTCAAAGCCAAACTTGTTGTTGGCATAGTCGTACTTGGCAGCGTCGCCGTAGTAGTGCAGCGGGGTGACATTGATGCCAAGGATGGAGTACACGGCGGGAGCCGAGTAACCCTTGACGGTGACTTCCACGGTGTAATCGTCAACCTTGACGATACCAGCGATGTTCGGAACGCCCTTGCCGCCCATGCCCTCGTCCTTGGGGCCCCACAGGCCAATGAAGGCCGAGTTGACGTTGCCCAGCAGGTCAAGAGGAGAGTCGACGGGTTCAACGGAGCCGTAGGTGGCCAAATCGCCTTCGTACTTGGCGTAGGCTTCGGCATAGTAGTCATCGATGGTCGGGAAGGTGGTGGTCAGGTCCCACTTATTGCCAGTGGTTCCGCCAACCAGCGCGCCGGTGTCATCGGTTTCGGCAAAGCCCCACAGCGCCATGCCCAGGGCAACCTGCAGACCAGCATCGGCCTTCACATCTTCGGGAGACTTGCCAAGAATTTCTTCGGCATAGTCGTCGACGTAGGTGGCCATGATGTAGTCGGTGATGCTCTGAACGTCAGCAGTCCAGGTTTCCTTGATGCGGGTCCAGTAGTCTTCCTGCTGTTCCTTGGTCCAGCCATCAGCATCCGTCCATTCGTGGTCGGGGCCAGCGGCGTAGATGGCATCGGCCATCGCAGCATACTTGTCATAGACTTCACTGGTGGTCTGCGTCTGGTAGTCCTTCAGACCGATGATGTCATAGGAGCCCAGAGTCGTCGAACCCACATAGGAAGGATCGAGGAAGGTGTAGTAGGTGAAAATGATGTCGTCGGCGGTGACGGGTTCCCCATCGGAGAACTTCATGCCAACGCGAAGCCGGGCGGTGTACTTGGTGGTGTCGGTGGCTTCGTCATATACGACCTTGGTATCGGCGGGACCCTTGTAGAGGTAGTCGGTACCATTGTAGTTGCGGGTTTCGCCTTCAATCGCATTGAAGATGATGCCGCCGACGCGGTCGGTGGTGAGCAGAAAAATCTGCGTCATGCCGGCAACGTCAACGTCATAAGCCGTATCTGCGAAGAACGGGCTGAACTTCTGGGAGAATTCGTTGTACGCCACGACGAGCGGGGTGGTGATCGTCGGAGCGGTGGGCAAATTCTCGCCAAACGGCTGGTCTTCAAAAACAACAGCCGTTTCAACGGGTGCCTCGGTAGCAACAGGCGCCTCGGTGGCAACAGGGGCGTCGGTGGCTACAGGCGCATCGGTGACGGCAGGCGTAGCGGACGCGCAAGCGGCCAGCATGCCAGCAATCATGATGCCAACAACCAGGAGCGAAAGCATCTTACCGGTTTTCTTCATTTCTCTTTTCCTCCTTGAAATATTAAAAATTATATTGTAGATTCGGGTGACCGTCAATGGAAATTCATCCGGTGTCGGATGTGACAACAGCAATCAGCACCTTGCTATTAGCCTGATTAATCTCATCAATAGTATATGTGATTAAGGAAACCACGAGATTTACGATTATTCCTCGGCACAGACCTGCACGCGCGCGCTTTTTTGTAGTTGGATTACCAGGAAGGTAGCGCCAGCCGCCAACGCCTCCAGCGACAGGTAGATATACTCCAACCCGCGCCCCGCTTCGGTGGTGGAGGTCAGGAGAAAGATGATTTCACCCAGCAGACCAGCCGCCAGCACGCCAGTGAGGAAAAAAACTGCCGTCTTAATGCGTTCAAAAGAAAGCCCGACTTCATCCCGGCGGTACTTGCGCGCCTCCCGGGGCACCCGTAAGGCTCCGGTGAACGCATTATACAGCGGTGCCAGAGCGATCACGTACGGCAGCGCCACATACAGGCGGTACATGCCCGGGTTTCCCACGAACCCCGCGGCAATGTGCAGCACAAGGATCACAGCCAGCACGGCCAGGTTGTTCCGTTTGAACCGCGCCAGGCCATCTTCATCCAGCGCTACCTGGTAATACTTCCCGCGGTAAACCGGCACCTTTTTTTCGTTGCCGTTTTCATCGGTCGTGACGACATTTTCGTAGTCGTCGGCATATCGTTTCAGCATGATTTGATCTTATCACAGAATCGGGCGCTGCCCGTTTGCGCTCTGCAGCCCGACCAGCACCTCTTCAGGCACCAGCGGGAAATGGTCAAACCACACACCCGTGGCATCATACACGGCCGCGGTCACCGCAGGCACCAGGCACATGTTCATCACCTCGCCCAGCCCACGTGCCCCCCAGGGACCGCGTGGGTCGGGAATTTCCAGCACCTGGATGTCCATCTCATCCGGGATGTCCAGCACGGTCGGGATCAGGTAGGTGGAAAGGTTGGGCGTGAGCACGCGGCCGTCCTTTTCGACAAAATTCTCCAGCACGGCGTAACCAACCGACTGCACCAGCCCGCCCTGGATCTGCCCGACCACCTGCTGCGGGTTAATGGCTTTGCCCACGTCGATGGCGCAATAGATCTTCTCGATCTTCACCTGGCCGGTTTCCACGTCCACAGCCACCTCGGCGGCCTGGGCGGTGTAGGCATAGGCTACGTTGGGGTCACACTGCCCGGTTTCGGGGTCAGGCGCGGTGGTCTGGTGCGGCCAGTAGGTATGCTCCAGGCGTACGGGGCGCTCTTCGCTGGCCCACATCTCCAGCGCGCGAACAGCGCCTTCTTTGATGGCGTTACCGATGAAAAAGGTCATGCGCGAGGCGGACACCGAACCCGAATCTTTCACCTGGGCCGTGTCGGTGGAGATCAGCTCGATCTTTTCCATCGGCAATCCCAGCGCGTCGGCGGCCATCTGGGTGATGACCGTGTGCGCGCCCATGCCCACCTCACTGGCGCCATGATGGATGACCGCGCGTTCGATCGCGGAGCCGCCGTACAGGTCGATTCCAATGGTGCAGCACTCGGGGTAACCGTAGGAAAAACCGACGTTCTTGTGCGCGCAGGCCAGACCCTGTCCGCGGCGCAGGTACGGCCGGTCTGCATTAGCTTCCTCGAAAGCCGTTGTCCGCTTCCAGCCGCCGGCAGCCTCGTCCCAACCGGCTTGCCGCGCGCAGGCTTCGGTGACCTCGCGGATCG
>JAPKMQ010000230.1 GCA_026645875.1 Longilinea sp.
CGGCGATCACCCGCCGATCGGTCATCTCGCGCGCGGTTTCCAGGGCACGTTCCAACGCATTGGGCGTGTGCGCAAAATCGACGATGGTAGTAAAATCCTGGCCCAAGTCGATCAGTTCCATACGGCCCGGCACGCCCGGCAAGGCGGCGATTCCCTGCGCGGCCGTCCGTGGGTCAATTCCCAGACCAAAAATCGCTGCGCTCATGGCGGCCAGGCAGTTGGATACGTTGAAATTTCCTGCCAGCCGGCAGGTCACAGGCACGCGGAAATCCCCGCTGGCGGCGGTAAATGCTACCCCCCCCGGGGTATAACGGATCTCCTCCGCCCACAGGTCCGCCCCGGGAGTCAGGCTGTAGGCACGCTGATGCTCCACGACCAGACCGGACAGATAGTCATACGAGCGGTCATCGCGGTTTAACACGCCCAGGCGGATGTTGCCGCCGGGTTTATCAGCTGTTTCGGCAAGCATTTCAAACAGCCGTCCTTTGGCCGCCAGGTACTGCTCATACGTACCGTGGTAATCCAGGTGCTCGTGCGTCACGTTGGTCACCACGGCAATGTCATACTCACACCCGGTCACTCGATGCTGGGCCAACCCATGCGAGGTGGTTTCAAGAACCACGTGCGTCAGGCCGGCATCCACCATCTGGCGCAGGTAACGTTGCACATCCGGCGCTTCCGGCGTGGTCACATGAAAACCGGTGTCGACCACTTCATTGCCAATCACTGCATTGACTGTAGAAATGATCCCCGCTTTCAGGCCGGCCGCCAGGAGAATCTGGTACAGCAGGTTGGATGTGGTGGTTTTGCCGTCGGTGCCAGTCACGCCGATGACCGTCAATTTGCGTGCCGGGAAGTCCTGCATGGCGGCAGCCAGATGGGCCAGCGCCTGGCGAGTATCCGCGACCTGGAGGTAAGGAACATCGCATGGCAAGTCAGCCCGCATCCCCAACACCGCCGCGGCGCCACGCTCGACCGCCGCGGGGATATACTGGTGACCATCCGCGGATCCACCTACCAGCGCAACGAACAAATCGCCCGGCTCGACCGACCGTGAGTCAAATGCTATGCCGGAAATCGTCACAGGATCCGATAATTTGCCAGACAATACCTGAATTGGCGTCTGGTTGAGCAAATCATCCAGAAGAAACTGTCGTTTTTGACCCAATCAACACCTCCTGGCCTCCACGGCTGGCATTAATACACAAAGGTTTGGGCAGATGCGCTTGCACCAGCCCAAACCTATTTTGCGCAGGGCAAAAATTACTGCAGGCTCTGGCGAAGTTCCTGCAACTGGCCGGCAACAGAGCTGTCGACAACACGGTCGCCAACGCGCAACACAAGGCCGCCCAAAATGCTTGGATCGACCCGGAAACTGACCGTGGCGCCCCCGCCCAGTTTGGAAAGGACATCCCGCTTGACTACGTCTTGTTCCTCAATCGTAAGAGGAAGGGCCGAAACCACTTCCGCCGCCTCGCCGCTGATCTGGCTGGCATCCTGCATCAGCACCAGCTTGCCGCTCCTCACGCCGGAGAAGAATTCCTGCAGCAGCGCACGCTGGCGCTGCTCATCCAGCGAAGCACCGATCAGCTTTTGCGCCGCGGCGATGGACAGCGCGGCGACCTGCCCGCGCAACTCGCCCAGGATGCGCGTACGTTCCTGCTCAAAATCGGCCAGCGCGCCAGCGCGGGTCTTCGCGGCTTCCGCTTCGGCGGCGGCGTGCACCTCGCGCGCGGCCACTTCGGCGCGGCCGGTGGCTTCGCGCACAATCTCGGCTGCTTTGGTTTGGGCATCGGCTAATATTTTACTGGCTTCGCGTTCAGCATTGGCGCGCGCATCGGCAGCCACGCGCGCATCCTCAAGCCCCTGGCTGATCTTGTTGCGGCGCTTTTCGAGCATATTCAGCATAGGCTTGTACACCCAGGCGCGCAACACCACCATCATGATGCCAAAGCTCACCAACCAGACAATTAAATAGCCTAGATTAATACCTAAATTTTCCAAGGTAAGCTCCTTCCCGCTCAGGGCGCTTTACGAAACGAAAAGCATGACGAAGGCAACCACCAGACAGTAAATGGCGATCGCTTCAGAGAACGCAATACCCAGGATCATGTTGGTGAGCAGGTTACCATATGCGTCTGGATTGCGCGCCATGCCGTTCATTGCGCCGTGGACGCTCATGCCAATACCGATACCGCCACCCAACGCACCGATCATCGCCAGGCCAGCGCCAATGAATTTCGCAGCTTCAACAATATCGCCAGTCATCGTAATCCTTGCCTCCCGTTTTGTGTGGTTACAATCGAGGAACGAGTTTTAGCCAATCTTCTTCAAATGATTAATGCGCGGCAGCGTGTTCTTCCCCGCCTCCATGCCCCTGGGTCGCCTGGGCCATGAAGACCATCGTCAACATGCCAAACACATATGCCTGGATCAGGCCGATGAACAACTCAAACAGCATCACCACGGCCGGGGCAAAGGTTGGGATCAGCACGCCGATCACAGCCATCAACACAAAGCCTGCGAACATATTTCCGAACAACCGGAAGGTAAACGAAATGATCTTCGCGAATTCAGAAATCAACTCAAGCAGGCCAACAATTACGTCCATGAAACCGAAAATCGGTTTCGAGAACAGGGTACGGAAGTTGAAAAACTTTTCGAGGTAGCGCGGTCCCTGCGCCTGAAAACCGATCACCTGAACCATGAAAATCGAGATCAGCGCCAGCGAAAGCGTGAAATTCAAATCGGTAGCCTGCGCCCGGAAGAACGGCGTGAGGATGTAGCCTTCGCCTTCGTGCGCCTTGGTGTTGACCACCGTAGCAATGCCGCTGGTGAGCTGCTGCACTTCATAACCGTGCTCGGAATGATGCAAAATGCCAATGGTCTCATAACCTGGCAGCAGTTTGATCAGGTTGGCCACCAGCACTACCAGCAAAATAGTCGCAAACCAGGGAAAAATCTTTTTTGCCCACTTTGCGCCGGTGGTGCCTTCGGTCATGTTATACAGCGCTTCGACAGCCATCTCCATCACGCCGGCGATCCCGCGCGGGACCATCTCGCCTTTGGCCAGCGCTCGTTTCACGGCGTACGAAACACCGATAATGATCGCCATGGTTAAGAGCATGGAGGTAAAGGTGTTGACGAAATAGAAATCACCAATTACCGGTAGCGAAAACAATGGCTCTTCAGTCAGTTTTTCTGCCGCTGCCTGAATGTGCGGCTGAACCGGCGCAAAATAGCCCACGCCAACCGCGCCCAAAATAATCAGTAGCAAGACAATCCAGCGATGTACGCCCCAACGCCATTTTCGTTTACTTTCCAAGGCCAGCCTCCTCTGAGTTTTTCGATTGAGCGAGTCCTGTCTTGATTTTCGCGATTTCTTTTTTTACGATCACAATGATTAATACCAATGAAACCGGGATGCTGGCCAACAGCAGCCCAATGGTGAAGGCCGGTTTGCTTTCAAATTTCCCGTCCAACCATAGCCCGCCAAACAATGCCGCCAAAACCACCGCCAGTGTGATAAAACCCACCTCAAGAACCACCTTCACGACGGTGAGGTTCAGCTGGCTTTGCTTTGAATCAGACGGCGAGTGCTTGTCAGGTTGCATGCGCGATGATTATATCATAACGGCCTGTTAGGACGTCAATTAAAAAGGATTAAAGATTGCGCCGCCTGCTGCGACCATCCAAAGAATGGCGAGAAGACGATTCCAAGCACCAGAATGCCCACGGCCCCGGCGATCAAGGCAACCTTCCAGGAGGGCGAAACCCAGTACGGCGCGCCGCCTTCTCCCTGGTAGATCACCCGCAGGACGTTCAGGTAGTAGTACAGGGCGACGATAGAGTTGAGGATGCCCACGATCGCCAGCCAAACCTGGCCCGATTCGATGGCCGATCCAAAGACCAGCAGCTTCCCAAAGAACCCGGCAAACGGCGGAATGCCGCCCAGCGACAGCAACGCCATCAGCAAAACTAACGCCAGCGTAGGATTGCGCCGGCTGAGACCGGAAAACGCGTTGATTTCAGTGGATTCAACAGCATCCTCCAGGACAGACACCACGCCAAAGGCAACAAGGTTGGTGAACAGGTAGCCCAACAGGTAGTAAATCGACCCGGTGATACCAAATTCGCTGCCGCTGGCAACGCCGATTAAAATATACCCGGCTTGGGCGATGGATGAGTAGGCCAGCAGTCGTTTGATGTTCTTTTGCGCAAGCGCGAGCAGGTTCCCCAGGAACATGCTGGCGGTCGCCATGATGGCCACCAGCAGCATCCAGGTTGCGCTCTGGTCAGGGAAAACAACCAGCAGGACACGCATCAGAACCGCAAAACCGGCC
>JAPKMQ010000231.1 GCA_026645875.1 Longilinea sp.
CATAGCTGGTTGTGGCTCCGTCCGGCTGCGTGACCGTCAACACCCGACCGAGCGCGTCGTAGGTGGTTTGCACGGCAATGCTGAGGTCCGCCGCGGCCATGTACACGCCGGTGTCCGCCACGTCGCGCGGCATGGATTGCATCCAGGCCCGCCCCATGCTGTCATAGGCGTAATCGACGATGATATCCCGCGGCGCGCCGTTCACCACTGCCCCGGCCATGCGCGTTTGCAGCAGTTGCCCCAGCCCGTTGTAATACTTCTGCAGCACCGCGCTGGTGCTGGCGTCGATGCGCTGCGTCACGCGCGTAGAGAAGCCGTAGGGCCCCGAAGTCCACACGGGTGTTTGGTAGATATATTCGACGCTGAAGGTGGGCAGACTCAGGCTGTCACCCGGCCGCGCCACTTTCACCAGCCGGCCGTAGTCGTCGTAGTCCGCCTCGGTGAGCTGGCCATTCATATCCGTTTCGGAAAGCAAATTGCCGGTGCGCAGATCGTAGGTGAAGCTTGCCGCCGGGTGGTTCATGGCGTCCTGCGTCCACAGCAGGTAGGTGGCGTGACCGTCGGAGGGGCAGCCGGAAGGCTGACCGCCGCCGTAGCAGAAGGTGGTGGTTTGCGCGCCGCCGCTGGCAAACGTGGAGAGGGTTCCATACTCCTTGAAGCGGGTCGCCGAGATGTTGTTGCCCCATGCGTCGTAGCCGTACTGCGTTTCGATAAACTGCCCCCACGCGGCCTGCACCCGCTGGCGGCTGAGGATGCCCGCGGTTGGAGGGTCAACGTGAAGGTGGTGACCGCGTCCGTTTCCTGTTTCTGCACGGCGTAGCGTTGCGTGGTCACATAGCCGCTCATCAACTCGCGCAGGTATTCCCGGTCGAGGCGGGTGAGGGGACGAATCTCAAGCGGGTTCATGAATAACCTTTCGCATGCGGATCGCGGTGGTGCCGTCGGCAAATTTGCGCGGCGGGCCGGCGGAACGGTAGCCGCGGCGCAGCCAGAAGCGCTGCGCGGGCAGGTTGTTGACCTGCACGCCGAGTTCGATGCGCTGCGCTCCGGCCTGCCGGATGCGCCGTTCAATTTCGGCCACCACGGCGCGTCCCAATCCGGCCGAGCGGTTGGGCGCGGCAATCATCAACAATTCGATGAAGGCTGTGGCCGGCTCGCCCTCGAATCCCCCGGCGATCCAGTCGGCCACGCCGATCAACCGGCCGTCCGGGTCGAAAATCCCCTGAAACGTGCCGCCGTTTTCCCGGGAAATCGCAAGGTCGCCGCGCACCATTTCAAGGCTGGCACGGGGGCACGGCCCCAATGCCAGGAAGTCCTCGCAGGCACGGTACAGTTCCAGCAGGGCTGGAAGATCAGAATCATCCAGGGTGCGCAGGCTGAAGTTGGCGGCGGTGTTCACGGCAACGGAAAATCAGGCGGGGTCAGCTTTGTTCGGCCTTGCCAAACAATTTGCGCTGATCGAACCACGGTTTGAGTAGTAGGAACGCGCCCAGGATGATGAGCAGGAAGGCGCCTTCCAGGTTTTTGACGCCAAGCAGTTGCACCACGCCGCCGATCACCGATAAGATGCCCAGCACGGTGGTGAAGCCGCTCATGCGGATCTTGTTGAAGTAGCGCGCCGCGTTCAGGCCGAGCATGATCAGGCCCACGCCGATGGATGTGAGCCCGTCCGGCAACAGGTCCTTGAAGAACAACGTGACGCCCAGCATGACCAGGAACAATCCCCAGGCGGTCGTCTCCAGGCGTTTGTTGAGCGCGGCCTTTTGCGGATCCACGGGGTTGGGGGAAACGGGTTGATCTGTCATCTTACACTTCCTTATTCTGTCTCTTCATCGAAAACCACGGGCTGCGCGGGCCAGCTTTGATATTGGGCGGTTTGCACCAGTTCGGCCACGCGCTGCGGCAGCACGGGGTAGGTGTGCAAGGCGTGGACGGGCAGCCAGACCGGCTGATAGGTGCCGTATTGCGGGTCAAACGGGCGGGTGAATTCGGGACCCTGGCCGCTGCCGAACTGCCCGCCGGTGACGGCGCACAGGTAGTAGCGCTGTTCGCGGCCGCGGAACCAGGTTCGCGCCACCAACCGGCCGGCTGCTACCCGCAGCCCCAGTTCCTCCTCCGCCTCGCGCTCCGCGGCCTGCTCGCCGGTCTCGCCGTTTTCCTGTCTGCCGCCGGGAAAGACGTAGTACAACCGGCCCAGCTTTTCGCGGCGCATCAGGGCAATCTGCCCGTCCTGCAGGATGATGGCCGCCGCACGGCAGGCGGTCTTAGCCATGCCGGATTTCGTGCGACATGAGCACCAGGTCAAGGCGCTGCACCCAGCCGGTTTTTTTCCAGAAGGCAATGGCGTGGTAGTTCTGTTCGTACACAAACAAGTGGCATTTGTGAATGCCTTCCAGCCGCAGCCGTTCCAGGCAGCCCTCGGCCAGGGTGCTGCCGATGTTTTGCATGCGGTAGGGCCGGGCGACGGCCAGGTGGTGCAGGTAACCGCGCCGGCCGTCGTGGCCGCACAGTACCGCGCCGACCAGCCTTTCATCGTCGCGCGCCACCAGGCTTAAATTCGGGTTGCGCTGCAAAAATAGGTTGATGCTGCGCCGCGTATCCGCGTCGGACAGCCCCACCCCTTCGGAGGTTTTCCACAATTCAATGACCTCGTCGTAATCATCGATCGTCATGGGATGAATTTCAATCGCCATTGCCGTCTCCTTGCCGCGTAACCACCCGCGAGTTCTGCGATAGTGCCGACTTTATGATTATACGAGATTTGAGCCGGCTTGAACCAATGATTCCAGCGCGACGACTGCTTCGTCCAGTTCGCTCAGCAGCGCGCCCGGCAGGCAGCCGCGTTCCATGAGCACGGCATGCACCGCCCGGTTGAACCACAGCGTGCCCTCCCGGCCGCCCTTGAATCGCTGCCAGACCGCGTCGCCGTGCTCGCGGTATTCGCGCAGCAGCGTGCGGGTGTTGTGCAGCTTGTCGGCGGCGATCACCAGGCAGGCGGATGGCGGCGCGCTGGCGAGCTGGCGCAAAAATCCGTCTTTGCGTTCGCGCCAGGGCGGTTTGGGGTGCGATTGGGTGTCGCTGCAAGCCTGAACGATGGCCAGCACCCGGCTGCCAAATTGCGCTTCGATTTCCCCGCCGGTCAGACCGTGGTTGGGCTGGTCTTCCAGTGCATCGTGCAGCAGCGCTGCGATGACTTCATCCTCGCTGCCGTTGTATTCCATCACCAATCCGGCCACGGCCAGCAGGTGGGCAACATAGGGCGTCTGGCTGTCCTTGCGCACCTGGTTGGCGTGCAGGCGCACAGCGTAGGTAAGCGCACGCTCAAACCGTTCGCCCAGCCGGTTCACAGCGCCGCCCGGGCCGGCAGGCGCAGTTTGCGCACATACCCAACGATCATGGCCAGCAGCACGAAAATGAGCCCGCCCCAGGCCCATGTAGAAACGAAGGGATTTGCCGCCTGTTTGACGGCGATGCCGGCAAAAGCCCACACCAGCACCAGGCCGTAGACCCAATCATGGCGCAGCCAGCTCATCAACGCGCCAAGCAGCGCCGCCACTGCGATGACGATGGCCGTCCAGGTTTGCGGCGGCAGCCCCAGTCCGTTCCAGTTGAGCGTAATCAGCGTCACCGCGGCGTTGGCAATGGTCGCCACGCTGATCCAGCCCAGGTAGATGCTGAACGGCACGCGCGCGAGCAACTGTTCGGCCAGCGCAACCTGGCTGCGGCCCGTTTCAAGCAAATGGTAAATGACCATCAGGCTGGCGAGGAGCACCAGCATGGCCAGCATGCTGAGCGGGAACTGAAGGTAGTGCCAGCAAAACAACCAGGCCATGTTGGCAGCGCAGCTCACCACGAACCACCACCCGGTCTTCCTCAAGCGCGGGTTGTCGCGCTGGGCGTCCAAGGCCTGATAGACGGCGTACAACATCAGGGCCAGGTAGATAACGCCCCAAATGCCGAAAACATACCCGGCTGGGGTGAACAGGCTGGGGATGCCATCCGATACGCCGCCGGTGGTCAACCCGTTGAATGGAATGATGTTCGCCAGCGCGTTGAAAATCAGGGTGGTCAACAAGAAAACGATGACCGCTACCCGTTGTAATGAGTCCTTCATGTTTGCCTCCGCCATTCTTCAGGAAAGTCCCAGCCAGCGGGCGAAGCTGCCGGCCGGTTTTTCGGCGCGCACCGCGCCGTTGTACCCGTTAATTACCACTTCATAGCGCTTCTCGCCGCTGGTGTAATGGTTCAACCAGACCGGCAACAACACCAGGCGAAAGGTGCTCACGCTCAAGCCCGATGAACTGACGGTCAGGTCGTTCACCGGG
>JAPKMQ010000232.1 GCA_026645875.1 Longilinea sp.
GTTCCCGCTGAAAGCCAACGGCGGCGGACATCCTTCCGGAGAACCCTGGCCTGGGTGAGTTGCTGGCTGGCATTACAGGCGGTCGTTTTGACCGCCTGTTCGCCATCCGCCGCCTCGGTGGCTTCCTCCAAGGTGATCCCCTCTCCGGTGGTGCAGCACAGCGCAACGCCCAGTCCCACGGCTTTCCTGCCGCCGACGGTCACGCCGACACCAGCCCAGCCGAGCGCTACGCCTGGCCCCAGCCCAACCCCCGAAGCGCTGCCAATTTTCCGCGCGCCGTCGCTGATCCGGAGCATCGCGCCGGTGGCTTACCTGCCAGATTCCTGCCAGGCGATGCAATACCGTTGGGATCCTGCCCGGGCATCCATTGGCACGATGGTGGTGCCGGTGATGTACCATTCGGTGGTCAAGGACGGCCGCGCATTGGCTGACAACATGAGCATCCATGATGCAGATTTAAAGGCTTTCATGGAGGAAGCCAAACGCCTGGGCTACGAAACCATCACCACGGCACAATTGCTGGAATTTTTGCAGACCAACGCGCGCATCCCCGAACGCTCACTCCTGCTCATCGTCGACGACCGGCGGCAGGGCGTAGTGTGGAACAACTTCATGCCTTTCCTGCAACAATACCAGTGGACGGTGACGATGGCCTACATCACCGGGCCGGTGGTTACGGACCAGGAGTGGGGCGAACTCAAGCGGCTGAACGATACCGGCTTCGTGGATGTGCAGGCGCACGGCTATTTGCACAACGGCGAATCCTATATCACGGAATTTACATCACCCGAAATCGTGACTCAGGAACTGGTCAAGCCGATCGAGCAGTTGCAGAAGTACCTGGGCAAAACGCCGATCGCCTTCATCTGGCCGGGCGGCAATTACACACCGCAATCGGTGCGGGAGGCCCGCGCTACGGGCTACCAGTTGGGCTTCACCGTGCGGGCACGTGGACCGATCCTGTTCAATTGGGTTCCGCAGGGCGATGAGGAAGCTCGATCTGCTGATCCGCTGCTGACGCTGCCTCGTTATTGGAGCACCAACGCCTACAATGCGCTATACGACGCCATCCAGGTTTCAGATGAGGTGCGCCAGAACGCCGAACAGCAGAAGGTGATCGAGATGGCCTGGTATAAAGCCAACTGCAAGGGCTATCCGGCCATTCCTTGAGGATACAACCGTGGAAGAATGCGTTTTTTGCCAGATTGCCAAAAGAGAACGCCAGGCCGCCGTGTTGTATCAGGATGAGCTGGTGACCGCATTTGAGGACTTGCACCCGATCGCACCAGTGCATTTCCTGGTGGTGCCCAACCGTCACATTCCCTCGGTCAACGAAGTGACCGGCGCGGACGAGGATGCGCTGGGCAGGCTGGTGAGCGTGGCGCGCCGCCTGGCGCATGAGAAGGGCGTGCAGGCCAGCGGTTACCGCCTGGTGATCAATACCGGCCCCGACGCGGGGCAGTCGGTTTTTCACCTGCATCTGCACGTCATCGGGGGAAGGAAAATGCCGTTCCGTTTTGAAGATGGCACGCACATGCGCTAAAAGCGGCAAGGTTCTTGCAATCTTCAAGCTATCCAAGTGGTTGGCGCAGATATTTCTCGAGGGACAGGGATCTATGAAGGCTAAAAATGGGTGGGTCTTGCTCATCGTGCTGGCGGCGCTGCTGGCCGGTTGCGTGCGACCAGGGCCGACCGCGGAGGCATGGATGCTGCCGCCGTTGCAATCGGGCCAGTCGGCGCTGCAGCCCACCCCGTTCCAGCCGGTACTGACCTATTTACCGCCGACCCGCGCGCCAGGCGCACCCATCCAATCGCCCACGCCCGATCCACCGCGCACATTGCCGACATTGCGCCCAAACGAAGAAATGTACGTTGTGCAGCCATCCGATACGCTGGGGATTATCGCCAATCGTTTTAGCGTTGACATCAATACGCTGATCGAAGTCAACAAAATTGAGAATCCCAACCTGCTTAACGTCGGACAAAGCCTGATCATCCCCGCGCCCAATCCACAGGCGATCGGTTCGGCGTTCAAAATTCTGCCGGACTCCGAATTGGTTTACGGCCCGGCCAGTGCATTATTTGCCGTGGATGTTTTCATCCAAACCCAGGGCGGCTACCTGGCGAAGTACGAGGAAAAGGTCGATGATCTGCCCACCCGCGGGGCCGACATCGTCAAGCGCATTGCCTACGAGTATTCCGTCAATCCGCGGCTGCTGCTGGCGGTGTTGGAATATCAAAGCGGCTGGGTGACCAACGCGAACATCGACCCGAACGCGGACGATTTTCCAATGGGCTACGCCGACGGCAATCGGGCCGGGTTATACCGGCAATTGGCCTGGGCGGCGAACAGCCTGAATTATGGGTATTATTTGTGGCGCGTCAATGGCCTTGCCAGCGTGGTGCTGCCCGACGGCAGCGTGGTGCCCCTGGACGCGACGATCAATGCCGGCACGGCCGGGGTGCAGTACTTCATGTCGCGGTTCTACAACCGGTCCGCCTGGGATGCTGCGGTGGGCGAGAAGGGCCTGTACAGCGTGTACACACGCTTCTTTGGCTATCCCTACGACCTGGCGGTGGAGCCGCTGTTCCCGGCCGGGTTGAGCCAACCGGAGATGCAATTGCCCCTTGAGCCGGGGCAGGTGTGGTCGTTCACCGGCGGGCCGCACGGTGGCTGGGGCGACGGCTCTGGCTGGGCGGCGATTGATTTTGCCCCGCCTGGCGAAGGGTTGGGCTGCGTCCAGAGTGATGCCTGGGTGACCGCGGTCGCCGACGGCTTGATTATCCGGTCGGGTAACGGCGCGGTGATCCTGGATCTGGACGGTGATGGACTGGAGCAGACCGGTTGGACGGTGCTTTACTTGCATATTGAAACCCGCGACCGAGTGCCGGTCAGGACGCTGGTCAAGTCCGGAGACCGCATCGGGCATCCCTCCTGCGAGGGCGGCTATTCCAACGGCACGCACGTGCACATGGCCAGACGGTATAATGGGGAATGGGTACCCGCCGACGGCGGGCTGCCCTTCAACCTGGAAGGTTGGATTTCACAGGGAACGGGGATTGAATACAACGGGATGTTGATCCGGAATGGACAGATTGTGGAAGCCTGGGATCGGCGGGTGGATGCAAACCAGATCTCGCGCTAGGCGCTTTGCGATCAGCGCTGCGCTGCTGGTCTGGTCGCTGGCGACGCTGGCCTGCTCGCGGCAATATGCCTCCACGCTTGATCTGACTGCTACGGTGCAGGCGGTGCGGGGCGGGGTCGGCGGTTACACCGAACCCACCATTCTGGCTCCGACCGACGGTATCGTCGAAAAGACGGTCATGCCCACCCGCGCCAGCCCCACCCAGCCGACTCCCACGCCGACGATCTCGGCCACACCTGCCCCGCCGATCCTTTACACCAGCCTGTCCGCTGATACGTTGACCGCGCTGGCTGCCCGCTTTGGTGTGATGGCTTCCGAGATCACTTCCGATCATGAAATCTCGGCCTGGGAGATGATCCCGCCGGGTCGGTTGTTGATCATCCCCAACCGTCTGGGAGAAACTGGCCCGACCGAGAACATCATCCCGGATAGCGAGGTGATTTATTCGCCTTCTGGGTTGAATTTTGACATTCAAGGATTCGTCGACCAGGCGGGTGGGTATATGAGCACCTACCGGCAATACCTGGACGACGGTTGGTATACCGGCGCTGGGGTCATTCAACGCGTGGCGACCGAAACCTCCATCAACCCGCGCCTGCTTTTGGCGCTGGTCGAATACCAGGCTGGCTGGGTGTACGGGCAACCCGCCAACCTGGCCCTGACCGATTACCCGATGGGCTATGTCAGCCTGGACCGGCAGGGGCTTTACAGGCAGCTTACCTGGGCGGTGCATAATCTGTCCTATGGCTACTACGCCTGGCGCGAAGGCCGCCTGCAAACCTTGTCTTTTTCAGATGGTAACACAATTCGCCTGGCGCCGACGCTAAACGCCGGAACGGCGGCCGTTCAGGTGCTGCTGGCACAGCTTTATGATTACCCGCGCTGGATGGGCGCGCTCAACGGCTCGGGCGGATTTGCCGAGCTGTATGAGCGCATGTACGGCAACCCCTGGCTGCGCGCGCAAACCGTGGAGCCGTTGTTCCCACCCAACCTGGTCCAGCCTGACCTTGAACTGCCTTTCCCGGTGGGCCGCGTGTGGAGTTTCACCGGCGGGCCGCATTCGGCCTGGGGGCCGAACAGCTCGTGGGCTGCCCTGGATTTTGCACCCTCCTCCACCGAGTCAGGCTGCGTCGATTCGGATGAGTACGTCACCGCATCGGCATCCGGCGTGGTGG
>JAPKMQ010000233.1 GCA_026645875.1 Longilinea sp.
CTGACCGACGTGGTGGTGGCTGGCGAAATCTATTCCACCCTGCGCGCGCTGCCCATCGAGCGCGCCGCGCAAACGCTGATCGAACTGGCGTGCAGCCGCAATGCCAATGACAACATCACCGTCATCGCCATCCAAGTGCCCGAGAACTTCGCGCCCCGCCGCAGTGAGCCGCGCGGCGCCGTCGATCCGCATGCCACCCGCCCGCTGCCGCGCGAACCGTTAGCACCCGAACCGGTCCAACCCCGGCACGCCAGCCCGGCGCGCAAAGTGCTGCGCTGGCTGCTGATCATACTGCTGGCCGCGCTTGTTACTACCGCGCTGCTGGTTGGCTCATGGCTGATCGGCGACCGCCGCCTGCCCAGCCCCACGCCGCGCGCTTTGGCCCCGGCGGTCACCCTGCCGGCCACGCAGTCCGCGCCCGGGCTCAATGCCACCCTGCCAGCCGCCAGTCCGCCGGTGACCCCGCAACTCAGCGCCACGCCAGGCGCGGCGCTCACCCAGCGGCCCGGCGGCGCCACGCTGACTCCCTGGCCCACCAACACGCCCGGCGGTTACCCGGCCCCGTAACGTCGTAAGCAGTCTTTTGACCCGGGCAGCGTTCCGGCTCAGCCGGACGAGCCTAATTCAAACCAACCCAACAATACCACCCATGAACGCCACACAAACCCTTCCCGCACACTACCGCCTGTTCAAACGTCTGTCCATCCGTGATGCCGCGCCGCTGCTCCTGCTCAACCTGGCCAGCCTGCTGCTGCTGGGCCTGGCCGGCGCGCTGGTGCTGGCGCTGCTGCGCTGGCTGCGCCCGCAGGACGCGGCCGCCGCCTTCAGCTTCTCCATCGAGGGCGTCGGCGGCTTCCTGCCGATGATTTTGACCCTGCTGGGCGCGACCTTTGGAATGATGGTGGTACACGAAGCCTTTCACGGCATCTTTTTCTGGCATTACACCGGTACGCGGCCCAAATTTGGCTTCCGCGGGGCGTATGCCTTTGCCGCCGCGCCAGATTGGTACCTGACGCGCGACCAGTACCTGGTCACCGGTCTGGCACCGCTGGTGGGCATCACGGTGATCGGCATCCTGTTACTGGCTTTCGCGCCGGCGGGCTGGATTCCGTTGCTGGTGCTGGTGGTGGTGTTTAACGCGTCCGGCGCGGTGGGCGACCTGTGGGTGACCAGCTGGCTGCTGCGCTGCCCGCCCGATGCGTTGTGCAATGATCAGGGCGACGAAACCTGCCTGTATGTGCCCGACGAACCTCACAGTGAGAGTTTGTAACCGTTTTCCTTCAACCAGGCGGCGGCCGGCTGCCAGGCGGGCATCCAGCCTGCCACCAGTGCCCAGAAGTCGCGCGAATGGCCGCGCACCTGCAGATGCGCCAGCTCGTGAATCACCACGTAATCGATGGCTTCGGGCGGCGCCATCACCAGCCGCCAGGTGAAGCTGAGCGTGCGCTGGTTGCTGCACGAGCCCCAGCGCGTGCGCGCCGAGCTGACACGCAGATTCTCAAAGCTCACGCCCACCTGCCGGGCATGCTCGACGGCGCGCTGCGTGAAGACCTCGCGTGCCCGGGCGCGGTACCAGGCGGTGAACACCTGGCGGGCGCGCGGCAGCGCCGCCCGCGACAGGCGGAATTCGCCGTCGACCAGCGCCAGCGCCGGGCGGGCGTTCTCCACCAGCGCCAGCGGATACTCGGCGCCCAGGTAGAGGAAGCGCTCGCCGGGCCGGTAGTGGTGTTCGGGCGCGGGACGGGCGCGGAACCGTTCCTGGTGTTTGCGAATCCAATCGGCGCGCGCCTGCACGTGGCGCTCGATGTCGCGCAGCGGCATGCGCTGCGGAGCGCGGACGATCAGCCGCCCGTCCGCGCCGATCTGCAGTGCCAGCGTGCGCCGCTTCGTGCGGATCAGGCGGTCGATGTGGATGGCATCGTCGGAGGTGGGCATGTGGGAGATTGTAATGCAAAAGAGAGGGAAAAGTGATGAGAGATGAGTGATGAGTGATGAGTGATGAGTTCCGAGGAAATGAAAAAATAATCTTCTCTCGCTTCTCTTCTCTGCAATCTCTGAGTCTCTGTGGTTATCTTCAACAAAAACCCGCCGTCAACTGCGGCGGGCTCGGGATTGCTCGAGCAAGGATTGGATTTCACTGACAAAGTTGGGCAAGTCCAGCGGCTTGGAGATGTAACCGTCGCAGCCGGAGTCGAAGGCGCGCTGGCGGTCGCCGGGCAGGGTGTGGCCGGTGAGCGCCACCACGCAAATGTGCGCCGTGGCCGGGTCGCCCTTCAATTGCGCCGCCACCTGCCAGCCGTCCATCTCCGGGATCGACAGGTCGAGCAGCACCAGGTCGGGCAACTGCTCGCGCGCGGTGCTCAGTCCGCTGCGCCCGTCGGTGGCCGAAAGCACGGCAAAGCCCGCCTGGCTGAGCACAAAGCGCACCAGTTCAAGGTTGTCAAAATTATCTTCAATGACGAGGACGGTTTCGTTGGCCATGCTGCACTCACATTCGTGGTTAAATTATTACAGCTTGCGGGCGTTTCGTCAAACCGTGAAGCGATAAAAATCCTTACAATCGCCTGACACCTGCTGGCCTGGCACCAGCCGCACGGGCAGGGCTACAAAAAAGAGAGCCTTTTGGGGCTCTCTTTACTCAGAACGCATTCCTCAGAACATCTTCTTACAGGGTGAATAGTCCAAAGAACTGCAGCAGCGGGCGCGACCAGGGGATGGCCGCCAGGATCAGCACCAGCGCCACGGTGAACCCGATGGCCGCGCGCTTGTGTTTGGCTGCGTCGGTGCTGGCCTTCTTTGAGAGCGCGCGCCCGACATGCGCGGCGACGACTGCCAGCAACATGGCGAAGGCGTGTTCGACGGCGAAGAAGCGCTGGAAACTGTTGCCCATGGCCGCGCCGAAGTTCTGCAGGATGGGCAGCATGAACGGGCTGGTGAAGTACAGCACCAGGCCGAAGAGCAGTTGCAGGTCGAGCAGCGAGGTAAACAGCATACCCGCGCGGTCGTCGGCCGGGGTCCAGGCTTTTTTGCCGCGCCAGCCGGAGAAAGCGCGCGCCGCGGCCAGGATGCCAAAGACCAGCACCAACCAGCGCGAAATGTTGTGCAATGTGATCAGGACGGTTTGCAGCATGGAAAGAGTGTCTCCTTGATGGATAAATCGACTAAATTGATTGACGATGATTATATCCGTGAAAAATGGATTGTCAAATATTCTGCGCGGCAAACCAAAAAGCAGCCGGAAGGACCGGCTGCTTTGGTGGCAACAAACAGGTTTATGTCGAAATTACATCTTCTTGGGCGCGCCCACCGGGCAAACGTCCGCGCAATTGCCGCAATCCTGGCACTTGGCAGCGTCGATCACGTACACGCCGCCCTGTTCCGAGATCGCGCCTTCAGCGCATTCGGGTTCGCAGGCGCCGCAGGCGATGCATTCATTCGCGTCGATTTGATAAGCCATGGTTGAAAGTCCTTTCCTGAGACTTATGAGAACATTTTGCTGTCGAAAGAATAGCACAATCAGACAGAAAGTGTCAACAATGCCGGCTGTTGCGAATGTCACCTGTTTGACCGGTAAATGTCACCGTTTTGGCCTTGAAGCTTGCGGATTTGAGAGGAGAAAAAGGCCGCGGCAAACTATAATCAGGGTATGCAACGCAGACTGCTCGCCGCCCTGCTCATCCTCCCGCTGCTGCTGGCCGGCTGCGGCCCGGCGCCGGCTGCCCCAACCGCCGCCACTCAAATCATTGCGCCCAACGCGCTGCCCACCGCCGAAGCAGTCAAAGTCGCGCCGGTCGCGCAGGAGGAATTCAGCCTGCCGCCGGAGGAACTGCAGGAGAGGGTCCGGTTTGAGCTGCTCGGGCTTTCCTTCGTTCCCGCTGACCTGTGGGGCGGCGACGACGTGAAGGTGAAGACCTTTGCCGACGGTTCGCAGACGGTTGATACCACCTTCCGCGACGCGGTTGCCGACCCGGCTGCCGCGCGCCGCATCGTTTTCACGCAATCGGACCTGCCGCTGGACGTGGAAGGCTGGTTCCGGCAGCTTGCGCCCGCCGCCGTTTCGGAGGATGCCCGCCGCGAGACCGGCGTGCGCGGGGTATCGGGTTACCTGTATCGCAATTTCGCGGACGAGCCGTCGTTGTTCTGGCAGGAGAACGGCCTGACCTACACGCTGCGCCTGTCAAGCACCGGCTGGCCAGGCGCGATCAGCGACGACCTGCTGCTGTGGCTGGCCGAGTCGCTGCAACCGGCCGATGATGCCGCTTACGTTTTTGAGCACCGCGCGCCGTCCACCTGGTTTACCT
>JAPKMQ010000234.1 GCA_026645875.1 Longilinea sp.
GCGACCATTCGAACCATCAAACAATGGGCGGATAAGAAATATGGCTTGAGCGAGGTGGACGCCAGTGAATATGCGCTACAGGTATGCGGCACGAGTGATCGACCTGCTGACGATATCCAGGTAGGCTCACTGGTTCAGCCTGGCCAATGCCAGGTTTGCTTTGACCTAGTTGCTAAACAGCGGGTTGAGGGGTAAGCATGCCGCTCGATGAGCAGATCCTCCGCGCGCATTTGGCGGATGGGCCATTTCAAAGCGGCGTCGATCTGAAAAAGTGGCAACTCGTCTCAATCGATTGGCCTTATGTTCTGATCAGCGTCAGTGCCGCAGTTCGTGAGGGATGGCCGGTCGCATACGGCTTCCGCTTTGAGTGCTCCAATTATCCAGATACCGCCGTCACTGCGCAACCATGGGATCTGGAACGCAATGCGCCATTAGACCCCGGCAAATGGCCTGGCGGGAAAAACCGGGTTCCAAAAGTATTCCGGCCGGATTGGAAAGCAGGGCAGTGTCTATACCTGCCCAGCGACCGGATATCCATCGATGGCCATACTGACTGGCATCGCCTGCATCCACACCTGATCTGGAAACCGACCAGCGATATAACCCTGTACCTCAATGAAATCTATGACCTTCTCAATTCGAGCGACTATACGGGACCTCGTAGCGCCTGACCACCACATCAGCTGCCCCGCTGCACTTTGGCGAACAGGGTTGTCTGAATTGAAACGGCGTGGGATGGAATGCCGCGAAAGTGGCGCATTCCTGCTCGGCCGGCGCGAGGGTGAGAAACGCAGGATTGCCCAGATAATCTACTACGATGACCTGGACCCGCACTGCCTTGACTCTGGCATTATCGTCTTTAATGGGGCCTACTTTGGAGATCTGTGGAGGATCTGCCGCGAGACCGGGTTGGATGTTCTGGCCGATGTGCATACCCATCCAGGCCGGCCTTATCAAAGCGCTTCAGATCAGGATAACCCGATGGTGGGAACAAAGGGTCATATTGCCATCATCGTTCCCAATTTGGCCAGGCAAGAGAGCGCGACAAACCAGCTGGGCGTATACGAATATCAGGGCAATCACAAGTGGCGATCCCATCTGGGTCGAGATGCAGCGACGTTCTTTTATATCGGTAGATGGAGTTAGCATGGCAGAGAACATGATTCAAAGCAATCGTCTGCACCGGTTGGTTAAGTTGATGATGGATTCGGGCGAAGCAAAATCGGTCGAAGAAGCACAACAAATATTGGCGCAATACCGGATGGGAATACAGGTGCGCCGTGGGTCTGCTGCCTCACCCGCATATCAAGCTGCTCTGCTCACCGCAGTCAACACAGGCCGGCGCTGCTTTCTGGGCGGCGTGCAGGTTGCTGGGGATCTGGATATTCCATTATCCATTCCCTGGCGGGGTTGTTCTACGCTGGCCGAGGCTACTCAAGATCTTCAAGGGCAGATTGTCAGTGAGCTACCAGCCGGCTTGCCGTGGATCTATTTCGGTGATGGCATCCCGAAAAACACCTCGACCGGGTTTGCCATCCGGCCGGTTGTTCAGGGTTGGAATGGCGGCGTACTCCCAGCCTGTGATCCAATCTCCTTCTCAATGGAAGAAACCTTCACACCCGCAGGCGTTCTGGCCGGCGCGATGGCAGTTTCAGAGGCTTTCCAATGGATCCGCGGCGACAACCCATTGGCGGGGTATCGCTCAGTTGGATTATCTTTATGGCAGCCCAGCGCAACGGCCAACTGGCAAACCGCAGAGCCAGGCCCAAGATTAGAATATCTACCCGCCAAATTATGGCTGATCGGTCTCGGTCATCTTGGGCAGGCGTATTTGTGGACGCTAGGCTTCCTGCCCTATCCAGTGGGGAGTAAAGTAAATCTCGTTTTGCAGGACATTGATTCACTAGAAGATGCAAATGATAGCACCTCCCTTTTAACCAACTCAGCGCTCGTTGGAGTAAAGAAAACGAGGGCAATGGCAGCCTGGTGCGAAGAACGCGGCTTCCAGACGTCGCTCATCGAACGTATATTTGCTGGAGATTTCAACATCAGTGACAGTGAGCCGGCTTTAGCCCTGTGCGGCGTCGACAATATTGAGGCACGCCGGGTGCTGGATAAAGTGGGGTTTAAACGGATCATCGAGGCAGGTTTAGGAAAGGGAACCCAAGAATACTTGGCGTTGAAGATCCATACCTTTCCTGGAAGCCGACCGGCTGATCAATGCTGGAAATCCACAAATGAAGGGAGCTATTCACCCGTCCCCCTCATCACGCAGCCGGCCTACCAGGATCTCCTTGAAAAGGGGGCAGATCGTTGCGGCTTGATAGAACTGGCGGGTCACAGCGTAGGCGCTTCTTTTGTAGGGGCTGTCGCTTCGACGCTCGTGATTGCCCAAGTCCTCCGCCTCATCATCGGCGAGAGCATCGATGAGCTAATTGATGGTGATTTGCGCTCTTCTTCTATATTGAGCTGCGTGGTTCCAAATCGATCCTGTCTGGATTTGTTCAACCCTGGACTGATCCACATATAAGGCCTCGAGAGCTTCCAGTCCGAAGCAGGTCCAACCAAAGGAGAAATGATGAGGATCATAGTAGATAGTAATCTCGAAGGTTCGTTTCATGGTTTCGATGGCGGTCGCGTGTTCAAATTCACCACTGGGCAAATATGGGAACAGGCCGAATACAAATACCATTACCACTATGCCTATCGACCAGCTGCTCAGATCATCGAAGATCAGGGTAGTTTCTACCTTCAGGTGAGTGGTATGAACGATCGGGTAAAAGTGAAGAAGGTTCGCTAATCAATCGATCAGGAGGAAAAATATGTTTGCCCCTAATCCGTACTGGCTGTTACCATTGATCGAATCAGGTTGGGAAATTTCACCTCTATTTGCCATCCTCCTTTTATGGCTCACATTTGCAACGATTATGCGCCTGGCTGCTTACATCGTGGACCGCAGAAAACACTTTTACCCTTTTCTCTCCGCTTCGCTGGTTGCCGCGTTGATTTTCTCTTCTTGGGAAGTTGTCTTATATGCTTTCGGTCGCATGCCAGCCCGCTTACACGTTGGTCTTTCTACCACGCCTGTGAACACATCAATTTTCCTGTCTTTTCTCGTTTTGATTATTGTAACCATCGTACAAAGAACATTGCCTCTCACTAAATCTCAAAAAAGGAAACTTGGGATTTCATCTATGCCTCGTTCAAGCAAGCTCCTAGATAAACGGATTTAAAAAATCTTGGCTATAAAACCTTTTTTTCAGAATACTGGTTAACGCTATGGGAGGATGGGATGTACACCGGTTATTACATTAACAATAATTACATATACGGCTCAAAAATGTCTGGAGAATTCTATATTCAGAACGGATACATTTTTGGCCCGTTAAATAGTGGACGTTACTATATTCAAAATGGATATATTTATGGGCCAAAAGATTCAGGAAAATTTTACATTCACAATAATCACATATATGGTCCAAACTTAAATTTGCCGTGGATGAGCGTATAATACCGAATTTTTTAAGAGCATTTTTGGTTGGGGAAAGAATGGGCCATAAATATTAATATGCTCCTGCTAGGATAAGGCAATTTTGATCTCTATAATATAGACGCATCTACCAAATCGTCGGCCAGACATTTACCACCCAGGTGGTGTCTGGCCTATATTTTTTAAGGCCCATCCTATGCTGATATGCGCTCTCCTTCTTATCGCCACATACTTTGATCTGCGCTTCCGCGAAGTTCCAGCCTGGCTGACGCTAACTACGCTGCTTGGATCGGGAGCATATGCTATTTTCCGTGGCCTTTGGATGCCGGCACTCCTGACTGTTATTCTTTGCCTGGTTGCAGAAATGACAATCACAACTCAGCGGCGATCCTTTGCGGTCGTTTTGTCAGTCTTCGCGGCGATTTTCGAACCCGCTTCCACGATACTCTGCCTGACGCTCTTTTTCATCTGGTTTCTATGGGATCTGGACAAAATGGGTGGAGCGGATATGAAGCTGATGGCCGCAGTCATTCTGGCATTTGGCAGCCCGATTGTCCTCCTCCCCATCACCCTGGTTGGCGGACTTCAAGGCCTGGTAGCCTACTTTCGCAAGCAAACATCCGTCCCCTACGTTTTCTCTATTTTCTTGGGAACCCTGCTTTACACCGTCGTTCCCCTCATCCTGAAATGAAAGGAGGTGATCTGATTTGCGTTTCTTGAAAGACCATCGGGGCATCGAGTCGACCGAAGTTGCCCTGATCATCGCCGTGGTCGTTCTAGTAGCCTATGGCGCGTATCGCCTGCTCGGCG
>JAPKMQ010000235.1 GCA_026645875.1 Longilinea sp.
TGGTTTCATCTAAGAGTGTGACATTATTATTTTCAGGAGCGTAACATGGATTTCAATTTGACCAGCCTCTCGCCGGTGGCAGAAAACAGCGACAGCATGGAGCATGTAAAGGTGATGGTATTGGGCGCCGGCCCGGCCGGGCTGTCTGCGGCGCTGTATGCTGCCCGCGCTGAGTTGAATCCGCTGGTTTTGACAGGAAATGAATTAGGCGGCCAGGCTTCCTTGACCTTCACGATTGAAAATTACCCCGGTTTTCCCGAGGGCGTAGGCGGCAGCGAGCTGGGCGAGCTGTTCAAAAAACAGGCTGAACGCTTTGGCGCGCGCTTTGAATATGACCTGGCTAGTGAAGTTGATTTGTCCAGCCGGCCCTTCCGCGTGAAGACCTACAGCCGGGAGTACACAGCCGATTCGTTGATCATCGCAACCGGCGCCAGCCCCAATCATCTGAATGTTTCCGGCGAGGAACAGATGGTCGGGCGAGGCGTTTCATATTGCGCCACCTGTGACGGTTGGTTCTTCAAGGAAAAAAAGGTGGTTGTGGTGGGCGGTGGCGACAGCGCGCTGGAGGAAGCCTTATTCCTGACGCGCTTTGCCAAAAGTGTGACCATCATCCACCGTCGGGATGCGCTGCGCGCCGGGGCCATCCTGCAGCGCCGCGCGAATGAACACGAGAAGGTCCATTTCCTCCTGGACAGCGTGGTGACCGAAGTGCTGGGCGACGAAAAAGTGACCGGCGTGAACGTCAAGAATGTCAAGACCGGCGAGGAAACGGTCGTGGAAACGGACGGTGTCTTTATCTTCATCGGTCACACTCCGAACACGCAGATGTTTGCCAGCCAGCTTGAAATGGACGCTCACGGGATCATCGCCACCGATAGTCTGATGCACACCAGCGTAGCGGGTGTGTTTGCCGCTGGCGAGGTGATGGATTCGACCTACCGGCAGGTGGTCACCTCGGCGGGCATGGGCGCGGCTGCCGCGATCGAAGCTACCCGCTTCCTGGAGCGCGAGGAAGTGCGTTAACCATCCAATCCAATCTTCAAAAAACAAACGGTCTGGGATTTTCCCAGACCGTCTTGATGTTGGTTTCTACTGCTCAGGGGGTTGTGCTTCCGCCTGATCCCATCCAGACGATCACGCGGCTGATACTGACCGCGCCGGCGGGTTCCCAAACGGGCTGGCCTTCGCGGGTCTGGCCGGCCGGGCGAACCGGCACGACGAACCAGCGGATGGCATGGGGCAGGTTATCTGTGGGTCGGAAGTTGGCGGGGATGATGAATTTGGTGTCGGTGACGTATTCCACCAGCTTGCGGCCGGTACCCTCGGTCAAATCTTCGATCGTGACGGCATAGCCTTCGTTCTCGCGCATTCCACCGACGGCAGCCCATTGCAGCGTG
Organism: Longilinea sp.; assembly: GCA_026645875.1. GTDB lineage: Bacteria > Chloroflexota > Anaerolineae > Anaerolineales > Anaerolineaceae > Longilinea. Next base: position 1,398 of record JAPKMQ010000235.1, read on the forward strand.
ATCACGTCGCTGGCAGCCATAAACACCGCGCCGTCCGCAGGCAACAGCAGGTTGGGCGCTGAGTAGGGTGGCGGGTTGGTGGGCGTGGGCGTCGGGCCGGCGGTTGGCAGGCGTTCGCACAGCGGTATCTTCAGCGTTTCGCCCTCATAAACCACATCGGAGGTCTTTCCGTTGTATTCGCGGATCGACTGCGCGGAAACGTTGTAGTTGGCCGCGATCGAACCGAGCGTGTCGGTGGACAGGACAACGTAATCGACCGTCTGGCAGGCGGATTCTGTCGCCCGGGCGGGCTGCAGGGTTTCGGTGGGCAATGGGGCCGGCGTGGGCGTGGGCTGCGGCACGAGCAGCTTGCTGCCCACCGTGAGGATGCATTCGGTGGACAGGTTGTTTTTCAGGATGATGCTGTTGACGCTCACGTCGAATGTCAGCGCAATGGAAAGACAGGTGTCGTTCGTCTGCACCGTGTATTCAATATCCGGCAGCGGGGTGGCCGACGGCTGGATCGTGTTGGTAGGCGTGATCGTAGCCGTGAGCGTCACCGTGGGCGTCAGGCTGGGCGTGGGCGTGGCTGTAGGTTCAACCACCTTCCCGGTGCCCTGCAGGATGCCGTAAACGGCTCCCGCGCCGATGGCAATGAACAGTAGGATCAACACCAGAGCGATTGGCAGGGTGATGGTCAACTCCGGTAGCCGCGGGCTTTTCACCGCCGGCGTGCCGCTTTTGGCCTCCGGCGCGCTGGCCGCCGTGAACGTACGGCCGCAAACCAGGCAGCGGGTGGCGTTATCGTTCAGACGCGTCCCGCAGGTAGGGCAGATTTTCGTCTTGGGGGGTGTATTTTCTGGGCTCATAGTTGGTTTTCACATGAATAACCGGGGAAATCCCCGGTTCTTGGGATTATACCATAACCAATTTTCAGTCAAGTGATGCGCGGGTGTGCTGGAAATGTGCCAGAAACCGTGTTATCCTCGACAGATATGCAGCCAACCAGCCTGTACATCCATATTCCTTTTTGCCAGCACCGCTGTGCATACTGCGATTTTAACACGTATGCAGGTATGGAAGCGCGAATCCCGGCCTACGTGGATGCATTGTGCCAGGAAATTGCCTGGATGGGCGCATCCGGCGGCAAAAGGATGGCCGTTCTTACGGTCTTTTTTGGCGGCGGTACGCCGACGCTGCTGTCGCCGGATCAGGTGGAACGCATTCTGAGCACCTGCCGCAGGAATTTCTCACTGATGGCAGACGCGGAAATCAGCATGGAAGCCAACCCGGGAACGGTGTCGCTCGAATCGCTGCGGCGGTTGCGGACGGCCGGGGTCAACCGGCTCAGCTATGGGATGCAATCGGCCCATCCAGCCGACTTGCGCCTGTTGGAGCGCATCCATGATACCTTCGATGTCATCCGGGCGGTCACCTGGGCGCGGCAGGCAGGCTTTGATAACCTGAGCCTCGATTTAATCTTTGGGTTACCCTTCCAGAGCCTGGAACGCTGGCGTCAGACGCTGGAGACGGCCCTGGGGTTGCACCCCGAGCATTTGTCACTGTACGCGCTGACGGTCGAACATGGCACGCCGTTTCAGGCCTGGGCGCGGCGCGGGCTGGTGCCGTTGCCGGATGATGATCTGGCGGCGGATATGTACGATGCCGCCAGCGAGCGGCTGGCACAGGCCGGATATTTTCAATATGAGATTTCCAATTGGGCCTGTGAACGGAACGGGAAGATCCTGAGCTGCCGGCACAACCTGCAATACTGGCGGAACCTGCCTTACCTGGGTCTGGGGGCTGGTGCGCATGGCTACATTGCCGGCCACCGGACGATCAATGTCGCGGCCATCCCGGCTTATATCGAACGCTGCCGGACCATGCCCGCTGATGACGCCTTTCCCGCCGGACCGGCGACTATTCAGGCACAACCGATCGATCGCTGGACAGAAATTCAAGAAACGATGATGACCGGCCTGCGCCTGACCGCGGAAGGCGTGCTAGCAGATGCTTTCAAGGCGCGCTTTGGTATCAGCCTTGAGCGTGTCTTTGGCGGTGAAATCGACCGGTTGATTCAGCAGGGCCTGCTGGAATGGGCCGGCGAGCCGCGCGCCCTGCGCCTGAGCCTTCGCGGTCGTCTGCTGGGTAACGCAGTTTTCAGGCAGTTTGTCGGGAGTGAAAAACCTGCCGACCTGGGCATTTAGCTCAGGGGTATAACCGCCGAAGACATGGAAATCAGAGGAAAGAGGAATATCGCCTTTCCACTCGATTGATTCGTGAATTGATTATTGGGATAATTCCTGGCCGCTCAGGAAACGATCACCTGCGTACCGTAGCCGGTCTTTTCGATGGTTTTTTCGTCGGTCACTGGCGTGCACCAGCGGAAAACCCAACGCGCCTCTTCCGGCTTCATGTTGATGCAGCCGTGGCTCATCATCATGCCGTAATTGGTGTGCCAGTAGGTGCCGTGAAAGGCCACCCCGGTTTCTGGGACGAAGAAGGATGTCCAGGGCACGCCGGGTAATTCATATGCATAGATATCGGCTGTCACGCGTCCATCGCCCATATGTTTGGAGGGCATTTTGGATTGAACCCGGTATTCGCCCACGGGAGTCTGGGTTGGAATATACCCAGGCTCTGGTTTGCGGTTGTCGGGCAGCCCGGAGGAAATTTTGGTGTGAAACACCACCTGGTCATACTCGTAGGCGGTGGCTTCCTGGCGCGCCAGTGAGACCTCAATGCGTTTTTTCTCGGGGGGCACGTCCGGCGATATGGGTGCCAGCTCTTCAGGCTGAATGATGCGCATGTGCACGGCTGGAACGGCATATTCAATTTCCAGCAATTCATCTTTGAGCTTGTACCATGGTTCGCCATCCG
>JAPKMQ010000236.1 GCA_026645875.1 Longilinea sp.
TTGTTTCATTTGACCTCATTATCACGAATCGACAAAATCATGTTCTTCTTGGATTACGTAAGAATAGACCGGCTCAAGGGTATTGGTTTGTACCGGGTGGAAGGATAATGAAAGATGAACTTTTGGAAGAAGCGTTTTTACGAATAACTAAAGACGAATTGAAAATCGCGATTCCCCTAAATGCAGAGAACTTCTTGGGAGTCTACCAACATAAATATTCAGATAATTTTGCTGGTAAAGAAGGAATTTCAACCCATTATATCGTCCTAGCTGTCAAAATTTTACTCGATCTTGAAACGGATTTAATTCCCCGATCACAGCACAGTGATTTGAAATGGTGGGGTGTAGAGGATTTGCTTGCGGACGATGAAGTTCACCCATACACAAAAGCGTATTTTAACCAAGACCAAAAAACGAAAGTCATCTAGGTTTACCGAAAAATCTTAGGAAGCCACCAATAGATGGCCTCCTAAGCATCCAAAATCATTTATCTAATTAACCCGGTTTTACACAACATTCCAGATTGCCACCGCCACAAACGGCAGCAGCACCAGCGCTGCCATGGCTTTGGCGCGCGGCTTGCCGGTCGGGCGGCTGTCCCAATCGAACAGGTACACCGACAATCCCAGCGCAATTGCACCGCTCGCCAGCAACGCCAGCACCGCCAGCAGCGGACTGACCATCGTTGGCAGCCCCATCACCGCGCCGCGGAAGGCCTCCATGCTGTGCGTGCCGGGGAACAAAAGCGCGGCCGGGATCAAAACCTTGGGCAGCATGTCGAGCGGGATCATCATGCCGCTCAGCATGATGGATGGCAAATACAGCGCCTGCCCATACAGCACCGTGGCGCGCGTGTTGGGTGAAATCACCCCAATCAGCATGCCCAGCGCCGCCAGGCAAAAAGCCGTCGCCAGGAACACCCCCACCCCGGCCAGTTCGCGTCCGGGCAGCGGCAGCGCCGCACCGAACAGCGGCCCGGCGGTCAACGCGATGACAGCGGCGCAGATAGCCATGTGCAGGATGGTGCCAAGCATCGGGATCAGCACGATGTTCATCGCCGGCACGCCGTTGATGCGGAAGCTGCGGTACACACCGTTCTCGCGCGCCGAGACCACCGGTCCGGGCAGCGCCAGCAGCGTGGAACTCATCCCGGCAAACACGATCATGGCCGGGGTCATGGCGGCCAGAAAGGTCGGGTTCACCTTGCTCATCAACAGGCCCATCATGGCGTAGAAGAACAGCGGGAACAGGTAAAACATCAGCATCTGGGTCTTGTCGCGCAGCCCGGTCCGAAAGTCATACGCCAGGTGATGCAAAAATGCGGTCATGAGATCCTCCAAGAAGTGCCAACCAGCGCGATCATTGCGCCTGGGTGATTTCCAAAAAGCGTTCTTCCAACGATGGGCGTTCCACGCGCAGGTCAACCAGCACATCACCCTGGGCTTCCAGGTAGGCCAGGATGGCGGTCACAGTTTGACCAGGATGCGAGCTGTAAAACACGGCATATTCGTCCTTGACCAGCCGCTGGCTGACTGCTGGAAAAGCTATCTCGTCTGTACGCAGGCTGTTGGCTTCGCTGGAAACCGAAATTTTCGTCAGCCCGCTGCCGGCGGCGGTGAGCTGGGCCGGCGTACCCTCGGCGGCGATGCGCCCGCGCAGCAGGATGGCGACCCGGTCGGCCATTTTTTCTGCTTCGGCCATGTCGTGCGTCGCCAGCAGGATGGTGGTTCCGTTGGCGCGAATTTCTGCCATCAGCTCATGCAACTCAATCCGCGAAGGTACATCCAGCCCGGCGGTCGGCTCGTCCAGGAAGAGCACCTGCGGGCGGTGAGCCATCGCCAACGCCAAAGCCAGGCGGCGCTGCTGCCCGGCTGAAAGCAGGCTGAATTGCCCGCGGCGTTTCTCCACCAGGTTCAACCGCTCCAGCAAATCGGTGCGCGCTGGCACGCCGTGGTAGGCGCAAAAGAATTGCATGGCTTCTTCAACCGTCATCATTGGCGGCAGCCCCGAGGATTGCAATTGCACGCCGATCAGGTTGCGCAGTTTTTGCGGCTGCCGGACCGGGTCAACACCCAGAATGTTCAATGATCCGCCGTCCGGTTTGCGCAGCCCTTCCAGGCTTTCCAGCGTGCTGGTCTTGCCGGCGCCGTTCGGCCCCAGCAGCCCGTAGATTTCGCCGCGACGCACTTCAAAATTCAGGTCATCCACCGCCGTTAAATTGCCGTAGGTTTTGCGGAAATTCCGCACCGATAACACCACTTCGGATTGCATACATCCTCCTGCCAGGTTTGTGTTTTTCCGCACAAACAGACTATACCGGTCAGCCCAGCATTCCTCCCCCGCCAAAGGGAGAGTTTTTCACAGGCAAAGGTTCTGGTTTCCAGAATTTATCCATTATAATAGAACATAATTTTTATCTCGCCGCACTCACAGGAGCCTGCTTTCCATCATGCGCGATCTGCTTCCTCTGCTGCAAATGCTTTTTGCCTTCTGGCCGCTCACCCTGCTGGCTGCGCTGCGCGGCGCCTGGCTGGGGCGCGACAAGCAATTTCCCGGCGCACTGCGTCGCGGTCTGGTCACCTTTCTCATCTTGTGGGGCTTGTTTGCCACGGCTGGAGTCCTGCTGATTGCCTATCACCTGCCACCGCTCGGTTTGCTGCCGCAGCCCTGGAACGGGGCGGCGTTCATCGTCATAGGGTTGGCAGCGGTTGGATTACTGCTTGGATTGGATTGGTGGCAAAATCGCGGCGTCTGGCGCTCATTGCGCACCGCGCGCAGCGTGCAGGATTTGCAGGCGCTTTCGCCGTCTGATTTTGAAGAGCTGGTGGCGGCTTTTTTTCGCAGCTTTGGCCACCGCGTCCGGCGCGTGGGTAAAACCGGCGACCACGGCGTCGATCTGGTCGTGTATACTAAGGATCAGGGCAAGTGGATCGTGCAATGCAAACGCTACCGCTCCAGCGTGGGGGAACCCGTGGTGCGCGATTTTTTTGGCGCAATGCACCATGAAGCCGCCAGCCGGGGCTTTTTAATGACCACCGGCAGCTTCACCCCGCAGGCTGCAGAATGGGTGCGTGGTAAACCGATCACGCTGTACGACGGCCCCGGCTTGGTAAAATTGCTGCGCACCAGCCGGAAAATGCGCCGTTGGCGTTAATATTGCATTTGCGTGACTCCTTTTGTCGTTTCATCCGTTATATCTGTTAACAGCGGTGGAAAGGGCCGCAATTCCCAGAGAAAATGCCCGAAATCGACCTGACGGACATCACGCTCCGTGCAATAACCGGAGACATCGCGGCCGCAGGGGAACTTTATGAGCAATGCCACCAGGATATCTACTGGTACCTCTTCTACCGGGTGGGTGACGCCCAAACCGCTGAAGACCTTATGGCCGAAGTTTTCTTGCGCATGTTACGTGGATTGCCGAACTATCAACCTCAGGGGAAGCCGGTTGAAGCCTGGCTATTCCAAATTGCCCGCAACCTCGCCATTGACCATTACCGGTCCAACCACCACGAAGAATCGATTGAAATGAAGGAGAATCAGCTCGTGGAACCAGGTGAAGTTCACAACACTGTGGAAAATTCACTCAACGGAGAAAAACTCCGCCGCGCGCTGGAACACTTAAGCGCAGACCAACGGGATGTAATCATCCTGCGGTTTGTGCTGGGGATGCCGATCGCTGAAGCGGCCCGTACCATCAACCGCAGTCAGGATGCCGTCAAGGCTCTACAGCGCCGTGGACTGCTGGCGCTGCGCGATCTGCTCGCCAACTGGGAGGTTTCCTATGCATGATCCCGACGAACTCCTGCAAAATTCTTTGGACGCCATCGAAAGCGGCTCGCCGCTCGAGGATGTCCTGCACGAGTTGCCGGAAGATTCCGCGGAAATGGTGGAACTGATCCGTCTGGCAACCGCAGTACGCGCGCTGCCCCATCCGCAGATGGTGAACGCATCCGCCCATAAAGAGCGCATCCTGTCCGCCGCTCGCCAGGTTATTTCGCCGGTCGCACGGCCAAAACCGGTCTCACCCTGGTACCAGCGCATTTTTGCCGCGCCTGCCGGCCACTGGGCCTTTGCAGCCGGTGCCGTAGCACTGATTGTCTTTGCGGCTGTGCTGCTGACTGGCTCGCCCAAGAACGTCCAGGCCGCCACGGCTATGGACCTCTCTGGCCAGGTGGAAGTGCTGGTCGA
>JAPKMQ010000237.1 GCA_026645875.1 Longilinea sp.
AGGAAGTTTGCCACCAATCTGATAATCCCCAATAACCTATCAATCCAGCTTGTTTTTCATTTTGGCACATCTTGTACCTTGACTTTTTTTCTACCGCACATTGCCGCATCGGTCTGTGGCCGACCGTGTCCCGATCCATGGTCATCTGACCGCTCGTTTCAGGAGATAACCAAAGGTATCTTTGGGCACCAATCAAACGCGCCCCATTTTCCACATGCTCTCATTCAATCACTGCAAGGCTCGCAGCTCCATTCCGGCAGCGTGCGCTTGGGCAGCGTCCAATCCTTGTAGAACTGGCTGGCCTTACGAAACTGGCGGCAGAAGATGATATCCGCGCACAGGCCCGAACGCCAGCTCGCGACTTCATGCAGCCGGTCGAGCATGCCCTCGGTCAGGTCTTCGCCACTGGCCAGCAGCGCCCACCAGGCCGCCTGGGCGGCGTAAGCCACATTATTGCGCGGCTCAATGCGGTCGAAGTCCTCGAAGAACCAGCCGCACGAGGTGAACATGCGCTGGCGCTCGAACTGCGCCTTCAGCATCAGATCCAGGGCACGCACATGCCCGTCGTCCAGCACGTGCGCGGCATGCGCCTGGATCAACTCCTCCGCGCTTACCTGCCCCAGCACCACCTGGATGTAGGCATGGCGCAGCTCCCAGGCGTCACGGATCAACCCAGCGGACATATCCAGGTAAATACGGTCGATCTCGCCGCCCAGCCACTGCATGGCGGCGAAGAACGGCTGCTTCCAATCGCTGTGCTCGGTGCAATCGCAGCCGGTCGACCAGCGCGCCACGCCGTGATGGCAGCTCCAAGAAGTATTGTCGCAAATGGCGATGGTCTGTACGGCCGGGTACTCCTTAAGCCACAGGGCCGGGAAGGTGGCCTGAAACGGCGTGCCGGAGAGCGCTCCATCCATCAGGCGGTCAAGAAAGCGGTCACGGAAGGGCTGGTGATGGCCGTAAAGCTCGCCGTCCGAAGCAATCGTCAGCAGGCTGGTCTCGCCCGCGCGCGGGAACAGGTTGCGGTAGATCAGGTTGCGGGCAAAATCATCCGCGTTGACGGTTGCCTGCGGATTGAAGCTGATATTTGAGCTGAGCTCCGCCTGGTAGAAAATGACCGTCATCGATTTTCCGTCCGGCAGCGCAACCTGGTAAGGCCGGGTCACGTCCACGTTTGGCACGGCCGCCTGCCAGGGCGCCAGGATGGTGAATTGGATGCCGCACTCGGCCAGCACGGCCAGCGTTTCCAAATCCACTCCGGCCTCCGGCAGCCACATGCCCTGCGGTTTACAGCCGTAGCGGTGCTCAAAATCGGCGATCCCCCAGCGTACCTGCGTGACCTTATCCTGGTAGCTCCCCAACGGCAGGATGCTGTGATGGTAGGGTTGCGCCAGCGCATTGGTCACGCCGTAGCGCTCCAGGTTGGCACGTGCCTGCGCAACGATCTGCCGCCCGGTTTCCGGATGGTTGTCCATAATCCAATCGAACAGCGTCGGCCCAATGTTAAAACTGATCCTTTCGAATACTTGCAATTCAGCAATCGGCCGATAGCAGGTGTCGAAGATTTTTTCATTCCAATCGTGATACGGAGCCGCGCCGGGTTCCTGCGGGATTTTCCCCGTCAGCGGATCTTCGCGCGTGGGTTGATAAAAATGAGCGTGAACGCATAACCCTAAAGGATTGGAGGTGGACATACCTTTATTGTTGGTTCCTTTGTTTTTTGGGATGGGCAACAAATTTGAGATACTGTGATTGCGGGCCCAACCGGGCAGGCAGCATGCCAAACATGCGTGGAATGGTGTCCACCGGGCAGGTGCGATCGGCGGCCAGGTAGTCCAGCCAGAACATCGACAGGGGGAAGCGGTGGAAGGTCTGTTCGTACCACAACGCCCCCGCCCGAACCGTAGCCGGGAATACCTCCACCGGGATGCGCCGCATACCGGTAGCCTGCTCGATGATCTTGACCACCTGACGCAGCGAGAGATATTCGGCTCCGCCGATGGCGTGAGTCTGATTCTGTTGAAAGTCGTTTTCCAGCGAAAGCAGCAGGCAGGCGGCCAGATCCTCCACCCAGATGGGCTGCACCAGGTTCTTTCCCTCGCCGGGCATCAGGAACACAATCGGCAGCATGCGCATCAGGCGCACCAGCCCGCTGAAGAGCGCATCGCCTTCGCCGAACACAGGACCACTGCGAAAAATGGTGTGCGGCACGCCGCTGCGGTGGATGGCAGCCTCGGCCAGCGCCTTGGCGCGCAGCACCGGGTAAGCCGATGACCGGTCTGCGCCGATGTGACTGAGGAAAAAAAAGCGCCGGATGCCTGCCTGAGCAGCAGCCTGCGCCACCATCTGAGTGCCTTCGACATCCACGCGGGTCAAATCCGCGCCGGTGCTGGACCGTTCTGCGCTGGCAAGATGGAAAACAACATCCACCCCCTTCATGGCAGCCCGCAGTCCGCGTTCATCCAGCAAGCTGCAAACGGCCACTTCGACCGGAACGCCGACCGGTAATGCGGGCGATTTTGTAGACGGTCTCAACAATGTGCGCACGGGGGTTCCCATCGTCACTAACTGGCGTACCAATGTTCGACCAATGAAGCCCGTGCCGCCGGTGACTAATATCATTGGATGAATTATATCAGGAAGTGAGGATCGAGTCGTAAGCTGCCAACTTTGCAATACTGACAGGCAATTTCCAATTCATTCCGCCGTGTTGCCCGGGCTAACCGCCTCTGGCACGCTAGTTGCACCCTTTCGGGCAGCACATTGAGCGAGGATCCTATGGACGCACTTGACCTGACCATTACCTACCAGAACCGGCTCGGCTACCATTATTTTGCGGATGCGTTGCATTACCGCGAACTGGACCTGCAAACCTGGCTGCCGCACCTGAAGGCCCTGGGGGCTTCCTGGCTGGTCGTGCAGGCCGACGGCGACCGGGCCGCCATCCCCGAGCCCTTCCTGCGCGGGTTGATTTCAGCCGGCATCCAGCCGGTCCTGCGCATGAACCTGCCGCTGGATACGCCCCCTGACGCCGCTGCCCTGGAATTGTTGTTTAATGCCTATGGGCGCTGGGGCGTGCGCCATGTGGTGCTCTTTGACCGGCCCAATGCCCGTTCTGCCTGGCCGGCCAGCGGTTGGACGCAGCAGGGTCTGGTGGACCGTTTCCTCGACCGGTACCTGCCGCCTGCCGCGCAGGCCCTGCAGGCCGGCCTGACGCCGGTCTTTCCTCCGTTGGAGCCCGGCGGCAACTTCTGGGATACCGCTTTCCTGCGCCTGTCGCTTGAATCGCTGGAACGGCGCAAACAAACACAACTGCTCGACCGCCTGACCCTCTCCGCCTACGCATGGACGCACAATCGGCCGCTGGACTGGGGCGCGGGCGGGCCGGAACGCTGGCCGGAGACCCGGCCTTATTTCACGCCGGATGACAGCCAGGATCAGCGCGGTTTCCGCATCAATGAGTGGTATCAGGCGGTCTGCCAGGCGGTGCTCCAAAAGTCAGCCCCGGTTATCCTGTTGCAGGCGGGTTTGCCCGGTGCGTCTTCCGCCCAGACGGAAGCGCCCGACCCAGGCCTGGCCGCCAGCATTGCCAGCCTGTGCCTCGGAACCATTACCGCGGAGGACGAACAAAGCAGCGCCTTGCTGGAACCAATCGCTGATTCAGTCATCGCCTGCAATTTCTGGCTTCTCAGCGCGGAAAAAGGCAGCCCGGAAGAAAACCAGGCCCTGTTTGCCGCTGACGGCACGCCGCGCCCGGCCGGATCTGCGCTGATGGAGTGGGTGCGGCAAAACAATTACGCCGGTCGCCCCGCCGCCGTCAGTGAATCCGTCACCCTGCCCGGCCGGCCGGCCGCGCACCCCTTAGCCCATTACCTGCTGCTGCCCAATTACCCCGAAGGGCTATCGGATTGGGATTGGAACGTCATCCGCGGGTTTGTCAAAAAGCACCACCCCGCGGTGGGCTTTGACATGGCCGAAGCCGCACTGGCCGAACGGGTCACGCTGGTGGGCGGCGAAGCAATTTTCCAGGAGGACGACCTGGACCAACTCCGCCGCGCCGGTTGCGCCGTCGAGTGGATCCGCGGGGATGGCATGAGTATTGCAACACAACTGGCAGAGAGGTAAACCGCCATGAATATCACGATGCCCGCAAAACCCATCCAACAGGTTCCCCTGAATATG
>JAPKMQ010000238.1 GCA_026645875.1 Longilinea sp.
TCAGGCGCATCAGATCCTGGATTCCATAAATCTGAACGCCGGGTATCGCCCGCAGCGTGTCAATCAGCGCGCGGCTCAGCTCAAATTCATATGAGCGCACAACCGACATGGCCTGTTTCAGCACCTGCCGTCGGCCGCCATACTCCTCGGCATACAATTCAAGGTAATCCTCGCCGTACAGGTAACCCAGCCATTCCAGGTATTCCAGCGCGCCCAGCAGCCCGGCCATACCCTCAAAGTTGCCGGTGCCGGTCTCAAACATGCCCGGCGGCATTGTCGGCGCAGGCCGGACGCGGTATGCGGGCAAGCTCTCCAGCAGCTCGTAGCGGCCGTACAGCACGCCCAGATGCGGCCCGAAAAACTTGTACGCCGAGCAGACCAGAAAATCGCACCCCAATTGCTGCACGTCGATCGGGCCGTGCGGCGCGTATTGAACGGCATCGATATACACCAGCGCGCCAGCCGCATGCGCCAGCGCGGTCATTTTTTCCACCGGATTGACCGTGCCGGTGGCATTGCTGGCATAGCCAAACGCCGCCAGCTTCGGGCGTTCGCCCAACGCGGCTTCAAAATCCGCCATGTCCAGCGTGCAATCCCCTGGGTCAATCTCCACCCAGCGCACGCGGCAGCCACGCTCCTCCGCCAGTTGCACCCACGGTGAAATGTTGGCGTCATGGTCCAGCCTGGTCACCACCAACGTATCGCCCGGGTTGAGGGTTCGCCCCACAGCCCGGCTCACCTGGTAGGTCAACGTGGTCATGTTCGCGCCAAAGACGATCTCTTCCGGCCGGCGCGCATTGAGAAAATCGGCGGCTGCCTGACGCGCCTGGTCAACCAGCGCGTCCGACTCGCGGCTGGTCTGAAAAATGCCGCCGTGATTAGCGTTCGTTTCCACCAGGTAGCGGCTCATGCGTTCCAGGCAACTGCGTGCCACCTGCGTACCGCCCGGATTGTCGAGGTAGATGCAGCCACGCTGCAGCGCAGGGAATTGAGCGCGAATGGTTGGACTGTCCAGCGGCATGGCCACCTCCGTTAGTAAAAAAAGACTGGGCAGCGATACTTTATCGCCGCCCAGCCGCTTGTGCTGCCTAGATGTGCTGGTCTGGATCGCTGTCGTCCAGGTCGGCATCCATGTCGTCGGCCACCTGATCGGACGTGCGGCGGATCCACAACAGCAATACCTGGCCTTCATCGCTCTCCAGCGAACGGGCAGCCATGATCGGCGCGCGCTCCTCAAGCCCCAGGCGGTTGCGGTAATGCAGATAAATCGCGGATTGATTGCGCCAGGCGCGGTAACAGCGCTCGACCAGCGAGGGACCGTTAAACGTGCGCAGGCGCGTTAAAGACAGGTCGTACAGAGCAGGACCTTCATTCAAACCCAACGCCCAACCATCCTGAATGCTCTCGAATGTGGGTGTGGGGCCTTCAATAATTGTAATCTTTTCTTCTTCCATAAACTACCACTCCACAATCGCCATCATACCACAATTTTACGGCTTTTCCAGCCCATGCTCCGCCAGCAGGTCGCCCTGTTCCAGGATGCGCCCGGTGGCGTCGTCGGCCACCACTTCGCCGTGATCCATCACCACCATGCGCGGCAGCAGATCGCGCACCAGCGCCAGGTCGTGCGTGGCGACGATCATGGTTTGCGGCAGCTCGGCCAGCAGATGGATCAGGCTGCGCCGCGCGCGTGGATCCAACCCAGCCGAAGGCTCATCCAACACCAGCACCTCCGGCTGCATGGAGAGCACCGTGGCGATAGCAATGCGCTTCTTCTCGCCCACGCTGAGGTGATGCGACACCCGGTGAACGTAATCCTGCATGTGAACCGCCGCCAGGGCAAAATCGACCCGCCGGCGCACTTCTTCCGGCGGCAACCCCTGGTAGATCGGGCCAAAGGCAACATCATCGAAAACCGTCGGCGAAAACAACTGGTCGTCGGGCGATTGAAAAACCAGCCCCACCAGGGCGCGCACGCGCCCCAGGTTGGCAGGAACGACGTCCAATCCGCTGATACGCACGACGCCCTTACCCTGCAGGATGCCGTTCAAATGCAGCAGCAGGGTCGATTTTCCCGCGCCGTTCGGGCCCACCAGCGCAAGTTTCTCACCGGGCTTCACGGTCAGGTTTATACCACGCAAGGCGGTGTGCCCGTCCGAATATGAAAAATGCAGGTCGCGGATTTCAATGGAATCTGTCATGTGCATCCCTACGTCCAACCCAAAAGTGCAATTACCGTGATCAACCCCAAAACCAGCAGCCCGACAGCCAGCACCGTCCACGTCCAACGCGGCGCGGCAGGCTGCGGCAGGCTGCGCACCTCGCCATCATACCCGCGCGAGAGCATGCTCACGTAGATTCGGTCGCTGCGGTCGAAGGAACGCATGAATAGATTCCCGACCATGCCGCCAGTCACACGCGCGCGCCAGGCAAAATTGCCGCCGGTTTTTCCAGCAGCGCTATCGGCTTCACCGCTGCGCGAAGCACGAGCTCGGTTCAAACGCATGGCTTCGTCAACCAACACGAACATGTAGCGCCACATCAAACCGATTACCCCAACCAACAAGCGCGGCAGGCGTAAGGCGCGCATGGCCATAAGCAAATCCGGGAACGGCGTGGTGGTGGTGAGCACCACCGCCATTTGCACCGAGGCCCACGATTTGATCAGGATGCTGATGAACCGTTCCACCCCCGGCAAACTGACCTGGAGCTGCCAGCTACCGATTGAGAAGCCAACCAACGCCGGGCCAGGCAACGTGAAAATCACCGGCAAGGCCGCCAGCACGAATGGCAGGGCCAGCAGCGAGCGTTTCAGGTAAAACGCAATGCGTTCTTCACTCAAGACCTCAACAGCCAGCAAAATCGCCGCCAGCATGAGGTAGACCGGCCATGCGCCGGCTGGAGTGAGCGACATTGCCAGAATGTATGCAATTGCCAGCACCAGCTTGACGCGCGCGTCCAGGTGATGGATCAGGCTGCGGCCATCGTGATAGGGATCCAGAAAATGGACATGCATACTCAGGACGTCTTTGCCCGCGCGCGGCGAAAACGCGCGATGAGCAGCACGGCTGCCAAAACAACCAGGCTGCCCAGGATCCCCGCGAGGATCGTCGCCAGGGCCTCATTGTTCACGCCAGGCAACACGTAATCCGGGATGATCGTAAAGCTGGGGCCTTGTGCGCTTTGGATGAAACCCAGTTCTTCGGCCACCGATTCCAATCCATCCGGGAAGGCCGAAGCCAGCGGCGAGATTACCGCCAGCACCAGGAAGATCACCGCACCGCCAATCCACACAGCCGCATTGGAACGCGCTTGAGGTTCGCCGATGTGCAGCAGATCACGCCGCGTGGCATACAGAAACGCCAGCGCGCCCATGGTGATTAAACCTTCGCCGATGCCAATTAATGCGTGAATGCCGGCCATGGCGGGAACGGCCAGGTTAGCCGGTGAGGTACCCGATAAAGCCAATTGCAGCGCAGCGGCAAGCGACGCGATGAAAATGGATGTCCAGGCCGCGGCAAAACCGGAAACAAAGATGCCCGTCTTGCCTTCGCCGAATATGCGCCGGAAAAGGCGGTTGACGCCATAACTCACAGCCACGCCGATCACGGCCATGTTGAAGAGGTTGGCTCCCAGCGCCAGCAAGCCGCCGTCCTGGAAGATCAGGGCCTGCACGCCCACCACGCAGGTCATCACCAGTACAGCCGCCCATGGTCCCAGCAGAATAGTCGCCAACGCCGCTCCCAGTAAATGACCGGAGGTACCGCCGATCACCGTGAAGTTGAGCATTTGCCCGGCGAAGATGGTCGCCGCCAGCACCCCCATCAGAGGCACTTCACGCTCGCCCAGCTGTTGGTTCACCTGGCGCAAAGCCAGTATGATCATCATGACCGAAAGCACCCAAAATACAATCGATACTGCCACGGACAAAAAGCCGTCTGGAATATGCATGGCGACAGGCGCTAAAAACATGGTACGCCTCCTTGAAAAACAGGTTTCTTATTGCAAAAATATGCAACAACGCTATTATACGCTTTTTATCAACTTTTGCACCCTGCTTTTGGCCAGGTGTACAAGCTTGCATCTCTTCTAACCGCCCCATGGAAAACCGAACGCCCACAGCAGGG
>JAPKMQ010000239.1 GCA_026645875.1 Longilinea sp.
TTCACCGCCACCGCCAACCGCATCGGCAGCGAGCGCGGGCTGGCCTTCTCTGGGCTCTCGCAGGTCACCTCGCCCAAAGGCGACCTGCTGGCGCAGGCCGGCGGCGAAACCAGCGGCGTGGTGTGGGCTGAGGTGGACCTGAGCGCGGCCGACAACAAATGGGTCACCCGCCAGAATCACCTGTTCAACGACCGCCGCCCGGAGATGTACGACGACCTGGTTCAAGCGGAATGAAGGGCTAAATTTGACTCTTCCCGCGCAGGATGTTACACTTTTGACCAAAACAATCAAATATTCTTCACAGGAGAGTAACCATGCCAGTTCGTGAATCCACCGCAATCTGGAACGGCAGCCTGACCGAAGGCAAAGGCAGCATGCGCCTGGCTTCCGGGGCGTACGAGGGCGAATTCACCCGCGCGTCGCGCTTTGAAGAGGCCAACGGCACCAACCCCGAAGAGCTCATCGGTGCGGCCATCGCCGGCTGCTTCTCCATGTTCCTCTCGGCCATCCTGTCAAAGGACGAGCACGTGCCCGTCCGCATCAGCACCAGCGCCAAAGTTCACCTGGGCGCCGGTCCCAAAATCACCCTGATCGAGCTGTCCACCGTGGGCGAAGTCCCCGGCATTGACGAAGCCACCTTCATCGACTACGCCGAAAAAGCCAAGCAAGGCTGCCCGGTATCCCAGGCGCTGGCTGCGGTCGATAAGACCCTGACGGCCAAACTGGCCTGAGCGCGGCTCACCTGGACCATCAAAACACCGGACGGAAACCTTCCGTCCGGTGTTTGTCATTCAATTGGCTGAGTGGACCGCTCTACCCGCCCAGGCTTATCTTCGCATCAACGGCAGCGAACAGGAGAACGGCCAGTAGGTGGCGGTGGCGTACGAACTGGCCGAGAGGTCGGTCTCGATTCCCTCCAGGCGGTATTCGTAGCGTTGCGCCGTGGATGCATCCTCGTCTAGGAAGAAGTATACGCTCCCAAACGGCTGGCCGCCCACCTGCGGCGGGATCAAACTATCGTTCACCTGGACGTATTCGCCCTTGGCGTCGCGCCGGTAGAGGTTGAAGCCGGCCAGGGTGGCCTCGGAGACGGTTTCCCAGGTGAGCATGACGCCGCCCTCGGCGCGTGCCGCGCGGAAATAGTTCAATTCGACCGCCGTGGGGACGAAGATGACGTTGACGGTCACGGAGGCCGGCTCCGTCTGGTCGCTGTCGGCGGTGGCGGTGTTGGCATAGCTGTCCAGGTCCACGTCGGCCTGTGTGATCATGTGTGCCGCCGGGCAGGTCATGGCCGTGCCGGGAGCCAGCGTGGCCGGTTGGGCCGGGCTGCACGCGCCCAGGACCGCGGACGGGTCGCTGACGGTGAGGTTGGTCAGGGGCAGATCGCCGGTATTGGTGACCACAATGCCAAAGCCCAACGTGGCACCCAATTCAAACGATTCGACCGCCGTCAGGTTCTTTGTGATGGTCAGCGACGGATGGCCGTAGGGGACCGTCTCGCTGTCGGTATTCGAGGTGAATCCGCCCGCCGCGGCGGAGGCCAGGTTGGTCACCGAACCCGCCAGCACGTCGGCGGCGGTGACCGTGTAGCTCGCGGCGCAGGTCAGGCTCTCGCCGGGATCCAGGAAGGCATCCAGGTCGCCGGTCGTTTCGACGGATGGGCAGCTTTCGTCGGTCGAGAGGTTGTCGCTCAGCACCACCGGCCCCGCCAGCGGCGCGTTGCCGCTATTGGTCACCAGGTAGGTGTAATGCAGCACGTCGCCGGCTGCATCGTAGTAGGTTTCTACGGCGCTCTTGACCAGCGTCAGCGCGGCGGTGGCATAGCTGGCGCTGGAATTATTTGAATTCACCGGCGCCCCGCCGAAGCTGCCCTGCGCCGAGGCTGTGTTGGTGTGCAGCCCGGCAGCAGCCGGCACAGGCCCAACGATGCACACAGACGTTTCATACCGCGGCAGCGTGGCCAGGGTGCAGCCTGCCAGGCTGATGCCGAGTCCGCTCAAGGTCGGATCGCTCACGGTGACATTCGTCAGATTCACATCGCCGATATTTTCAATAATAAAGCGGTAATAAATGGGCGTACCCGGCGTGACGGCGACGAATTTCGTCCACACCGCGTCCGGGGCGCTGCTCAAACCGATCTGTTTTAATACGGCAAGTGCCGGACGGGGCGTATTGACGGTCAGATTGTCCGCCGCGGTGTTGCCCAACAGCGCCACCCCCGAGATGGTGGCCTGCACCGCCGAGGTGAGGTTGCTGTATGTGCCTGCCAGCGGCGCGGTCACATTCACCCGGACGATGCAGGTTCCGCCCGGCGCGATGCTGCCGCCGCTGAAGGAGATCGATGTTGCCCCGGCAGCCGGCGCGAACACCGGCGTGCCGCATCCCGGGGTGGATGCATTAGGCGTCGAAGCCACCCGCATCTGCCCGGGCGTTGCCGGTAAATTATCAGAGAATTGCACACTGGTCAACGCGTCGTTCGGGTTCGGGTTGAGGATCAAAAACGTGAGCGTCGTAGTCTCGCCTGGCAGGATTGGGTCGGGTGAAAAGGACTTGCTGATGACGGGCGGATCGAGCACCGTCAGCGTGTCCGATCCGTAACCGCTTGCCGTGTTGTTGGTCAGCGTGCCGGCGCTGTAATCGGCGGAAATGAAACCGGAAACGTTGTCGTATACGCCTGACTCGGCCGCCGTGACCGAAGCTGTCACCGTGCAGCTTGCCCCCGCCGCCAGCGTGCCGCCGGCAAAAGCCAGCGAGGTGGGCGCGGTGCGGGTGAGCGTGCCGCCGCATTGGGTTGCAACACCGCTCACGACCGTCAACCCGGCCGGCAGCGTGTCATTGAAGCGCACGTTGGTGAGCGGGAAGCTGTTGGGATTGGTGATGGTGAAGGTCAACAGGGCGGAGCTGCCCTGGGCGATTGGATCGGGCGAAAAGCTCTTGCTCAAGGTGGGTTGTTGCGCGATGGCGCAGCCGGTGAAAGACACATTATCCAGGAAAAATCCACCGCCGTTCGAATCTGGTGAGCCCGCATTGTAGGGATAGAGGCGGAAATAGGTGTTGCCGGACAGGTTGGTGATTCCGGAAAAATCGTAAGTATAGCTGCCAAAACCGCCCGTGCGCGGCACTGGCAGAAATGTTCCGCCTGTATTTGAAAAAGGCTCCACCGCTGTGGTGCTGTAATACAGATAAAACAGATCCGGGCCCTGGTTTTTTCGGTAGGCGGCAAAATTCATCTGCACCTGCTGGTAGTTGCGGGTATTAATCGTGAACTGGAGATAACGGGCGGCAGGATAATCAAATGGGCCGCCATAACCGTACGAAGCCCAGGAATTGCCGCTTACCGATGGATTGCCGCTGAAGGACAGATTCGCTGCCGGTAAACCGCTGCTGGCCGTCGCGGTGCCGACGTTGTTTGTGGACGGCGTGGGCGAACCCGCCAGTCCGGCAGCATCGAAGTTCCAGGCCGCCAGCGTCTGTCCGCCAACGCAGGCCGGCGGCGGCGGGGCCGCGTTGACCGTCACGCTGCCGGAAGCCGAATGGCCTGTATCGTTCGTGCCGACAAACAGGTGGCCGGTGGTGTTGAGATACGTGCCCGTGACCGGCATGGTGACGTTGACCTTGATGGTGCAGTTGCTGTTGGGCGCCAGCGTGCCGTTGGTAAATGAAATTGAGCCGCTGCCGGCCGCCGGCGTAAAAGTGGGCGTGCCGCAGCCGGTGGTGGAAGCGGCGGGCGGGTTGGCAACCACCATCGCCCCCGGCGTGGTGGGGAAGGTGTCGGTGAAGTTGAGGCCGGTGATCGTGGCCGGCGTGAGGTTGGTTAGCGTGATCGAGAGTGTCGAAACGCCGCCCACGTTGGTCGTGACAGGAGAAAAGCCCTTGGAAATCCCGATCATCGACGGATCGACGACATAGGCATAGCGCACGTTGGTGGTGAAGTCGGCGTTGTAATGAAAGCTGCTGCCCGAGAAGTCATAAATCAAAGACATCAGCGGTTGCGGATTGATGCTGCCCACGCTCAGGATGCGCACCTGGTA
>JAPKMQ010000023.1 GCA_026645875.1 Longilinea sp.
TGGCGCACCACGGGGGCCATTTTGCGGCTCACCCGCCCGGCCACGATCATCAAATCCGACTGGCGCGGGCTGGCACGGTTCAGTTCCATGCCGAAGCGGCTTAAATCATAATTCGAGGCCTGGGCGCCCATCATTTCGATGGCGCAGCAGGCCAAGCCAAACAGCATCGGCCACATCGAGCCGGTCCGCGACCAGTTCACCAGGTCTTCCAGCTTGGTGGTCACGATCCCCATCTCGCCGGTTTTTTGGTTTATTCCCATTCCAGAGCTCCTTTCTTCCAGGCATAGATCAAACCAACTGCCAGGGTACCCATAAATAAGAACATCTCCACCAGCCCAAAAACGCCCAGGTCGCGGAGCACAACGGCCCAGAGCAGGAAGAAGATCGTTTCAATGTCGAAAAGAATGAACAGCACGGCCACCAGGTAGTAGCGCACCGAAATGCGACGCGTACCGGGGCCGTACGGCACCATACCCGATTCATAGGGGGCGGCCTTGCGCGCCGTGGGCCGCTTAGGGCCGAACACATGCCCGATGGCCACGACCAAAAAGCCGATCAAAACTGCAAAGACGAGAAGAATCAGGAGGGGGAGGTAAGCCTGCAGCATAGGGTTCCCTTTATATAAAGTTTACTGAATCGGTCTGATTTCGAAGCTAGTATAACAAATGGTGGAAATTTTCACAAGGCCGATATATAAGAGCGGAGTAGTCGGGTTACACAATTTAAAAAAAGGCGTGCGACAGCGCCGTTAACATTATAGGTCTGATTTCGTTTTTTACCAATCGAATCTTTGCTTCGACCAGGAGTAGTTTACAGATCCTCGGGCGGCCGGCCGCCCACCGCCGGGTGCTCCGCCTCGGGCAAAATCTCGTGCGCGCGCGGCTTGCGGAAGGGATTGACCCGGTCAAACCACTCACGCAGGCGCGTGAGCGGATTGAACGGCGGGATGGTCGGCGTTTCCACTGGCGGGAAGGGGTTCTCGCCCAGGATCTTCCGGTAGGTATAACGGATCAATTCGCGGGCGGTGGCAATGACCGGGGTGGCCAGCAGCGCGCCCAGCAGCCCGGCCACATTGACCCCCACCAGCACGCCGCTCATCACCACCAGCGGCGGCAAATCGACCGCATCGCCCAGCACGCGCGGCACAATCCAGTTATTCTCCAACTGCTGCACCAGCACGTACAACCCCACCACCAGCAGGGCCAGCACCCAGTGGCTGACCGGCAGAAAGACCGAGCCTTCCAGCAGGGCCACGATGACCGCGGGAATGGTGGCGATCACCGGCCCCAGGTTGGGAATCAGCTCCAGCATACCGGCCACGATGCCCAGGTAGGCCGCGCCGGGCACGCCCAAAATGGTCAAACCCAGCCAGCTCATCACGCCGATCACCAGCATCAGAGTCAATTGCCCGCGGAAAAACGAGCCCCACAGGCGTTCGATGCGGGCGATCAGGATGGTGAATTCCGGCTTGAAGCGGTCCGGGATGATACGCATGAACCCGTCATGGAAGGTGTGCGCGCTGAGGTTGATGTAAACCGAAGAAAGGAATACAAAGATGAACAGCGTGACCTGCGACAGGACTGAACCGACCACGCCGGCCGCCGTCCGAAAGGTCGCGGTGAGCGCGGTGCCCAGCGATTGCAGGATGGTGGCGGCCGAGGGCACACTCGGCAGCGCCGCCGAGGGCTCGCCGCCCAACTGCGCCAGCAGCGAATCGGCCAGTTGATCGACGGCCGTATCCATGCTGGCGGTCGGAAACTGCAAATCCTTGACCCCAACCAGCGTGGAACGGATCCACTCCATCACGCTTTCCAGGATGCTCTGATAATTCAGAGCCGCGAAAAAACTGACCGCGTTTACCACGGCCTGTATGGCCAGCGCGAGCAGCAGAGGCACCACCATCAGGCCCAGCAGGTATACCAGCGCGACCGACACCCCGCGCGACATGCGCGTCTTGCGCTGCAACCATAGGATCAGCGGCCGCAGGATCACGGCGATCAGCGCGGCAATCACCAGCAGCGGCAACACCGAGCGGCTCAGGTAAATAATGAACACCGCCAGGATCGCCAGAATCACGCCGGCAATATAACGGGTGGTTTTGCTCCATTCGCTGCTCATCATGTCCCTCTCCTGCACGGATGCTAGCCAGAACCAGATCATCCCCTGGCGATCATTATTATAACAACGAACCACCGCGCGGGATGCGCCCCGCGCGGTGGAAAATTGCCCCTTCAGCACTTGCTGCCTGTTTCAAGCTCTGCTCAACACAATCTGACCATTCTCTGCGTGCAACCGTACCCGCTCGCCCTCCGCGGTCTTTTCCACCACTTCCGCCCCTTCGCAGCGATATCCGCGCAGCGTCAACCCGGCATCGAATTCGTTCTGCGCGGCCTTCAGCGTGATGGTAAGGCCTTCGGTCACCACCTCACGGATTTCCGCGCTGGCATAATCCACGCGCACATCCGGCGCAAGTTGCCAGCCCAGCGGCAGAATCGCGCCGCGGCGGGCAGGCAGGCACACCGGGCTGCCACCGAAGAGCGGCTTGCCGCCCAACCGGATCACGGTCGCGATTGGGTCGTCCTGGTAGTTGCTGACAAACAGGAAGCTGCCCTGCTCGCCAATGCTCAGGCGCGTGTCGGCCCATTCGTCCATCTCAAACAGCGCCGGGCAGTCCATCTTTAACGCCATCTGGTTGACCACATCGCCATCGTCGAGCGTGAACGCGCCGAACGCCGCGCCGAACACCAGCACCTTGCCAGCGCCCAGCGACTTGATGAAGCCCACCACACGACCATCATCATGCAAGGCGATCACCTCGTCAAAGCTGCCCGTATAGGTCTGCATGAACGATACCGGGATATCCACATACTGGAAGGCATTGATCTCGTTGTGCGTGAAAGGCGCGTCATCCTCGATCTGGCGCAGGTCCAGCGCGTCCTTCAGGATGGTGCAGGGCTGACCGCTGAAATCTTGCACGCACATGCGCCCGGCCAGCACCAGTTTGCCGCCTCCAAGCACATAATCGACCAGTTTTTGCTGCGTGGCGGCATCGCACTGTTTCTCCATCATCACCCACAGCAGCGGCGTGCGCGCCGGGTCCAGCCGGCCGCTGGCCAGCTCGACCGCGTCAAACGGCCGGTGGCTGAGCGCCAATCCGCGGGCCAGAAAGTCGAAAAGCACCGTGTCACGCTGGTGCGTGATGATGTCGGTGGCCTTTTTGGTGGCAGCGTTATGCACCTCGGTCTTGAAGTAATCCAGCAGGTAGCCGATGGTGGTGATGGTTTTGGGTTGCGCCAGCACCAGGTCCGCGCCGTAGGCGTGCAGCGCGCTGGAAAGCTGCGGGTAGCGGAAGTAATGCCGGCGCAGCGTGCCGTCCTTGCGCACCGGGTGGCCCCAGTCGTGCCGCTTGACCGGGCTGAGCACCGGGTGGTTCTCGCCGTCGCAGAACAGGTAATGGTTGACCGCGCGCAGACCGTTGGAAATGCACAAGCGGCTGTACAGGTCGTTGAACGACGACTGCCCGTTGCTGTGATCCTGGCTGCCGCCCGCCTGAAACTCGATTGAAAAGAGCGGCTGGTCAGGGTTCTGCACTGTCTTGGTCATCTCATTCACCAGCAGCAGTTGGTGATAATTGCCCTCCCCAATCACCGCCGGATACACGTCGATGGCGCTGATCATATCGTCCATGCGCATCACATCAATCAATTGTGAAATGCCAATTGGGAAAGTCTTGCCGCCGTTGGCAAAGCCGTGAATGTTGATCACCTCCGGCACTTCCAGCCCGTTGGCGCGCGCTTCCGTGCGCAGAAACTGGGTGTACTCGCGCAGGTAGCCGCGGTAGAAATCCTTGTAATCCTCCAGCGCCTGCGCACCGCAGGCATGGTCTGTGACACTGAGGGCGGCCCGCAGCGTTTCGGCCAGCACCCCGCCAGGATAACGCTCCTGTGCTGTACGGCCGTACCGATCCTGCACGTAAGCCGCCATGCGCGCCAGCGTATCCGGATTGACGTCCAGCATGTTGCGCACCCATTGGATCATGCCCATCTCGTTATCGAGCTGCATCATGATGATTTTGCCGCCTCGGGTGACCTGGCGCGGGGTCAACACCGCGAACACCGCCCGGTACCAGCGGGTCACGCAGGACAGGTAGTCGGGGTGCTGGTAGCTGACGAAATCCTGGATGCGCTCGCCGCGGTTGACCACCGCCACCTGCGGATAGCGGCTGAAAACCCACGGCGGGAT
The DNA here is from genome assembly GCA_026645875.1 of Longilinea sp. GTDB lineage: Bacteria > Chloroflexota > Anaerolineae > Anaerolineales > Anaerolineaceae > Longilinea. Next base: position 4,243 of record JAPKMQ010000023.1, read on the forward strand.
GCCTTCGTTGATCGTCTCGGCATTGATGTAGGGTCCCGGCCGGGCAATGATCCACAGGCCCATCTCCGCCGCCAGATCCAAAAAGCCGGCCAGGTCGCGCATCGGGTGGCTGTGACCATCCAGGTCGGTTACGCCGTCCTCCACCTGGTGCCACAGCCAGGGAATATACGATGCGACCGCGTTAAAACCGGCTTTCTTCAACAAATCCAGACGCTGGCGCCATTCCACCTTGGGCGTGCGAAAATAATGGAATTCGCCAGCCTGGATCAACACTGGTTGGTCGTCCAGCCAGAACTGGCCGTTCTTTGCAATAAAGTTGCTCATCGGTTAGACTCCTGGTTTTTTGGTAAATTCCAATACTGCCAGCGATTTTTGAATCAGGTCGCTGCCGGTGTAGGTCTTCCAGATCAATCCGCTCAGGTAATTTTCGATCATGATCATAGAGCAGCCCTTGTCAATGCCATACAGCGACGTGCTGTACCACGCCGGCGACACGTCCAGGTTGTAGCCGTCAAAGAAGCCAGAGTTCCCCCAGGTGCGCGGCTGCTGGTGGTAAAGGTAATCGGCCAGCGCTTGTGTTTCTTCGGGGATAAAGGGCAGGCAGCCCAGCGCGGCGTAAATGGACACTGTGCCATCGTGCCAGGGCTTGCCCCGGCAGGGTGGACTGCCGTAAACGCTGTAACCGCGCGGGCAGTCGCCGGCGCTGAGCCCCCAACTGTTGGCATGATAGGTTTTGAACTGATCCGAGTTCTCAATGCAGAAACTGCGGTTGGCCAGAGCCGCCCGGCGCGTATTCTCAAACCAGTCCACACCGTCAGGGTCAAGGTAGCTCCCAAAATCCATCCAGGCTTCGCTGAACAGGTAGGCAAACAAGCTGCCGCCGGGGATGTAAATGACCGGCTGGCCTTTGTAGTACCCTGTATCGCGAGCAAAGCCAGCAAACAAACGGCGGGCTGTTTCAGGCGGCACGAACGGCGCGGCCTGCAGGTACATCATCTTCTGCTCGGCAGACATATCCCATTGTGAGATAAAGCCGGGCTCGCCTTCCACATAGTCTCCTTGCCGGTCGGGATTGTAGGCCATGTGGAAGAGCGTCCGGCCACCGCGCTCAAAAACCAGCCAGTTCCAATCCACCCGTTCCAGCAATTGGCTCGCAAGTTCCCGGATTTCAGCGTCCTGAAAATACGCCGCCGCGGTAATCACGCCGTTCAGGCAAATGGCCGTGTCGATAGTCGAATACTCGCAGGCCTTGTGGCGCAGGCCGGTGTGCATGTCGAGAAAATGCGCGAAGAATCCACGGTGGTGACTGACCCGTTCGCTCAGCGTTCGCAGCGTCCCACGTGTGATCTCAACTGCCTGTCGCGCGTCAAGGTAGCCGCGCGCGTGCCCGATGACCCAGGCAGTCAGGGCAAAACCGGTCGAGGCGATCGAGGCGAGCTGCGGCTTCTTGGTCGAATCGACGGTCAAACCAAAACCCGGGCTGGCTGGGTCGAGATTGGTGTTGTTCAGATAAAACTCGACCGAACCCTTTAATTCAGACGCGATAATTTCTAAAATACTCATAAATACTCCGCTCTTTTTCTGTTGTGATGTCGCAATGTTTCGCGGAAGATTCGCGCGGGATCAATTTGACCGGTATGCGGTAAAGGGGGAAAGGCGTGTCATTATCGAGAAAGTCGATCAGCCAGGTCGCGGCAAGCGACCCCCAGAGAAAACGCGATGCACCAATTGTGGTCAGGCTTGGGCGGGCAAATTTTGAAATCTGCACATCGTCAAATCCCACCACCGCAATATCTCGCGGCGCGTTTAATTGATGCTTTTCCATCGCCCGCAAAAAACCAAGTGCCATCTGATCGTTGGCGCAGAAGACCGCTTCAGGGATATTTTTGGATCCCATAATCAGGTCGGCAATTTCATAGCCCGACTCCTCGGTAAAGTTGCCGTTATAAACGGGAACAGACAGGCCGTGCTGCTGGCTTTCTTCCAGAAAGGCTTTCATACGCTCGGCGTTGTCAAGTGAATCGCTGGCGCCGGCAATGTAATAGATTTTTCGCAATCCCTGATCATACAGGTGGTGAAACGCCTCTTTCACCCCTGATTGATTGTCAAGCAACACCGGAAAGACATAATCCACGTCCAGTTGGCGGTCCATCACCACCATTGGATATCCCTTGGATGCTAATTTGATGATGGTCTCGTTTTTGACCTTGACATCAAACACAATGGCGCCGTCAACCTGGCGCTGCCCAAGGATGTTGCGCTTCGACCGGCTCTCAGGGCACACAATTAATTCGTAATCCGTCTTCAAAACGGCATCGTGGATGCCTTCCAGGATATCTTCGTAGAAAGAGCCGCTAAAACGGGTGATAAAAACTCCGATGATGTGCGTCTTGCGCTTTTTAAGGTTGCGCGCAAAGGCATTGGGGTGATAGTTCAGCTCTTCAGCGGCCTGCAAAACGCGCTGGCGGGTGGCTTCGCTGATGGTGCCAATGCCGTTCAACGCATAGGATGCCGAGGTGATGCTCACTTTTGCTCGATTGGCAACATCCTTGATGGTGATCATTCCGTGTTGCAACTCCTAGTTTTCGATGATTTGCAGGCGTTCCAGCCCCTGCAGCAGGTTCTTGTTTTCCATCGTAATCTTGTATACCATATCACTCTGGTAATTCGCCAGCATCAGCAAGCTGATGCCCTTGTCGATGCCGATGACGTCGCTGGCAAACCAATCCCTGCTCAGGTTAAAGGCGTCCTTAAAGCCGTACGGGCCTTTAAGATCCTCAAACGAATAGTAATACAGCATGGCGCGCTGCGCCTGCTCGGGGACAAAAATGATCGAGCCAATCGCGCCAGCCGGCGGGATTGTATCATCGATAAAATGCTGTTTGTTGTCAAACCCTGAAGGCGGCGCGCCGTACAGGCCGTTGTAGCCGTCTGGCCCGTCGCAAGCAGTCAGACCCCAGGCATCGGGCCCCAACGTGGTGTATTTCTCGTCCATGTTGGTCGCGAAATTCACCTGCGCCAGCGAGGCCTCCACCGAGTTGTCAAACCAGTTCACGTCCTTCTTGTCGCTGCGCCCGCGGAAGTCGATCCAGGCGTGGCTGAACTGGTGGGTGAACAGCGAGCCAAACCAGGAGTGGATAAAAGTCTGGCCGTCGCCGTACTTGGCGGAATGCCGCGTGAATACATAGTAGGGCATCTGGTCTGTAGGATGGGTATCCGAGCCAGCCGCCAGCACGTACAGCATCAACTGCTCGGCATAAAAATCCCAGTACCCTTCAAAACCTTTTTCCGGGCGGTAGGCCATGTAGAACATATTCCGGTCGGGGTCGATGAACCACGGCCAGTTGACCTCGTCATAGATCTGTTGCGCCTTGACCTCGACCTCGCCGCCAAAATATTCACCAGCCGAGAGCACGCCCATCAGCAGTATCGCCGTATCGATGCTGGAAATTTCGCTGTTCCAGGCGCGCTTGCCGGTCAGCATGTCGACGAAGTGGTAGTAAAAGCCCTCCTCGCGCTCGATGGTAAGCAGCGTATCCAGCGTGCGTGTCACCCGGTCGAGACCCTGCTCGCGGGTGATGTAGCCCTTTTCGATTCCGATGAGGTAGGCGGTCAGGCCAAAGCCGACCGAGGCCGTGCTGGCGACGCCCTCCGAGCCGGGGTAGCGGTCGCGGATCAGGCCGTAGCCCGGGCTGCCTTCATCCGTGTTGGCTCGCTCCCAGAAGAAATCAAACGATCCCTTCATCTCCCACTCGATGACCTCATCGATGCTGGCAGGAGTATCGGTCGCGGCTGGCGCAGGTGTCAGCGTTGCCGTCGCGACAGGCACGCTGGTCAACGTCGGATCGACGATCACCTGGGTGACCGCAACTGGAGCTGTGCAGCCGGTCAGGAACATCAACAGGATGGCAACCGCCGCGATGCGCCTATTCACCGGTGACTCCCGAGCGTTCCACTGATTCGACAAACCATTTTTGCAGGACAAAGTACATCACCAACAGAGGCAGGATGTTCAGGAAGGTGCCAGCCAGCTTGACTGCCTCGTTCAACCGGTCGAAGATGTTGACCATGCCTGGCGGATACAGGTTCTGGTAGGCCTGCGTAAATTTGGCAAGCTGCATTGGCAGCGTTTGAATGCCGCCCTCCAGGAAGATGACCGTCAGATAGGTCTCATTCCAGTACCAGACGGTGGAAAAAATGATCGAAATGATAAAGGCGGGCAGAGCGGCAGGCAGGGCGATCTGGAAGAAGATTTTCAAGTCCGATGCCCCGTCCAGGCGCGCCGCCTCTTCCAGCACTTTCGGCAGCGATTGGAAAGTTTGATAAAAGATCAGGATGAAGATCGCGCTTCGGTATCCCTGGCCGAACATGGCCGGCAAAAGCAGCGCGAAAATGTTGCCGAGCAACCCCAGGTCCTTGTACGTCAACATTTGCGGGATGACGGTGTTTTGCGCCGGGATGATAAACGTTGCCAGGATCAGGGCAAAGACGATGTTTTTGCCGGTAAAACGGTAGCGCGCCAATCCGTACCCCACCAGCGAACAGACCGCCGCCGTGATCAGCGAGGGCAGCACGCTGACCAGGATGGAAGAAACCAGCGTGGTGGGATAAGCCAGCACGCGGAAGGCTTTTTCGTAATTGCCCAGGTAAACGCCGGTGGGCACCCACTGCACCATCGGATTCAGCAAATCCGTCGGACTTTTCATGCTGGTGACAAACATAAACAGCAACGGGTAGAGGTAAACGAAGCCGATGGCCAGCAACAGCAAATACAGCACCACGGTGAAGACCATGCCATAACTGGTGCGGCTGCCAAGGAGAAAAGTTTTGATTTTGGCCAGATCAAATTTTTTCAGCATCAGGTTGCCTTCCATCAGCGCCTCCGCTCTCTGCGTGGGGATAGAACCAGGAACGTGACCGCCAGCAGCAACAGCAGCAAAAAGAAATACAGGAACGACATTGCGCTGGAATACCCGATACCCCCCTGCACGGCATAAGTCTGGCCGTAGATATACTTGATGACCTTGTTTTCAGAAAAATGCGACAGCGTGATGATGGTGTACGCCGCGTTGATGATCGTCGTGGTCGAAAGCGAGGGCAGCGTGATCTTCCAGAAGGATTCCCACGCCGATGCGCCATCAATCGACGCGGCTTCATACACGCTCTTGTCGATCTTCTGCAGGCTGGAAAGATAAATGAGAATTTGGACGCCGGAGAACCACAGGATCAGGATGAACGACGTCAGCAGGTATTCCACCGGATTACGAAGGTAGCCAGGCATTTGAGCCAGGAATTCGGTGATGGCTGCTGTGTTGGTAACGCCTGGAACCGAGGTGGCACCCTGGGCAGTCAATTCCTGGATGACCGGGCCGCTGGTGATGACCACCGGCAGGAAGAAGATGGTGCGGAAAAAGCCCTTGAATTTAAACTTCAGGTTTAGCAACATGGCGATGATCATCGAAAAAATGATCACGATGGGAACCGAAACCAGGGTTTCAATGGCATATTCGATCAGCAGTTGCACGAAATTCGGGTCGGTGACCAGGGCCCGCGCATAATTGGCCCATTGCACCGGCAGCAGGTCAATGCCGGTGGCTGTGACGGTAACCTGGTTCAGGCTGAATAAGAATGTCTGCACCAGCGGAACCACGGTAAACACTGCGAACCCTATGATCCACAGGAAGACGAATCCATACCCGTAGAGGTTCTCGCGCGTGCGTAATCCAATTCCCCGGAAGCGGAAGGGCTTGCGTTCGGTCACGGTACCACCTCCCTGATGATTGCATCCTTCGCATTCACCACCGTTCCGCCCGCGTTGAAGGGCCGATCGGTATAATTGACCAGGATTTGTTTGCCGTTTTCATAAGTGACGGCCACCACCCCATCCGCCAGCATTTCACGGGCAATAATGCTTTGGCTTTTCACCGGCCCCAGCAGCGCGTTCAACCATTGGTAGGTTTGGTTGATTTCGCCTCCCCACTGCTGGTAGGACGAGGTATACAGCCAGCTGGAATGCGTGTTGATGATCTTACCGGTCACTTCCTGGGTGAGGAAGAAAGACGGGTAAACACCATAATCCACATGCCGCAGCAGGTCGGTTTGAGGATCCGAAGAGAAGTTCATCGCCGGACCAAAATACGGGACATATCCCGAGAGGGCAATCTGGAGGAAGGGCACGGCTTCGTTGGTATAGATGTAGCCGTTGTTTGAAAGCGGCATGTCGTAATAAGCGTCCATGGAACCGAACATGTAATCATTCGGCAGATAGAAAGCCTTACGGCCTGGGTTCGCCCCCATCAGCGCACGGTAGCGGCCGATGGCCTCCTCACGGGTGAGGAAGTTGCCAGATTTAAAATCGCTGTACAGCGTCGTCCCAATTCCGTCCAGGGCCAATCCGGCGTTCAACCGGGAAGTCACATCCGCGTTGAGGTTGGAAAAGCGCTGGTTGACCGCCTCATCATTCAGAAAATAGTTGACCGTGGAGCGGTTGTAGCCAATCATATTGACGTTGGTGATCGCCATGGCCAGGTCGTAGCGCGGCGAGTATCCGCTCTCCTGGTAGAGCGCAGCTTGCGGATTGAGGTAAAGCGCGAAATTGCCGCCCTCCGATTGCACCTTATCCACCAGCTCGCGCAGCTGGTCCAGGCTGCCCAGGCCGCCGTCGATCTTCAAGGATTTCGGCGGCATGCTCGATGCACCCAACGGTTGCCAACCGTAATACACCACATCCGGATTCTTGACCTCCAAGGCATCCAGAATGGCCGCCATTTGCTCCACAGTTGTCATGGGGATCAGCCGCCACCAGAACAGGACTTTCTCCTTCTCGCCGCCCAAAAATTCCAGCTTGATGCCAATATCATTGCCATCGTCGGCCACCTTCTTCAACTGCCCCCGCTCAACCAGGTATTGTTGATAGCTGCGCGCCATCCCGACGTAATCGCTATTCTCACCGGTCAGGAAACGGTAGTGGATTTTGACATCGAAGGCGTTGGTTTTTTGCTGCAGAGTGGTCACGCCAGCCCCGGAGCGATTGGTGGCCTGGAAGTAACTCTGGTTGTAAACAAACATGTTGTAGATGAAATTAAAGTTGGTGATGATCCCCGCCGGGTGGGCCTGGATTTCTCCGTAGGAAGCACCCTTTTCGACGATGGCAATGTACCCGTTTTCCTTCTCACCGTGAACCAGACCATACACCGGCACCGAAATGCGCATCGCCCGGTTGACCGTCGGGTCATAGGGCATCTCGGCCAGCATGCCCAGATCGGCGCCGTAATAGCGCCCGTAATACATGTTGGTCGCTTTGGTCGTTTCGGCAAAGCGGATCAGGCTGCCGGAACCGTCCGGAATGAACATGTACCCCGGCGTGGTCGCTCCGCGGGTGTACCCCAGGAACGGGTAGACGTACAACTGACCTAGTTTATAGGCCGGGTCGGCTTCACTGATCGAGTCAAAGGGGATCTCGACGCTGACACCGGTATCTTCCAGCATGACGCGCAGGAGCAGCGTGATGGACGGATCGGGGAAGTTTACCGTGGCCTCAAACCCCTGCCCGGTGGGATTGAACTGGATGACCGGCTCGGAATTGGTGATGGACAGGCGCTCGGACGCGGCTTTTTCATCCAGGTAGTCGATGCTGATGCCGCTGGAGGCAAATGCTGTCCAGGTCTTGTTCAGCCGGTCGCCGTCTATCTTTTCATCGAGGTTGGAATGCCACACATAGCCGCTGCGCCGGTCAACCACCTTAAAGGCCAGCGAAGCCCGGTTGGCGTACAACTGGAAGCTGGCATTCTCGCCCACCAGCTCGTACGCTTCGGGGATTTCCTGGTCGAGCTGCCCGGCGGGGCGGGATGCCTGCAAACCACCCTGCGCCTTGACGGCCTGCGGCCCGGTGATTAACCCCAGAAGCACCAGGAGCGCGATCAAAACCTGGAGGAGTGAACGTTTTTTAGCCACGTAGTCTTACCTCCTGGAAAATCGCCGAGACAAAATCGAACAACTGGTTGAACAGCACGTACAGGATGTAACCCGTCAGAACAAACAGCGCCATGGTGAAGATGGTGATGAGCACGTTGCGCACCGTTTCCCAGAAGGAGTAGTTGTGAATTTCCTTGACCATGATGAATAGCATCAAGCCCATCCACGCCCACACGATGTTCATTGAGAACGAGTAGAGGAAGGCTTCGTTCAGCGACAAGACATTCGTCAGCAGTGCGATAGGAAGCACAAACAATGCATAGGGGAACAGGCTGTAGGCGCTGCCGATGATCACATCGCGCACGCGCCCTTCTCCGTCGCTGATGGTCGAGATCAGGTAGTTGGCCGCGTTCCACAGCACAATCAGCAGCAGCGCCATCACAATCTCGTTGCCCACCGGGATAAAAGCCACGTCCGGAAAGGGGTTGAAGACGAAGCCGGTCAGGTACAGGCTGAGCACGCGTACTGCCACCACCCACACGTAGATGATCCCGGCAAACAACAGGCTGCCGCGTTCCTTCTTCTTGATGTAATAGAAGCTGTCGGCGGGCTGCTTGATGAAGCGGAACATGAAGACAAAGTCGTCGATCAGCTTGATGCGCGTCAATCCATGCAGCCAGTTGCGCACAGGATCCAGCCAGCGGTAGCGCTTGTCCAACCGTCGGACCACCACCGAGCCCAGCCACAGCCCGGCAATCCACAGGATGGCCGAGGTGAGCGAGCGCTGCAGAGCCTGGTTGCGCAGCTCCCAGTAGGCCTGTGAGTAGCCGTTTCGGTCCTCGGCATAACGATAAGAAGTCAACGCTTCGGTGTAATTGCGGTCCTTATAGTAGGCATCCGCGATGGCCTGGTACGCCATAATATATGAACCATTGGCGTTCAACACCTGTTCAAAATATGGCTTGGCTTCCTTATAATAGCCCTCCATATACAGGTTGACACCGGCGTGCACCTGGCGGGCCAGAGCCGTGGTCTGATAGGTGACGACAGCATTCTTATCCTTGTCCAGCACGTAAATAAATTCTCCGTAGCGCACGATGGCCGTTGGATTGCGCAGCGTGCCCAGGCGCTGGTCGCCCTTGTCCTGCGCGCCAAAGACAAACAACATCGTCCCGCTCAGGTCGTACTCATAAATCTGCCCGTTCGCGTCCACCGCCAACACCAACCCGGTATCGCTGACATCGATATCGCGGAAGGTGGTGGAGCCAAAGGTCTCGGGGAAGATATTCTTGCCAGCGACGGTGAATTTGCGGATGCTCTTGGAGCGGTCAGTACCGGCCGTGATGGTGTAGACCATGGATTGTTGGTCGATGGCGATATTGGAGGGCGAGGCCGCTTCGTTTTTGACAAACTGATCGAGCTGCTCTTTGGTCAAAAACAACCGCTGCGCGATCATCTTGAACGACATGGTGGCTGTGTTGGCGCCAAAGTAGCCGACGAAATTGCCGTTGGTGTTGAGCTGGACGATGCCGTCCACCGAGCCTTCGCTGATCACATACAGGTTCTTGCGAGCGTCCACTACAATCTTGCGCGGCAGGAAATCGCGGTTCTTGCCAAACAGCGGCTCAGCCGGCCGGCCAATTTCCTTGAGCAGAGTGCCATCCGCATCAAAGATGAAGACTTTATTGAGCTTTGCATCGGCCACGTAAAGCACGCCGTCGTCATCCACGAACAGCCCGGTCGGCCCTTGCAGAACGTCTTCCCCGTAGGAAGCCACAATTTCAAAGTTTTCCAGCTTTACAATGCGCCCGTTGCCGGTGTCGGCGATGTACAGCGTGCCATCCGGCATCACCACCATCTCTTCAGCGGCGGAGATCGGTAAATCCACCTCCGCGGCCGGACTGTAGGCATCCTGGGTCATGGTCAGCCAGCCGCCCGGTCCCTGAGCCCAGGTCGTATAAGGAGATTCCGCGCTGACTCTTAAGGGCGTCAGCACCAGAATGGCAACGACAGAAATGAGCAGGAGAATCTTTTTCATCATTTGAGCCCCGAATGTGACATTGTGCTCATCACCTGACTCTGCAGGAAGATGAAGATGATCAGGTTGGGCAAAAACGTGATCAATGAGGCTGCCGCGGCGATTCCCTGGCCGGCGACGGCGTTCGCGCCGGCCGAGGTGGAAGTGAGCGTGGTGAGGTAAAAAGCAAAGGTCTTCAGGCTTTCATCGTTGATGAATAGCGAGGAGGTATCCGCGTTATTCCAGGTGGCCTGGAAGGTGAGGATGGCAATGGTGGCGATGGCTGGTTTGATCATTGGCAAGATGATCTGGAAGTAGATAAACAAATCGTTGGCGCCGTCGATACGGGCAGCTTCGATGACCTCATCGGGAATGCCGTCGATGAACTGCTTGATGAGGAACAACCCCACCGGCATCGCCAGCGCCGGCAGCACATGCACCCAGAAGGTATCCATCAATCCCAGTTTTTGGATGATCAGAAAGCGCGGGATGGTGACCGCGATGGGGACAAACATGAGCGCCACGGTATTGATGGCGAACAATGCCTTCTTGAGTTTGAAACGCTTTTTCGAAAGCGCATAGGCCGCGGTCGAGGACACCACGATGGAAGCGGCAATGGTCACGCCGGTGATGATGATGCTGTTAAACAGGTAACGGCTGACCGGCACGCCCGAACCGGACATTTTCGAGAACAGGTCAATGAAGTTCTTGAAGGTGGGGTTGATGACAAAGAAACGCGGCGGGTAAGCAAACAGCTCATCTGGCGGTTTGAAGGCGTGCGAGAAGATGAACGCCATCGGCAGCAGCATGAACAGCGCCAGCGGCAGCAGAATCACGTAAAACTTGAGCTGGCTGGGATGGTAACCCTTGGGGTTGATGCCGCTGTAATGGATCCCGGAGTGTCGTTTAGGTTTGAATATGCTCATGGTTTCACCTACTCGTTGCTGCCGAACAGGTTGTTGGCAACTCTGGCGAAGAGCAGCACCATCAGCAGCAGCACCACCGAAACCGCTGCCGCGTAGCCCATCTCGTAGCGCAAAAAGCCGTAATCTTCAATATGGTTGACAATCAACTGCCCCGCATATTGCGGCGTGGGGTTGGCGCCAGAAAGCGTGACCCCGATGGCACCTGCCTGGAAGGTGGCGACGATGGCCATCACCGCGCCGAACAGCATTTGCGGCCGCATCGACGGGATGGTGATGTAGATGATCTCCTGGAAGCGGTTGCTGATCCCATCCAACGAGCCGGCCTCGTACATCTCCGGGTTGATCTCCAGGATGCCGGCGAGCATGGCCAGGAACCCCACCCCCATACTGCTCCACAGGGTGACGATGATCATGATGGGCATCAGGTACTGCGGCGATTGCAGCCACTGGATGGGCTCCTGGATGAGGTTGTAATTGAGCATCAGGCTGTTGAGGTAGCCGTTTTGATCGCCGCTGAAGATGGTCAACCACACCACCGACATGGCCACGCCTGAAGTCATCGAGGGCGAGTAGAGAATGAGCGCCATGATGGTGCGAGGCAGCTTGGGCAGTTGCGCCAGCATCCAGGCCAGCATGAAGGACAGAATGTATCCGCCAGGGCCAACGATGACTGCAAATTCAATCGTGTTGGGCAGGACGTACTTCATGAAGATGTCGTCCTGCGTCAGCAGCGTGACGTAGTTCTTTAGCCCGATGAACTTGGGGAGCTGGATGGTGTCGAACAGCGTGAAGGAAAGCAGACCGGCCACCAGCACGGGTACCACGATGAAAACGATGAACATCAACGCATACCCGGAAAGGAAACCGTATGCGCTCCCCTCCTTGGTGAGCCAAAGTTTAAATTTCGATTCGGGCTGAATGTTGTTATTGACCATTTTTACCCATCCAGTTCTCGACGGTTTCAATCGAGGGAATCTTGAATTCCTTCATCTTCACGCCGTTTTGCAGGTAGCCGAACTCTTCCATCTTGCGGGTGATTTCGCGGTTGATGATGATGATCGATTCGTCGATGGCCACCCGGGGGTTGACGCCATCAAAGACGATCTTGTTCCAGGCGTTGCTCAACTCGCGTTCCTGCATATAGCTTCCCGGCAGCTTGACCGGTTCCTGCAGCCACTGCCACTGCTCCAGGATCACCTCGCGGTGGTGTTCAGAGATGGGTGAATACTGGAACGCTTCCAGATTGGCCGAGTTCCACAGGTACTCCAGGCCGTAGTTGAGGATGAGCTGTTGCTGGAAATCGATCTGAGTTTCGGTGGACATCCACCACTTCATAAACTCCCAGGATTCCTGCGGCTTGTCGGTGGCCGCGAACATGATGCTGGCCTGCGCCGAGCCGGTGGCGTAGCGCAGCTCGCGGCCGTCAGGCAGGACCGTGGCCGGGTACAGGTCAATATCCCACAACCCGGCGATCTCCGGCGCGGCGGTGAGCAGCTTGATGTAGGTTTCAAAGTTGGAAACGCCGATCGGCAGGCTGCCGTAACGGAAGCTGTCGTAAAAATTGGAGGTGGTCAGCGGCATGCCGTAGACAGTGAAGGTTTCGGCCATGAATTTGATCGCCTGGATAGCCTCATCGCTGCCAAGGCCGGTTTCAAAGCCATCGTTGCTATAAAGCTCGGCACCGTAATTGAAGATATAAGGCGCGGTCATCAGGTATGGTTTGGAGCCGCTGCCGCTGGAGAGCGGCGTATTAAAATTCATGCCCTGGCGTTGCAGTTCCGGTAAAATTTCAACGACCTCCTGCCAGGTGTGCGGGATGGGAATCCCCAACGACTCCATGATGTCCTTGCGGTAGAAAGTCACCCAGAAGTCTTGCGTTTCAGGGATGGCGTAGACCGAATCGTTGATGATGTAGCTGAGCAATGACCCCGGTGAGTAAACGCGGATGAACGAATCAAAATCCGGGAAGCTGCGCAGGTCTTTCAGCGCGTTGCGCACAGCCAATTCATAGGGCTGATTGGTGCTGACGCCCAGGGCCACATCCGGCTGAATGCCGGCCGCGTTGGCCAGCACCAGTTTGGATTCGTTCGGCATGATCGAAAACTTGACACGAATGCCGGTATCGGGGGTGAAACGCTCATCCGTCATGGTCTGCAGCAGATCGACGTACTGGCGCGGGCGGTTGACCCACACCTCAATCTCATCCTCGGCCGCACCAATGGATTGGTACGGATTGGGTTGGAAGGAAGAGATGAAACGCTTTGCACCGTCGACGAAAGAGGTCACAAAAGGTACTTTGACCTGCCCGGGGGCGGAGTCAGGCGAGTGAACATAGACTTTGTCCAATGCCAGCGGCTGGCCCTGCAGCAGCGGCAGCACGTTGCCAAGCAGTTGGGCAGCCGAACCGGAGCCTTCGGAGAACCGGTTCATCCTCGACGGAATTTTATCGGGATCGTTGGCCAAAAAGCGGATGTTGTCGATCGCCATCTGGTAGGAAAGCACTTCCTGTGAACCGCCGCCCTGATTGATCGATTTGAGCACATCCAGGTCTTCTTCCAGGTCGACTGCAATGGCGAGCAACTGGTCTTTGATATCTGGAATGTAATCGGAAATGACCCATTCCTTGAACTGGTCGGCCTGGTTGCCAGTGAGCTTTTTGATCTCGAGCGAGAGGACGTTGATATCGATCAAGACCTTTTTAATTTTCTCAATGGCCGAGTAGTAAGGCGCGTCATTGGCTTCGATACCGAGGACATGCCGGCCCTGGGTCAGGTAGATTTTGAATGGCGCGTCGCCTCCCAGGGTTGTGTTGGTCCACAGGGTAGAGGAAGGGAATCGGATTTGATCCAGTTCGTCGTAAGGCAACTGGCCGTCGATGGTAATTTTTCGGAAAACGGTGAAGTTGTTCTTAAAGTTCTGCAGCGCGCGCAGGGTGATGTTGTACATGCCATCCTGCGGCACTTCAAATTCATAGTACACGCCGCTGCCGCTTTTGTCCCAGCTGTCGCCGCCCATCGTATTCAACAGCAGCTTATAGGTATCGTAGGGCGTCACTTCCAGGCTGCGGCTGTTGACCGGGCGAATGGATGTGTCATTTTTGTAACTGGGGAACTCGGCTTCCATTTCGATCCGTACGCCGGAGGAATCCACCGCGGGATTCGCCGCCAGGTACTCCGCGTAGGTGGGGCTGGGCGCAAACGGCGCCAGGTAAACACTCCCCAGCAGCATCGATTCGCGGGTCACCCTGAATACAAATTCATGCTCGCCAGCGGTCAGGAAGAGTTGCGAAGGGTATTTTTGACTAAAATTGACATCCCGCAGGATCACCTTTGACCAGCGCAGCAGCCGTTCCTGCCGGATGAGGGCATCATTGCCGTAACGGTCCTGCGGGAAAGTGTCGCGGGTATTTTGATAGTAGATGGGGAAAACAATCCGCTGGGTATCCACCAGCGGGAAGACCCCGTCGACCAGCAACTGGCCTTCAGGCGCGTTAATGTACGACTCGGTGGCCGCCATGTCAAACGCGATGGTATATTGCCCGTCCATCGGGATGGGCGCCGTGAACTTGATGGTGTCACCCGGTCCCAGGAATACGCTCGGTTTATCATATTCAGCGGCGATCGCATGATCGCTCTGCGGCATTCCAAATGAATCCGCGCGGATTTCGATCTCGCCCCCGGCGGCGGCAGCCTGAGGCACCGGCGCAATCTGACTGGCAGATTCCAGCCCCTCCGCCGAAACCGGCACAGACGATAAAAGGAGGACGACAGCAACCAGCAATCTGAGCAATCGGACAGCCTTCATTGGAAACTCCAGCCGTAGGATTAAACGAGTCTATTTTCAAGAATGGGCGTCGTGGTACCACGACGCCCATTCCCATTTGATACCGCTACTTGTTCATCTCCGCGGCAGCGTCTGCCAGGATCTTGTTGGCAAACTCTTCCAATTTCGCGGCGTAGTCCTCATATTTGTAGCGACCGTCATTCGCGAAATTGAACATGAACCACATGTTGACATCCTTATCTTCACCGATGTCAATACCGGGTTTGCCTTCCCAGCGGGCATTGATGTAGCCGGGCACGATCTTGGCCAGCGATTCGATCATGCTGTTATCCAGGTTTTCCAGCGCGGCCAAAATGCCGGGTTTGTCGACGAATTCTTTGTAGAGTTCCAGCGAAGCATCGTCCACCGAGACGGGCATCTTCGGGGCGGAACCCGCGGCCTTGGCCAGTTCTGCTTCCTTAATGTAAGCTTCCTTCGAGAAGGTCATCCACTTGGCAAAGTTGTAGGCCTCTTCCAGGTTGGCAGCGGTCTTGGAAACCACCATTACATCGAAGACGATGGCCTGGTTGCCGCCCGGTACACCGACAAAGTCCCATTCAAAGGTGGCGCCCGAAACATAACCCGGCACCGACCAGGAGGCATCCCAGCGCATGCCGACTTCCTGGTTCAGGAACAGCTCCCACGGGCCGGTGGATTTGAAGTTGGTCTTCTGCTCGTCGCTCAGGCCCTGCCAGGTATAGGGTTTCATTTCGCCGGTCTTGGCAACGGCCTCTTTGAAGGCGGCGGAATTGTAATTCATCTTCTCGCCGTCGTAGCTGAACCACTTCAGGTTGGGATCGACCGCATTGGCGTACCAGCCGTTGACAAATTCCTGCTCGTCCAGGCCCAGGATGCCCTTGGAAACGTTGTTCAAACCGGTCACAGCTTCATTCCACTCATCGACGGTAAAGCCGTATTCCGGGGCATCCATGTTGGCGGCTTCGTACAGGTCTTTGTTGACAAAGTAGCCCATCACGAATTGCGCCGCCGGCAGACCGAGCACCTTGCCGGAGTAGGTGAAGGATTTCTTCAACACCTCAGGCACGTCCGCCCAATCAGGATCATTGGCGGTGAACTGCGAAAGGTCAGCCACCCAACCGTTCTGAACGTAGAGCGGCACGTTGTTGGCCATGAACACATCGGGTAGTTCGCCCTTGGCCGCATAAGCGGTCAGATTGGCTTCCCAGCCGCCCTCGGCGGACATATCGACAAACTCGATGGTCACGTTGGGGTGCAGGTCGGTATAGGCCTTGACCAACTGCCGCTGGATGTTGTTTTCCTCTTCGGTGCCCAGGTTCCAGTTGGCGTAGCGCAGCGTCACCGGTTCAGCAGCGGGCGGTTCGGTGGGCGCGGCGGTCGGTTCTACCGGCGCGGCAGTCGGCTCTACCGGCGCCGCGGTGGGTTCTACCGGTGCCGCGGTGGGGGTCGCAGCGGGAGCGCAAGCGGCCAGCACAAAGACAGCAATGAGCATCAGACTGATTAACGTAGCGAGCTTTTTCATGCTTTCATCTCCTCTTGAGGTTTGAGTGAAATGGGAATGTCACACATGGTGGGTGCAAATGACGGTTGTTTTCTCTTGCTCTCTCCTTTCTTGTCCAGCAATACTCCGTAAGACCGGTGTATGTCTAATTAGCCCATCAATACTTCAACTGTATGGTTCTTCCCGTCGGTAAAAACCGGGATCAACTGACCGGATATCGTGTTTCCATCGACGCGCACCGATCGCACGCCGGTGTTGACGTGACCCGGATTGGAAACCGCGATCTGGTAGGTGGCGCCGCGGAATTTGCGTGTGACTTTGAAGCCGTCCCAATGTGCCGGAATGGACGGATCCACCAGCAATCCGTCCGGCTGCGGACGGATGCCTAGAATCCAATGGGTGGCCACGCGGTGCAACCATTGTGACGAGCCCGTATACCAGGTCCACCCGCCGCGGCCATAAAATTCGGACAGCGGCCCGTCGATGTTGCCCGGTGTCACATAAGGCTCGGCCTTGTAGGTATCGATATCCTGGCTGCGATTGGGCGGGCAGATTTTCCGGTAGGCTTCATAAGCCCGCTCGGGCTGCCCCGCCAGCGCATAAGCCCACACCGACCAGGTCGCCGCGTGCGTGTACACGCCGCCGTTCTCGCGCAGGCCGGGGGCGTAGCGCGTGACGTAGCCCACGTCTGGTCGCGGTTTGGTGAAAGCTGGATAGTTCAACAGGGTACCGTAATCCTTGAGCAGGTATTTCGTCACCGCGTCCATGGCCGCTTTGGCGCGATCCTGCGGCGCGATCCCGCTGATGACAGCCCAGTTGTTGGGCATCAGGAAGATCTTGCCTTCGTCGTTGCGCT
>JAPKMQ010000240.1 GCA_026645875.1 Longilinea sp.
GCCCGCGCGCTGTATCAATCTTCCTCCCGCAAGATCATCTGGACCGTTGCCGGCGTCTACCTGGTCTGGCATATGCTTGCCACGTTGTTTTGGACGGAGATTTTTAGTCCTGATCTGTGGTTGTGCACGGTGGTGATGGTGGTCACCGTGTGGAGCGCGCTGCGCCTGCTTTTGCGCTCCTATGTGTTGGCCCAGGTAGTCTGGTTTGCAGGGTTGAGCCTGACCGTGCTGGTCGCCTACAATCTATTCCATCGGCCCGAAATCGCCCTGGTGTTGGCTTTTTTACCGATGATGGCCTTTGCAATGATGGGTTTGCGCGGCGCCCTGGGGGTCGAGTTGCTGGTCGTACTGATCGCGATCGCCTGGAATACCCTGCCGTGGATGGCGCCCCTGCCGGCTGGATACCAGACCGGCGTGGCGATTGCCTCGCTGGCGGCGACGGCATTAGGATGGGGCATCTCGGACAACCTGATCAGCGCCAACGAGGCTTCCTCCTTTCATTATCACGAAGCCCTCGAGCGGCTGGAAGAAGCCCGGCGGCACCGTGCCGAGGTCAGTTCGCTTGTAAAGGAATTGGGCAAGTCGAATTACCAGTTGGACCGGTTGAACCGGATGCTTTCTGCGGCACGTTCGCGGGCGGAGGAGGCCCGCGAAGAGCGCGACCGGTTTGCTCTGGCAGTCAGCCACGAACTGCGCAGCCCGATGAATTTCATCATCGGCTTCAGCGATTTGATGGTGAACTCGCCCGAGACGTATGGCCCCCTGGAAACCTGGCCGCCCGGCCTGCATGATGACGTGCAGGAAATTTACCGCAGCAGCACCCACTTGCACGGGTTGATTAACGATATTCTTGAAATGGGCAAGATCGACGCGCAGCAGATGGTATTATTTCGTGAAAAAACCAACCTGGGCGAATTGATGAAAGACATCCGCCGCATGCTGGTTGGCGCGGTTGAGAAAAAGGGCCTGGTTTTGGACTTGCAGGTTGAGCCGGACCTGCCGGAGATTTACGCCGACCGCACCCGCATCCGCCAGGTGATGATCAACCTGGTGACGAACGCGCTGCACTTCACCGCAGCCGGGCGGATCACCATCCGCGTTCTGCGTCAGGACGACCGTTTTTTGCGCGTGGAGGTGGAAGACACCGGCAGCGGTATTGCCCCTGAGGATCTGCCCAAGTTGTTCCGCGAATTCCGGCAGGTGGGTAGTCAGAATTGGCGCCGAGATGAAGGCACCGGCCTGGGGCTTTCCATTGGGCGGCGTTTTATTCAGCTCCACAACGGCGAGATGGGCGTAGAGAGCGAGTTGGGGCGCGGTTCGACATTTCATTTTACATTGCCCGTCGAGGAAATCAATGTGGAGGAACTCAAGGCACCCGAGTTGCTGGTCGACGAAAACGCTCGCGGACCCCTGCACGAATCGCCCGAGGAACAGCCGCTGGTTTTCTTCCTGTCTGTCGATCCCTTCTGGGCACGCATCTTCAGTGAGGCTATGGATGGGTATAAGATCACACTGTTAAGCGATCCGGAGCAGTTATTCATGGCGGCGGCACAGTATTATCCGCGCGCCATCCTGATTGACCAGGCGGTGCAGCAGCACCCGCTGGTGCAGAATTTCCTGCATCACCCGCCCTATGATGTGCCGGTCATCTTTTTGACCACGCCTGTGAATCTCAACCGGGTGACCTCGCTCCCGGAGGGTGTGCGTAATTACCTGGTCAAGCCGGTCTCGCGCCAGACCCTGACCGAAACAGTGCAGGCGCTGGGCGGGGACGTCACCACGCTATTGGTGGTGGATGACGACCCGGGCATGGTGCGGTTTGTCACCCAGGCGCTGCGTTCGGAGGAAAGTGGCCCGCTGAAATATCGCTTTGTGACCGCCTTCAACGGCAATGAGGCCATGCAGCACCTGAACCAGCAGGCCATCGATGCGGTACTGCTGGACCTGGATCTTCCGGATATGAACGGCTTTAGCGTGCTGGAAGGCATGCAGCAGGATGCCCGCTTGCAAAAGATCCCGGTGATCATTGTTTCAGCGAACGATCTGCCGCAGTCGCTGGTCAACCAACGCAAAGGCGATTTTCAGGTGCTGCTCAACCGGCCGTTTTCGCGGCGCGAGCTGGCGGATATGCTCAAGGGCGTTCTGGAGCATGCTGCGCCGGATTATTCCGGCAGCCGCCTGGTCGAAAGCGCCCCGGTTTCCGGGACTTCAGACGCCTAACGTTTCGAGCGCATCGCGCAATTGTTTCTGTGTGATGGGCTTTTTCAGAAACCCAGCCGCACCCAACGAACGCGCCAATTCGGGCTCCTCCCAGGCGGAACAGATCAGCACGGGAATGCGGCGGGTGTTTTCGTCCAGCTTGAGGGTTTGCAGAATTTCCCAACCGTCGGTCTGCGGCATCATCACGTCCAGCGTGATCAGGGTGGGGGCCAGTTCTCGGGCCAGCGGCAACACCTGGTCGGCGCGGGTTGCACCCACCACGGTCACATCGTCGGCAGCCAGGTAGCGCTTGAAGAGATTGATCGTGGGAAGCTGATCGTCCACCACCAGGATGACCCGCTGGTCGGCCCGCGGCAGGAGCAGATTGAAGTGCGCGCGTGGTTCAGTATCATCCGGCAAGGTGACGGTGAATTGGGCGTTGATGCGTTCAGACCAGTAGCGCACGGCGTCCAGCGTGTTTTCCTCTTCGCCTTCCTGGATGGGCTCCCAGAGTTCATCCGGCTGGAAGAGGATTTCGATGTGCGCGCTTTGACCGCTGCGCCGGGTGTGAATGTCGACTTCGCCTCCTGATTGCAGTTGCAGGGCGGCGTTGAACAGGCTAATTAACAACTGCCGCAAAATGACGCGGTCGGCCAACACCGCCACCGGCAGTGCGGTAAAGTCGAAATTGACGCGAATATTTTGCTCATCCAGCCGGCGTTTTAAAGTATTCACCACGCCCTGGCAGGTTTCCTTAACGTCGATCCGTTCCTTTTGCACCTCGAAATGAGTCGAATCGTCCTCGCGGGCTGGTTCCTCCACCTGCCTGTCGAGTTGAAAGCGGCTCCACAGCAGATTGCCGAGCGATTCGATCGCGCGGTGATGGTCGCGGCGGATCTGGCGGTCGCTGATGGCCAGCGCTGCGGCCAGTTCTTTCGCATCCATGCCTTCGATGTACCGCCTTTGCAGGATGTAATAGGCGCGCCACTCCGGAGCGCTCTGGTTGAGATCCTTGCGGGCAGGTTTCAACTGCTCAATGGCTTCCAGGAAGGTTTGGCGGATGTATTCGGTGGGTGTTCCTGAAAAATCAGCCGGCAGCGTAAATATTTTGAACAGCAGTGGGTGGGTTTCCAACGCGGCAAAATCATACAGGTTGCTGATCGTATCCCTTACCAGCGCGTTGAAATTTCGACGGTCGATCATGGGTGTTTATGGCTCCAAAGGTGTTGGTGAATGTCCAGATTGTGTCCGCAACCTGTCCGTTTTCCAATTGTATCCAATCCTGCGGTCGTTATAATGAATTATACGTGAATGCTGGCGGAGTGTCAGAATCACGGTTATCGATTTCTCCCGCAACGTTCAATTCAATCTCCATAAGGTTCTGGGAAGGAGGAGCAAGCAAGCGGATGCGTTTACCCCTTTCTTGGGTTTCCTGAACAAATTGTCTTTCTGGCTGCCGGTCTGCTCGCGGGAGCGGCCGCCAGGACGGGCCGATTGTCAAGCTGCGGAGTTCTCCGTGGCAAACAATTCATTTTGTAAGGAGAAGAGTCGATGTCTAAGAGAGTACCCTGGATCCTGCTTGTCATGCTGGTCGCCGTTTCGATGATGTTGAGCGCCTGCGGCGCTCAGGCGACCCAGGCGCCTGCTGCCAAACAGCAGGTGGAAGTGTTCTCATGGTGGACGGGCGGCGGCGAAGCTGCCGGCTTGGAAGCCATGCAGAAAGTCTTCAGTGCCAAATATCCGGATATTGAATTCATCAATGCGGCGGTTGCCGGTGGCGCCGGCACCAACGCGCGCGCCGTGCTGGCCACTCGCCTGCAGGC
>JAPKMQ010000241.1 GCA_026645875.1 Longilinea sp.
TGAGCAGCATCGTTTTGGCGTTGCTCAACGGGCGGCCCTACGCAACAAAGGCGAAAATCCACATCTGTTGGTGATGACTGCCACGCCCATCCCGCGTTCGCTTGCGCTCACGGTGTACGGCGACCTTGACCTGACCGTGATCGACCAGATGCCGGTCGGTCGCCAGCCCATCGAAACGCACATCCTCATGCCGCTTGAACGCGAGCGGGGCTATCAACTCATTCGCTCGCAGGTAAAAGCCGGCTACCAGGCGTTTATTATCTATCCGCTGGTCGAAAAAGGCGAACGTGATGACGAAAGCAAAGCCGCGGTTGAAGAACACGCCCGTTTACAAGCAGAAGTGTTCCCCCATCACGCCATCGGACTGCTGCACGGCCGCCTGACGCCGGAAGAGAAGGATTCCGTGATGCGCCGCTTCCGCAATCACGAAACCGACATCCTGGTTTCCACCTCGGTAGTGGAAGTCGGGGTGGATGTGCCCAATGCCACGGTGATGCTCATTGAAAGCGCCAACCGTTTTGGCCTGGCGCAGTTACATCAATTCCGCGGTCGCGTTGGGCGTGGAGAAGCGCAATCTTACTGCCTGCTCATTCCCGAAACGGATGAATCCTCGGAAAATGAACGCCTGCAGGCAATGGTGGAATCCAACGACGGTTTTGTCCTGGCCGAGCGCGACTTGCAGCAACGCGGCCCGGGTGACTTTCTGGGCACGCGGCAGGCAGGTTTCTCTGAATTGCGTATGGCGTCCTTGACCAACGTCAGGTTGATTGAAAAGGCTCGTCAACTGGCTCAATTGCTCTTCATACAGGATCCTGACTTAATCCAACCGCAAAACCAGGCTTTGAAAGCCGAAATCGCTCACTTCTGGGGCAACGGCCGTGGAGATGTCAGCTAGGCAGGAGGGACGCAAAATGGTAAGAGCAGTTTTTCCGGGCACGTTTGATCCGATCCATTACGGCCATATTGACATTGCCCGCCGGGCAAGCCGGCTATTTGACGAACTGATCATCGCGGTTTACGATAAGCCCCTCAAAAATTTGGTTTTTTCCCCGGAAGAGCGGCTCCACCTCGTCCGACAAACCTTCACCGGCGAACCGAAAATTCGCGTGATGGGCTACAGCGGACTGACGGTCGAATTTGCGCGCACCGTCCATGCGCAAGTGATCGTGAGGGGATTGCGTGTGTTTTCAGATTTTGAACAGGAATTTCGCATGGCACTGGCAAACCACCGCCTGCTGCCGGAAATCGAAGTAGTTGCATTGATCACCAGCGAGCAGCACACATTCATGTCATCGACAACCGTGCGCGAGATCGCTTCCCTGGGCGGCGACGTCACCAGTATGGTTCCACCCCAGGTCGCCGTAGCGCTTAAGAACCGTTTTGACGAATTAGGCGATTCCCATCAGACGATGCATGTAACTTCGCTAAGGGATTAAGGCACCTTGGCCCGATAATTGCAACCTTTGGTCTACTGAATAAGCGCGGAGGATTGTATGGACATTTTGCATCTTGTTGATCGACTGGAAGAGCTTTTCAACGAAAGCAGGCCCATCTGGTTTACCCACAGCGTCATCGTGGATGAGGATCGGATGTTGGACCTGATCGATCAGATGCGTGTTTCCATCCCGGAAGAAATCAAGAAAGCCCAGCAATTGCTGTCCAGTCGCGACCGCCTGCTGGCCCAGGCCCAGGAAGAAGCTTCGCGGACCGTTCAACTGGCCCGCGACCGTGCTGACCAGGTGGTTGATCGCGATCCGATCGTGCAGGCGGCCCAGGTGCGCGCGGAACAGATTATCGCCCAGGCGCGGGCTGAGGCTGAATTGACCCGCCGGGAGGCAGATGACTATGTTCAGACGTCGCTGTCCAATTTGCTGAAGGAGTTGGAGCGGCTGACCAGCCAGGTGAACAACGGCATTCAGACGCTGCAAGCAGAAAAAATGCAGACCCAACAGTCCAAAGAATAGATTCACCGCAAAACCAAACGGCAGGTCCATCAGACCTGCCGTTTTTTCAATCTCAAATATGTCGTGCAATTCCATCGAAGTAAGATCGACCTTATTCTTCTTCGACCGTTTCCTCTTTCAAGCGTTTCCAGCGCGGCGGTTCGGCCTGCGGCGGGTACAGCGCAATACCGAGCACCTCATCCATGTGCTCCACCGGAATAATCTTCAAATCCGTCAACACCTTCTTGGGGATATCGATCAGGTCTTTCATGTTGCGGGCTGGCAGCATGATCGTTTTTAGGCCTGCCCGGTGTGCAGATAACACTTTTTCGCGCACGCCACCCACCGGCAACACTTTCCCGCGCAGGGTGATTTCACCGGTCATGCCCACTTCTTTGTACACTTTCCGGTTGGTAAACGCAGAAATCAATGCCGATGCGATCGTGATGCCGGCGCTGGGACCGTCCTTGGGGATCGCGCCTTCCGGGATGTGGATATGCACATCGAGTTGTTCGTAAATATCGCTTTCAAGCTGAAGCTCGACCGAGCGGGATTTCAGGTATGAGAGCGCGGCATGAGCGGATTCCTGCATCACGTCGCCGATCTGGCCGGTGATTTGCAAATTGCCCTTGCCTTCCAGGATAAGCACTTCCACCGGCATAATTTCGCCGCCATTTTCAGTCCAGGCCATGGCAGTCGCTACGCCCACCTCGTCCTGCCGTTCCGCTTCAGTCATAAAGAATTCCGGAGGCCCGAGGAACTTCTCCACCATGGAGGTTGTCAATCGTGATGGATAATGCTTCTTTTCAGATTTCAAGCGGGCCACTTTGCGATACATGCGCCCTATCTCGCGTTCCAGGTTGCGCACACCGGCCTCGTAGGTATATTCGCGGATTATCTTCCGCAGCGCGGCATCTTCAAAGATGATCTTTTCATCACTCAAGCCGCTTTCGTCAATCTGGCGCGGGATCAGGAACCGGCGGGAAATTTCGAGCTTTTCCTCTTCAATGTACCCGGGGAATTCCAGCACTTCCATGCGGTCCAGCAGCGCTGGCGGAATGGAGCCAAGGCTGTTGGCTGTGGTGATAAACATGACCCTGGATAAATCGAATGGCATTTCGATGTAATGGTCCGAAAAGGCGAAATTTTGCTCCGGATCCAACACTTCCAGCAAGGCGGCTGCAGGGTCGCCGCGGAAATCAGCGCCGAGTTTGTCCACTTCGTCCAACATGAACAAAGGATTCAATGACCCGGCTCGTTTCATTGTCTGCAAAATCCGGCCCGGAAGCGCGCCAATGTAGGTGCGCCGGTGCCCACGAATCTCCGCCTCGTCGCGCACGCCGCCCAATGAAAGGCGCACAAACTTGCGCTCCAAGGCCTCAGCGATCGACCGCCCCAGCGAAGTCTTGCCTGTTCCAGGCGGGCCGACGAAGCAGAGGATGGGTTGGCGCAGGCGCTTTGGTTTCAGGCTGCGCACGGCAATGTATTCCAGGATGCGGTCTTTGGCTTTGCTCAATCCATAATGGTACTGTTCCAACACCTTGGCCGCGTTGAGCACATCCAGGTTATCTTCGGTTTCGAAAGTCCAGGGCAGATCCAGAATCCAATCCAGGTACGTGCGGATCATGCCCACTTCCGGGGCCATGGCGGGCATCTGCATCAGCCGCTCGACTTCCTTCAGAGCCTGCGCTCGCACCTCGTCCGGCAGTTGCGTGTCCTGGATCTTTGTGCGCAGCTCGCTCAACTCTCTCGTCCAGATATCCGCCTCACCCAGCTCGTTCTGGATGGCCTTCATTTGCTCGCGCAGGTAGAATTCACGCTGCGTGTGGTCCACTTCGCTTTGCACGCGGGTTTGAATCTCATCCTCGAGCTGAAGCACATCCAATTCCTGCGCCAGCAGCCAGTTGGTTCGCTTCAAGCGTTCCACCGGATCCAACATCATCAACAGGTTCTGGCGTTCTTTGAAAGGAAGCGACAGCGCGGTGTTGACCATGT
>JAPKMQ010000242.1 GCA_026645875.1 Longilinea sp.
GCTTTTTTATTCGATTCTGGGTTTCTAATGGAGACTTCCATGATATACCATGACTTGCTTGCCGGTGAAATGCGGTAAATCAATGTATACTTAGGCGGCAGGCAGATCCCCACTGGAGGAATCCATTTGGAATTGACCAAGATCTTGCAATTAACACCTGAATACCGGGATTACGTTTGGGGCGGACGCCGCCTGCGCGAAAGCGGCGAGCGGACGGCTGAAGCATGGGTGATTTTCGAAAGAAACCTCGTAGCAAACGGCCCTCATGCCGGGCGCACCCTCACGGATCTGACTCAGGAATATGGCGAAGCGTTGATCGGAACGCATGCTGCCCAACATACTGGCAATCGTTTCCCATTGCTGATCAAACTGCTGGATTGCGCGGCCTGGCTCTCCCTGCAGGTACACCCCAACGACGAGCAGGCGAAATTGCTGGAGGGTCCAGACCATTTCGGAAAAACCGAAGCCTGGCATATCATCGAAGCTGACGACCACGCGCAATTGATCGCTGGCATGCTGACCGGTACAGATAAACCAATGCTTCAAATGGCTATACGCAATAATTCATTGGTCGAACGCGCACAAACTCACGTTGTTCGAGCTGGCGATAGCATTTTTATGCCACCTGGTACGATCCATGCGCTGGGGCCAGGATTGTTACTCTACGAAGTTCAGCAGACCTCCAATATCACCTACCGCGTTTACGATTGGGGCCGCCCTGAAACTCCCACCCGCAGGTTGCACATCGAAAAATCGCTGGAGGTGGTCAATCTACAATCGTCCGTGGAGGTCCTCCCATTGCACCCTTCACCCAACTCCAGCGTCACGGGTTTGATCACGTGCCCTTACTTCACCCTGGAGCATATTCGCGGCGACAGCCAGCCCATCCAGCTCTCCACCCGTGGCAGCTCCTTTCATGCATTGACGGTGATCACCGGCACGGCCAGAATACAAGCCGGCACGGAATCTGTCAAATTGGGTCGGTTCGAAAGCGCGCTCATCCCGGCTAATTGCGGAGATTATTCTATCCAGCCCATCGGGGAATGCGCGCTGCTTAAATCTAGCGTTGACCCCTATCCTGGATAATCAAGTAATACGCGCCCCGGCAAACAGGTCTCGAATTTCTTTCTGCCCACGCCAGGCTAAACCGCAACGACCATTTCACGGTAAACGGTCGGCAACAATCCGCC
Organism: Longilinea sp.; assembly: GCA_026645875.1. Lineage (GTDB taxonomy): Bacteria > Chloroflexota > Anaerolineae > Anaerolineales > Anaerolineaceae > Longilinea. The sequence goes on from JAPKMQ010000242.1 coordinate 1,191, forward strand.
ATTCAAATAATACGCGACCTCGATGGGCGTATCGATGCGCGCGATAACATCGAACGACAAGCGTTCGCCATTCTCTCGTACGGCATGGATTGTTAATACGGCACCTTGCTTCATTCCATCCGAAAAATTCTGAATCTCAAAAACTTCTCGCCCGGTCAGGCCAAACGTTACGGCATTTTCGCCAGGTTTGTATTGAAGCGGCAGCACACCCATCCCCACCAGGTTGGAACGGTGAATACGCTCGTAGGATTCCGCCAGGATGGCTTTCACGCCGAGCAGCAGCGCTCCTTTTGCCGCCCAGTCACGGCTTGACCCCGCCCCATATTCCTTTCCAGCCAGGATCATGAGCGGAACTCGCATCTCACGATAGTGCCTGGCAGCATCAAAAATGCTCATTTGCTCGCCGGTCGGAAAAAACAACGTCAATCCGCCTTCGACGCCAGGAACAAGCTGGTTTTTGAGGCGGATATTGGCAAAAGTACCGCGTGTCATCACGCGATCGTTTCCACGCCGCGATCCATACGAGTTAAAATCCTCCGCCGGCACGCCGTGAGAAAGCAGGAATTGCCCGGCCGGTACCTTTGTGGAGATATTCCCGGCTGGTGAAATATGGTCGGTGGTAATTGAATCGCCCAGCACGGCCAGGGCACGCACATCCTTCAGCACTTCCGGCCGCTGCCCGGTTAACGATGGATCCTTGAAGTACGGCGGTTCCTGTATATAGGTTGATTCCTCTTTCCAGGGATATACAACCGCGTTCTGGCTGGGAATCTCATTCCAGGTGGTATTACCACCAAAAACGCTCGAATAATTGCTTGCAAATAAATCCGGCGTCACCACCTCGCGGATGCATGCATCGATCTCCTGAGTCGACGGCCAAATATCACGGAGATAAACCGGTGTTCCATCAGACGATGATCCCAATGGTTCTTGGTCAAGATCAATATCCACCCGCCCAGCAAGTGCAAAGGCCACAACCAGCGGCGGCGACGCCAGGTAATTGGCCTGCGCTTGCGGATGGATGCGCCCTTCGAAATTGCGGTTCCCCGATAACACCGCCGCGGTGATCAACTTACCCGATTGAATGGCGTCGACGATCTCTTTGCGAATCGGCCCGGAATTTCCAATGCAGGTGGTGCAACCAAAGCCTACCAGGTTGAATCCCAACACGCCAAGCGGTTTCAGCAAGCCGGCTTTTGCAAGGTAATCCACCACCACGCGTGAACCTGGAGCCAGGCTGGTCTTGACCACCGGGCTCACACGCAGTCCGCGTTCCACCGCATTTTTTGCCAGTAACCCGGCTGCCACCATCACCGACGGGTTGGATGTATTCGTACAGGAAGTGATCGCTGCGATAATGACCGACCCATGCCGTAGAACAAACGATTGGTCCTCCAGGATAACATCGGTTTCCGCGCGTATTTGCTCCGCGGCGATCTCGTAACCGCGTTCAGCTTTAGGAGCCATCAAAGCTTTTTGGAAATTCTCGCGCATTTCCGATAACAATACTCGATCATGCGGACGTTTGGGTCCGGCCAACGACGGTTCAATTGCGCCCAGGTCCAGTTCGATCACCTCCGAATACTCTGGCTCAGGATCCTCTGACCGGTGAAACAAGCCCTGGGCTTTGAAATACTGTTCAACCAGTTCAACCGTTTCAGGCGGACGGCCTGTCAATTTCAAATAAGCAATAGTTTGATCGTCAACCGGGAAATAGGTGATCGTAGCGCCGTTCTCAGGAGTCATATTTGCGATCATGGCCCGGTCGGCCAAGGAAAGCGTTGCCAGACCAGGACCAAAGAATTCCACAAATTGGTCGACGACGCCTTTCTTTCTCAACATCTGGGTAATTGTCAGGGTCAAATCGGTGGGCGTTGTACCTGGCTTGAGCCTGCCAGACAGCCGGAACCCGACCACATCCGGTGTGACAATCTCCAAGGGCTGTCCGAGCATCGCAGCGATGGCCTCGATGCCGCCCACGCCCCAGCCAACCACGCCCAGGCCGTTGATCATGGTAGTGTGCGAATCGGTGCCCACCAGCGTTTCCGGGAAAACAAAAGTTACACCATCCACGGATTTCATTCCTACCACCTGGCTGAGGTATTCCAGGTTGACCTGATGGACGATGCCGGTGGCCGGCGGCACGATGCGAATATTGGAAAAGGCCTTCTGCGTCCAATGCAGAAATTGATACCGCTCGCGGTTGCGCTCAAATTCCAGGTCAGCGTTTCGCCTGAACGCATCCGGGCCGGTATCATCCACCTGGACGGAGTGGTCAATGACCAAGTCAACCGGGATCACCGGGTTGATTGCCAACGGGTCCTTGCCATCCCGCAGCGCGGCCGAGCGCATCGCTGCCAGATCAACCAGCACCGGCACACCAGTAAAATCCTGCAACACCACCCGGGAAGGAAAAAACGGGATCACCTCTCGGGAGTCCGCGCGCGACTGCCAATTCAACAGACCAATTGCTTTGGAAAGGTTTGTTTTGTTCTGCAGTGACTGCCGATAGCAGGATTCAAGCAGAATCCGAATCGCGTAAGGCAATTTTCGTAATTTTTCAGGCGAATAGCCAGGTATGGAAGCCAGTGCATGATACGAATAAACCGAATTGTCGATTTGGATTTGCGAAATCTGCTCAGTAACGGAACGCATGATTGTTTCCTTTCCTGAATTCGTTGCCATAATGTTTATATGTTCGCTCAAATATATCCTATTTCAGTTACAATGA
>JAPKMQ010000243.1 GCA_026645875.1 Longilinea sp.
GGCCTGCGCGGTGACGTTCAGGTTGGTTTCCAGCCCGGCCTCCTGCACAGCCTGCAGGCCGGGATCGCCGCCGGCAATCCGGTAGACGGCGTAAACAATGGTGGTCACGGCCAGCACTGCCAGCACAACAATCAGCAAGGTGCTTGCCAGTTTCATCCTGGGTTGCATCGTCGTCCTCTTTTCGGAACGGATTTGTGAAAGGATTTTGGTTGTCAGGTCAAGCGAATCGGGCACGCGGTTGGCGGCGGCGGAATCCAGAAGCGTTTTCCAGTTTTTGGCAGTCATTTACCACCTCTTTCCTTGCCCAACAGCGCGCGCAAGCGGCCCCGCGCGGCATTCAACAACCACTTGACCGTGCCTGGCGCGGCATCCAGCGCCGCGGCCATCTCATGCTCGCTCATATCCAGGTAGTAGCGTTGCACCACAACCGCCCGCTGGCGCGCCGGCAGGCTGGCAATGGCTGCCAAAATCTGGCGTTTGATCTCGCCCATCTCGACCTGGCTTTCCACGCTCGCGGCCTGCGAAAGCAGGTTTTCCACTCCATCCAGGCCGCCATTGTTTGAGACCGGCGCAAAACGCTCGCCCTGGCGGGCCACATTGAGCGCGGTGTTGACCACGCTGCGCAGCAGGTAGGGTTCAAACGGGCGGGATTCGTCGAAGTTGCGGATGCGCTCATAGATTTTCAGATACGTATCCTGCACGATGTCCTCGGCGGTTTGCTCGTCCTGCACAATGAAGTAAGCCGCTCGCACCGCTTTCAGCTGGTAGCGGGCGATCAGCGTTTCCAGGCCGCCAATGTCGCCGTTTTTCAGGCGCTGGATGGCTTCTCGATCAGGCATAGGGCTCCATGGAGTTTCGTTTTGACAATCTTAATACAGATTGGGAGTGGAAAAGGTTGGGTGAGAGGTTCATGAGGGCGCGGTTTGGGACTGTGTTACACTTCAACGATCCCGCCCGCCAGGACTCCCACCCCATGATACCAGACCCCTTCCCCGCTTCGGACTTTGACGCATGGGCCGCGCAGTACGATCAGGACGTGACCGATGACGGCTTCCCCTTCACCGGCTACGCGCGCGTGCTGGACGAGGTCGTCCGGCAGGCACAGGCTGCACCCGGCATGCGCGTGCTGGACCTGGGCACCGGCACCGGCAACCTGGCCGCGCGCTTTGCCGCGCTGGGCTGCGAGCTGTGGTGCACGGATTATTCGCCTAAAATGCTTGAACTCGCGCGTGCCAAGCTGCCCGCCGCCCGTTTTTTCGAACATGACCTGCGCCAGCCCTTTCCGCCTGAACTGGCGCAGCGCTTTGACTGCATCGTCTCGGCCTACGTCTTTCACCACCTGGACCTGCCCGGCAAGGTGGCTCTGGCGGCGCGGTTGATCGCTGAACACCTGGTTCCCGGTGGGCGGCTGGTGATCGCCGACCTCTCCTTCCCCACACCCCAGGCGCGCGACGCCATATGCCAGGCTGCCGGCGACCGCGGGGACGAAGAACCCTACTGGATCACCGCCGAGGCGCTGCCCGCGCTGCGGGCGGCGGGCATCCCTGCTGCTTATACCCAGGTTTCCGATTGTGCCGGAATTTACCGGTTTGCGAAATAGCCGGCGTACCACCAACAGCGAAAACGAGATCCTCCGTTGCTTCGCTCCTCAGGATGACGGCAGGAACCCAACAAAAAAAACCGCCGTTTCCGGCGGTTCAATTCTTCAATCTAAAACCTAAATTCCAAAATTCTTCACTCTCCCAGTTCGGCCGAATAACCCGGCAAGCCGTCGAAGGTGTACAGGTTCTCGGTCTTGATGATCTCCAGCCCGGCGGCATTGACCCGCCCGAGCAGCGCCAGCACCGCCTCCGCGCTCACCTTGCCGTCGCCGCCGAAGCGCGCGCGCCAGTGATCGCTGTGGAAGATGCCGGGTTGTCCATCCGGGTAAACCTTGATGCCGCGGTTGGAGACCATTTTTAATTTCAAATCCGCCGTGCCGCACGGTTCCAGTCGCAGGCCCAGCACATCCGGGTCGCGCCCGGCTTCGGACCAGTCCAAAAACACGTCCACGCCCACCAGTTGCTTGTTGACCGTGGGCGCCGGGCTTAAGGTCACCTGGATGCCGGTCGGCTTGAAATGCACCGGCGTGAGCTGCTGTGGGAGTTGCCCCAGCCGCGCGATGACCGCCTCGGCGAAGCCCATCGTGCTGACCTGCTCGCGGCTGAAACCCTCACGGTAGATATCCTTGGTGTGCATGCCGTCCTCCAGCGCGCGCAGCCAGGCGTTGTGCACCTTTTCGGCTGTTTCGGCCAGGCCCATGTGCACCAGCATCATCACCGCGCCTTGCAGCAGCCCGCTCGGGTTGGCGGTGCCTTTGCCTGCCATGCGCGGCGCTGAGCCGTGAATGGCCTCGAACATGGCCGCCTCGCGCCCCACGTTCGCCGACCCGGCCAGCCCCACCGACCCGGCCACCTGCGCCGCCACGTCCGAGAGGATGTCGCCGTACAGGTTGGTGGTCACCACCACGTCCAGCGTATCCGGGCGGGCCGCCACGCGCGCCGCGCCGATGTCGACGATCATATGCTCGGCCTCAATGTCGGGGTAACCGGCCGCCACCTCGTCGAATACCTTATGAAACAGGCCGTCGGTCTGTTTCATGATGTTGTCCTTGCTCATGCAGGTCACCCGCTTGCGCCCGTAGGCGCGGGCGTACTCGAAGGCGTAGCGGATGATGCCCTCGCTGCCGGGGCGGCTGATCAGCTTGAGCGTTTGCGTCACCTCGCGCGTTTGCTGGTGCTCGATGCCCGCGTACAGGTCCTCTTCGTTCTCGCGCACCATCACCAGGTCCATGCCCGGGTAGTTCGATGACACGTACGGCACGTAGGCTTTGCTGGGACGCACGTTGGCGAACAGCCCCAGCGCCTTGCGCAGTGTGACGTTGATGCTCTTGTAGCCGCCGCCCTGCGGGGTGGTGATGGGCGCCTTGAGCAGCACGCGGTTGCGCTGCACGATCCCCCAGGCATCCGCCGGGATGCCCGAAAGCACCCCGCGCTCGTAGACCTTTTCGCCGATCTCGATTTCATCGTATTCCAGCGGCGCGCCGGCCGCCTGGAGGATGTCGAGGGTTGCCTGCATGATCTCGGGGCCAATGCCGTCGCCGCGGGCGACCGTGATGCGCTGCTTATCCATGATTCACCGCCTAAGAATTGAAAGAGGATTCACCACAGAGACACGGAGGACACGGAGAAAGAAAAGTATCAGTGAGAGGAATTGTTAGCATGGGCATATATTCTTTTCTTCACGGGTTCCCGATGAACGCTGTGGATCAAAAAATCAATGTGTAAAATTATAACATTTTTGCTAATTTTGATAAACAATAACTCAAATCTCCGCGGTAACGGCATAAGCCGTTCTGACGCGACTGACGTCGCTACAACGATAAAGAAAACTCCCGCCTTCATCAGGCGGGAGTTTTGCATACGTTAAGCGGACTTACTTGACCGGCTCGGCGATGTATTCGGCGCCCTTGTGCAGCGCGGCGAAGTTGGCCGGCAGGAAGCGCTGGTGGCGGGCCGGCAAATGCGCCTTCAGGCCGGCCTCGACCGCCTCGATGGGCAGCACGGGCAGGTTGGCCAGCAGGGCGCCCAGCAGCACCATGTTGGCCAGGCGCTTCTCGGCGATCTGTTCGGCCAGTTCGTTGCCCGGCACCATCACCGTCTTGATGTCGGTGCGGCGCGGCGCGCGGTCAACCATCGAGCTGTTCACCACCAGCACGCCGCCCGGGGCGATCATCGGCTCGTATTTATCGAGCGAGGGCAGGTTCATGGCGATCACAGCGGTGGGGTTCTTCACCAA
>JAPKMQ010000244.1 GCA_026645875.1 Longilinea sp.
CGTCCTGCTCAACTTCTGGGCAGCCTGGTGTCCACCCTGCAAAGCCGAAATGCCCGCGTTTGAAGCATTGCAACAGGCCTACCAGGGCAATGAACTGGTCATCCTTGCCGTGAACACCACTTATCAGGACGATTTGTCAGCCGCGCAGGCGTTTGTTGACGAGAACAACCTGAGCTTCCCGGTTCTGCTGGATATGGACGGCAAGGTTTCCAACGCCTACCAGATTCTGGCTATGCCCAGCACGTTCTTCATCGACCGCGATGGGATCATTCAACAGGTCATCATAGGCGGGCCGATGTCAGAAACCCTGATCCAAACCCAGGTGCGCAAACTGCTCGCGGAGGTGCCCTGATGCTTCCCATTTTGCAGATTGGCCCACTTGCCATTCAAACTCCCGGTTTGATCCTGTTGCTGGGATTGTGGTTTGGGCTGACCCTGGCTGAAAAACTGGCGCAAATCGATCGCAGAGTGGACCCCAATGCGATTTACAATCTAGCCCTGACAGCCCTGGTGGCTGGCATCCTCGGTTCGCGATTATTTTATGCCGCCCGCTATCCCGATATCTTCCTCAAAGACCCTGTCAGCCTGATCAGCCCAAACACTGCCATGCTGGACGCGTTTGGCGGACTGGTTACGGGCGTTTTGGCTGCGTTGATCTACGGGCAACGCCGTAAGCTGCCATTGTGGCCGGTTCTGGATGCGCTGACACCCGCGTTGAGCGTCTTGTTAATCGCAGTCGGGCTGGCACACTTTGCCTCAGGGGACGCATTTGGAATCCCGGCCCGCCTTCCCTGGAGCATTCGGCTGTGGGGCGAATACCGCCATCCCACCCAACTTTACGAAACATTGCTCGCGGCAGGCATTGCTGTGCTGGTCTGGCCGCGCCGCCACGCCGAACAGCCGGCAGGCTTGCGCTTCCTGACCTTCGTCGCCCTTAGCGCCTTTGCGCGCATCCTGGTCGAATCCTTCCGCGCAGATAGCACGCTGATCTTCGGTTCGCTGCGCTCCGCACAGATGATCGCCTGGGGTCTCCTGGCGTTCAGCATGCAATTGATCGCATCCCGACTTAAGCAACAGCCCGCTGCTCAAATCCCAGAGGAGAATTCACCATGAACTTATCTGGAAAAACGGTCCTGGTCACCGGCGGAGCCAGGCGCATTGGCCGCGCCATCTCGTTGGCTATCGCCGAAGCCGGCGGAAACGTGATCGTGCATCACAACCACTCCCCGGCAGCGGCCGAGGAAACCCGCCAGGAGATCCTCCACATGGGCCGGGAAGCCTGGGTTTTCCAGGCCGATCTTGAAGATCCAGCCCAGGCTGACAGCCTGATGGATGCAGCCACCCGGGTTGCTACGCTGGATGGTTTGGTCAATAACGCGGCCATTTTTAGCTCTGGCGATGCCCTGTCGACCACGTTGGAGACCTGGCAGCAGCATCTGGCCGTCAACCTGACCGCCCCATTCCTGCTCAGCCAGGCCTTTGCGCGCAACCTGAAAGATAGCTCTGACGGCCGCATTCTAAACATCCTGGATTGGCGCGCGTTGCGCCCCGGCGCCGACCATTTTGCCTACACCATCAGTAAAGCCGCGCTGGCAGCCATGACCCAATCTCTGGCCATAACGCTCGCTCCGCGCATCCAGGTCAACGGACTGGCTTTTGGCGCCATCCTCCCGCCTGCCGACGGCGGCTCAACCGGCGGAATCCTGGCTTCCATCCCGGCCGGCCGCTGGGCGGATCTGCGGGAAGTGGTGCAAAGCGTGGTATTCTTGTTATCGGGGCCGTCTTACATCACCGGGGAAATTGTTCACCTGGATGGCGGCCGGCACCTGGTCTAAGTTCTTACACTATTTATGAGGTACTCATGGATCAAATCTTGATCAAAGACTTGCTTGTGCGCGGCGTGATTGGCATTTCTGACCGCGAGCGTGAGAACCCGCAGGATATCCTGGTGAACATCGTCCTGTTCACCGACATCAGCCAGGCTGCGGTGAGCGATAATATCGAGGACTGCGTCAATTACCGCACCGTCTCGAAGAAGGTCTTTGCGTATGTCGAAACGGCTCAAACCTACACCGTTGAAGCGCTGGCCGCACGGATTGCCACGATGTGCCTGGGCGAGCCGAATGTGAAAGGCGTGCGTGTGCGCGTGGAAAAACCCGGCGCGGTCCGTTTTGCCCGTTCGGTTGGTTGCGAGATTGAGCGGTTTTCCATTTAGGGAAAAATGCATCTGGCAATCCTGCTGCTTGGTTCGAATATTTCACCGGAGAAAAACATCCGGTCTGCTCTGGCGTTGTTACAGGATTGCTGCGGCGTGCAGGACGTATCCACCACATGGCAGACGCCAGCCGTGGGCAGCCCGGGACCTGACTTTCTCAACGTGGCCGTGCAGGTGAACGTGGAACAGGATGCGGACAGCTATAAATGGCATGTATTACGGCCGATTGAAGAAAATCTGGGACGGATGCGAAGCGCTGATAAAAACGCCCCGCGGACAATTGACATTGACATCATCGTGTGGGATGGGACGGTTCAGGATGCCAACCTGTGGTCGCGCGCATTTGTTGCCATACCGGTCTCTGAGCTCGCCCCCCATCTCATCGAACCTGTCAGCGGGAAGAGTCTGCGCATGATCGCGCGGGATATGCGCGACGCATCCGGGGCCAGGCCGCGTCTGGACATCAAAATCCACCCGTAAAGAAGAATCAAAACAGCGGCAATGAAGGCCGCTGTTTTTGTATACATTTTTATCGGTTTAGAAATGCAGGGGTTCCGCGCTGCGTGAGATATTGTCGAGGAACTCCATTCGCATCGCCAGGTCCGTGCGGAAAGCGCCTAGCATGGTCGAGGTAGTCATGCGCGAATCATGTTTTTTCACGCCGCGGATCATCGAACAAAGGTGCAACGCTTCCACCACCACCGCCACGCCCTGAGGGTGCAGCAGTTCATTAATGAAATCCCCAATCTGGCGGGTCATACGTTCCTGAACCTGCAGGCGGCGGGAGAACATATCCACGATGCGTGGGATTTTTGACAGCCCGATCACCCTGCCGCGTGGAATGTAGGCGACATGCGCCCGACCGATGAACGGCAGCATGTGGTGTTCGCACAGGCTGTAGAACTCGATATCACGGACGATGACCATTTCATCATAATCCACGTCAAAGAGTGCATCATTGACCATCGCAATCGGGTCGGTGCGGTATCCGGCCAGCAGCTCCTCAAACATACGAGCGACCCGCTCGGGCGTTTTTACCAGCCCCTCCCGTTCTGGGTTTTCGCCAAATGCCTCCAGCATCTGCGAAACTGAACGTTGGATCACATCCAGGTCAATTTCGCTATCAACAAACAATTCAGCAGCCTTGTAAACAGCGGCATCATTTTCATCCATATCCCTGCAACTCCTCGGAAGGGCTACTTTCAGTCAATCATCAAACCTTCTGGATGGTTATTCTACTCTAATATCCGCGCCGGAGTAAACGCTGAGCCAATTCTTCCAACGCGGCCCCGGCGGTTCTTTGAACTGCGGCCTGCTCCAGCGCCTGCAGAGCGACCTGCGTCCAGCGTTCCGCCTCCGCCAGGGTATAGTCCTCCGCCCCCTCACGCCGCAATTGCTCAGCCAGCGGCGCGATCTCATCCTGGCGGATCGGCCCTGCCAGCCACCGTCTGGCAAAATCACCGCCCTTCTCAATCCCATAAACAACCGGCAGGGTCTTCTTGCCGCTCATCAAATCGCTTTCGGTTGATTTTCCGAGCAAGGCGGCATCTCCCCAGATCCCGAGTGCATCATCCTGGGCCTGAAAAGCCAGTCCCAGCGAGTGCCCAAA
>JAPKMQ010000245.1 GCA_026645875.1 Longilinea sp.
AAATGGAATCCGGACCGTACCTGTCGGCGGTTTATGAGATGTACCGGCCGCAGCGCCACCCGGTGAACGAACTGGTCAACTTGTACGGCGTGCCGTTTGACGTGGGCGTGCTGCACTATGTTTCGGATACGCCGTTAAGCAAAGGCAAGAACCTGGGCGCGGGGACGCTGTCGTACTTTGGTATCGATTCGACCTACGCCGCCACCATCGCCATCCTGCGGCGGATATTCCAGCAGGAACGCGCGCGGCTGACGCAAGGATAAGCGATGACAAGCTCATTGCCTGGCCCCGCTTATCGCATTGTGACCGAACGTCTGGTGGTGCGCTGCTGGAACCCGGAGGACGCGCCGCTGCTCAAAGCCGCCATCGACGCCAGCCTTGACCACCTCAAGCCGTTCATGGCCTGGGCGTTCAACGAGCCGGAGGAGCTGGAGAAGAAAATCGAGCGCATCCGCATACAACGGGCCAAATTCGACCGCGGCGATGACTTCGTCTTTGGCGTGTTTTCGGCGGACGAGCGCCGCGTGGTCGGCGGCACAGGACTGCACCCGCGCGTGGGCGAAGGCGCGCTGGAAATTGGCTACTGGATTCACGCGGCTGAAATCAACCAGGGCTTTGCCACCGAGGTCAGCGCCGCGCTGACGCGCGCGGCCTTCGAGGTGTGGGGCGTCCAACGGGTGGAAATTCATTGCGACCCGCTCAACCTGGCCAGCGCGAGCGTGCCGCGCAAGCTGGGTTTCACTCACGAAGCCACACTGCGCCAGCGCTATCACTACCGCGGCGACGAATGGACGGATATGATGATCTGGACGCTCTTCGCCAAGGAGTACCTGGCAAGCCCGGCGGCGAAGGCGGCGATCCAGGCGTATGACGCCGCGGGCCGTAGGATTATTTAAATGCACTTGATGGTAAAAGCAGACGCCCCATCCATTGAGATGAGGCGTCTGTTTGTAACCCTATGATTTAAAGGTTCGCCAATTGCTCCTTGAGCTTGGCGGCGGTTTCCTGGAAGGCGGCCAGTTTCTGGCGCTCCTTCTCTACCACGGCGGCGGGGGCGCGCTGGCCGAACGAGCCAGAGAGCAACGTATCGAGACGTTCGATTTGCGCCAGCGTGTCATCCAGTTCCTTTTGCAGGCGGGCACGCTCGCCCTCCATATCCACCAGCCCGGCCAGCGGCAGGTAAATTTCGATACCCGCAACCACCAGCGATGCCTGCCCCTGCGGCTTTTCGGGTAGGGCAGCCACCAGCGCAAGTTGGGCGGCATCCAGCCCCGCCAACGCCGACAGCGTGCGCGCCTGCTCGGTGAAGACCGGCAGCCGGTCGCCACAAACGACGGTGGCGGCAATGCGCTTGCCGGGGGTGACCTTCTTTTCGGCGCGCAGGTTGCGGATGGCACGCACACTTTCCTGGATCAGGTTGAAGTCGGCCACTTTGGCTGCCTCCCAACCCTCGGGAGCCTGGGCCTGCGGCCAGGCTGCAACAATCAGCGCCTGTTCCCAGCCGCCCTTGGGCGTGTACAACGCCTGGCGGTCCTGCGCAGCGCGCTTGAGGTGGCTCCACAGCTCTTCGGTCACGTAGGGCGTAAATGGGTGCAGCAGGCGCAGGCTGGCATCCAGCACGCGCGCCAGCGTCTGCGCGGTGTAGAAGGCGCGGTCGCCTTCCTCGGCGAGCTGCTGCTTGGCAATTTCCAGGTACCAGTCAGCAAACTCTCCCCAGAAGAACTCATAGATCTGACGGCCGGCCTCGCCGTACTGGTGCCCGCCAAACAGGCGATCCACGTCGGCAGTCAGCGTTTGCAGCCGCGCCCAGATCCACGAATCGGCCAGGGTCCAATTGGGTTGTCCTTGAGGTGCGGCAGGCGCCTGTTCGAGTGCGCCGATGATGAAGCGGCCGGCGTTCCAGATTTTATTGGCAAAATTGCGGTTGGCTTCCACCTTCTTCAGACTGAGGTTGGTATCATTGCCAGGCGTGGAGCCCACCAGCAAGGTGAAGCGCAGCGCGTCGGTGCCCATCTCGTCCATCACGCCCAGCGGATCGATCACGTTGCCTTTGGTCTTGCTCATTTTCTGGCCGTGTTCGTCACGGATCAGGCCGTGCAGGTAAACGGTGTGGAAGGGAATCTTGCCGGTGAATTCCAGCCCGTCCATGATCATGCGCGCCACCCAGAAGAAGAGGATGTCGTAACCGGTCTCAAGCACCGAGGTGGGATAGAAGTACTTGTAGTCGGGGGTTTCATCCGGCCAGCCCAGCGTGGAGAAGGGCCACAACCCGGAGGAGAACCAGGTATCCAGCACGTCTTCATCCTGTCGAATACGCGAGCTGCCGCAGTGACTGCACGCGGTCGGATCTTCACGCGCAACGGTCATTTTGCCGCAATCGCCGCAATACCACACCGGGATGCGGTGGCCCCACCAGAGCTGCCGGCTGATGCACCAGTCCTGGATGTTTTCCAGCCAGTTGTAGTACACCTTGGTGAAACGGTCGGGCACGATCTTGATGTCGCCATCGCGCACCACCTTGAGGGCGGCATCCGCGAGGGGCTGGATGGACACGAACCACTGGTCCGAGATCATCGGCTCGACGATCTCGCCGCCGCGCTGCGAGCGTGGCACGTTGAGCTGGTAAGGCTCCTCTTTGATCACCAGCCCGGCGGCTTTCATGTCGGCCCAAAGCTTCTTGCGGCACGCGAAGCGGTCCAGCCCGACATAGGGGCCGCCGTTGGCGTTGATGCGCGCTTCGCGGTCGAGGATGCTGGTCATCTCCAGGTTGAACTTCTGGCCGATCACATAGTCGTTGGGGTCGTGCGCCGGGGTGATTTTGAGCGCGCCGGTGCCGAACTCGCGGTCCACATATTCGTCCGCGATGACCGGCACCTCGCGGTCGAGGATCGGCACCAATACCTTGAGGCCGATGAGATGTTTGTAGCGCTCGTCTTCCGGGTGGACGGCCACGGCGGTGTCGCCCAGGATGGTTTCGGGGCGGGTGGTGGCCACCGGGATAAATTCATCCGGGTTATCCGCCAGACGGTATTTGAAATAGTACAGGAAGCCGGGTTCCTGCGAGTATTCCACCTCAAGGTCTGAGACGGCGGTGCGCAGGCCGGGTGACCAGTTGATCATGCGCGTGCCGCGGTAGATCAGACCCTTCTCGTACAGGCGCACGAAGGCCTCGCGCACAGCGCGCGAAAGTCCGGCGTCCAGTGTGAAGCGCTCGCGCGTCCAGTCGCACGAAGCGCCCAGCCGGCGAATCTGGCTGGTGATGATGCCACCGTATTTTTCCTTCCAGGCCCAGGTGCGCCGCTCGAACTCCTCGCGCCCAAGCTGGTCGCGGGTCAGGCCTTCTTTGGCCAGCGCTTTTTCCACCTGCAATTGGGTAGCAATGCCGGCGTGGTCTGTGCCGGGCAGCCACAGCGTGGGTTCACCTTTCATGCGGTGATAGCGGATCATCAAATCCTCCATCGCCACAAACATGGCATGCCCCAGGTGCAGTTCGCCGGTGACGTTGGCGGGCGGGATGGATATGACAAACGGCTTTTTCGCGGGATCGAAGCCGGGCTTGTTTGGGTCGTTGGCGGGCTGGAAGAAGCCGCTTTTTTCCCACCACTGGTAAAGACGCTGTTCAGTGGCTTTGAAATCATAGGCTTTGGGTAGTTCGTAACTCATGATGACCTCGACTTTCAAATCGATCAATGATTGCGTATCAGGCTTAAAACAAAACGCCCTTTCATCCATGAGGACGAAAGGAACGCCTTCCGCGGTACCACCTCAGTTCGCCAGACGCACTGGCGCACTCTGCCCGGACGATCATCCAGGTCTCGCGCTA
>JAPKMQ010000246.1 GCA_026645875.1 Longilinea sp.
GCAGAAGTGACCGGCGGGGTCCATCGGCTCGCCGCATTGCGGGCAGATCTGGCGGCCGTGGCTGGCCACGTCCAGACCCCAATGCGCCATGGCGCGCATCTGCGAGCGGGTAGCCCAGAAGCGCACCACGCTGGCGTCGTCGGGTTGCATTTCGCCGCTGAGGATCTCGCGCGCAATCAAGCAGACCAGGTCGCGCTCTGAATCGTATCCCAGGCCGACTTCGCCGACGCGGAAGAGCGGATCAACGGGCGGCAGGATGCGCATTTTGGCTTCGTCGTACGCATCGCTGTCGGCGGGCAGATCGGGGAAGCGTTCGAAGACCTCCTTCAGGAAGTCATCCAGGCCTTCCGCCAGGCTTTGGATCTGAATTTTCTCAACCAGTAAAGTGACGACGCGCTCATCCTGCGTGCCTTGCAGGTAAAACACGCGCTGGCCGGGCTGCCCGATGGCATCCGCGGTGAGGTGCGTGACCGGATCGAGATCGAGTTCCACTCTGGACATCGTTGTTTGCCTCCAAAGCAATTTTGAATAGTATATCATGGGCGTGCGTCAGAATTTACTGACACAAGATGGGAAGAATTTAACCACGAAAGACACGAAATACACGAAAAACAGAAAACAAAAAGGAAAAACATGCCTGAGAGTAGATTTTGTCAGGCGCGCAAGTTGGCGCGCGACCAGCGCAATTTTTCGGCTGTGGCGTCGGGGGCGTCGATCAGGCGGCCGAGCAACGCCTCGAATGGTTTGCGCGGGCCGGTGGTGAGGTAGCGCACCGCTGCGGGCGATTCGCCTTCGGCCCGCCAGCCGCGCGTCTCCAGCAGGCGTTCAGTCTGGCGCGCCACGGCCGGGGCAGGGTCGATGACGCGCACGCCTGGCCCGGCGATCTGCTGGATGAGCGGGATGACGAACGGGAAATGCGTGCAGCCCAGCACGACGGTGTCGATGTTTTGCGCCAGCATGGGCTCGAGCGCGGCTTCGAGGATGGCGCGCGTTTCGGGCGCGTCGAGCTGGCCGTTTTCGATGGCGGTCACCAGCCCGGGGACGGTGTCCTGCAGAATGGTGACGCCGTGGGCGAAGCGCTCGACGACCGATGCGTATAGCCTTCCTTGGAAGGTGGCCGGGGTGGCGATCACGCCGACCACGCCGGTGTGGGTGTGCTCGGCGGCGGGCTTGACGGCCGGCTCCATGCCGACGAAGGGCACCTCCGGGAAGCGGTCGCGCAGCTCGTGCAGCGCGGCGGCCGAGGCGGTGTTGCAGGCCACCACGATCAGGCGCGCGCCTTGATCGAGCAGGTAGCGGGTGATGGCCTCCGAAAAGCCGCGCACTTCTTCGAGCGTGCGCGAGCCGTAGGGCACGTGTGCCTGGTCGGCCAGGTAGATCACCGGTTGCGCGGGCAGTTGCCGGCGGATGGCGCGCAGCACCGAAAGCCCGCCCACGCCCGAGTCAAACACGCCAATCGGCACGGCTGGCATTGCTCATTCCTCCCGCGCGGCGGCCTGCACAAAGGCGCGAAACAGGGCGCGCATGGCCGGGTCGTCCCGCAGCCACTCGGGGTGCCACTGCACGGCGATGCCGAAGGGGTGGCCGGGCAGTTCGATGGCTTCCACCATGCCGTCCGGGGCGTGCCCGCTGACGGCCAGACCCGCGCCGATGTGCTGCAAGCCCTGGTGGTGCAGGCTGTTCACCTGCGGTTGAGTGGTGCCCAGAATGCCCGCCAACCTGCTGTGGGGGTCGAGCGTCACGCCGTGGGCGCGGTAGTCGCGTGGGATGTCGGGGTACCAGTCGTGGCGCAGTGCGCCGGGGACCTGGTCGGCGATGTCGGTGTAGAGCGTGCCGCCCAGCGCCACATTGACCGCCTGCGCGCCGCGGCAGATGCCCAGGAAAGGCTGGCCGCCCTCAACCGCGCGCTGCACCAGCGCCATCTCCAGCGCGTCGCGTTGAGGGTCGACGTCGTAGACGCGCGGGTGGGGGCTGCCGTTGAAGCGCGCCGGGTCGATGTCGCTGCCGCCGGTCAGCAGGATGCCGTCCAGGCGGCCGGCCAGCGCGGCCCAGTCGCGTTCGGGCAGGCCCAACGGAATGAGCAGCGGAATGCCGCCCGCCTCGGAGACCGCCTGGATGTAGGCTTCCGAAACGCCGTGGTTGGGCGCCAGCGGGTTGGTGGAGGTGAGCCGATTGGTGGTGAGGCCGATGATGGGTGGTTGCATGAATACCAGTATATATTAAAAGTTCGTTCGGGATTGGGTGTTGACCTCTCTCATCCCCTACCCCTTCTCTCCCCGTAGCGGGGAGAGAAGGGAAAACTCGCTACGATTTTCTCTCCTTCCCTGCAAGGGAAGGAGCCGGGGGTTAGGTCTACAGCGTGAATCATTCGCAAATTTCAAGTCATCCTGATTCAACGAAGTTAAGCCAAAAAGGGCGCAACCCGCTGGAGCAGGCTGCACCCTGATGCGATCGGAACGGACAGAAGCTTACGAGAACTTCTGCTTGAGGCGGGCGCTCTTGCCGGTGCGGGTGCGCATGAAATACAGGCGCGAGCGGCGAACCACGTTGTGGCGTTCGACGACCACTTTGTCGATGCGCGGGGAGCGGGTGAGGAAGGTGCGCTCGACGCCGATGCCGTTGCTGGCCACGCGGCGGACGGTGAAGGTGGAATTGGCGCCGTTGCTGTGGATGAACAGCACGATGCCCTTGAATTCCTGGATACGCTCGCGAGCGCCTTCTTTGATTTTGACATGCACGCTGACCGTGTCACCGGGCCGCAGGTCGGGGATATTGGGATTAACAGGAGCCTCAACGGCTTTCAACAAATCTTCCATCGTCAGAATTCCTTACCTGTTGGTTTATTTCGCGATAATGCCTGTGCGCCATCACTGGACGCGAAGGCAGATTATAACACTACCCGCGCGCAGATGGAAGGGGTTTGCGGGCCGGGTTTTTCGGGAAATGGGGCCGCGGCTGCCCCGCTGACCGCGGTCATGCGATTCTCGGCATCATACGTGTAGCTGGTGGTGCTTCCGTCGATCTTCTGCGACCTATTCCCGTTGGCGTCGTAGCAGAAGATCGCGCTTCCTTTGCTCATGGTCTTTTCCCTTGGCTTTCAAGACGGCATCTACGCGCCACTAGCTTCTCTTGCCTTTCAATTTAACATCAAAGTTTAAATACCCAATACTGGGTTGCCATTGGTACAAGAACAATCAGACAGTTCAAAACAGTAATAACAATAGCAAAATCAGAAAAGTTTGGAAGAAACCATTGGATTGCCCACCAGGTTATTACACCGCATCCTATGCTAAAGAGAAAACTGAGGCTAATGTAAAAGTATTTCTCGATTCCTCCTACATCTGCTTTAGACCATTTCTTATTTGGGAAAAAACTAAATGAGGACAACCGAGATAGTCTAATATACAAACCGCAAAACCAAAGGGTAATCATGCATCGAACGATGATATCTGCACTTGCTAACCCAAAAAGATGTTGCCTGCTATTTAAAGAGGCAATTCCAAACAATGATAAAACAACAGCAAATGGTAAAACTAATCTATATACTATTTTTACTATTTTATAATTCAAGTCTACCTGGATCATTTTAATTATCTCCTATATTTGTTCCAATGCCAGGGCAGGACCGTTGTTAGGTCAGTATATATCCCCGTTGGCCCATTGATACCACCTCCAATACCTGCATATCCGCCTCCGCCACCACCACCAACATAAAGAGTACGTAGATACCGTCTTGAAAGTCAAGAGGTAAAAGACGGTTGCAACAAGTAATTGGGATCGAAAGGCTGTTTATGCTTGAGGATCCCAAACACGAG
>JAPKMQ010000247.1 GCA_026645875.1 Longilinea sp.
CGCACATCAGCATCACCGTCCGGCCATCCTGGCGCAGGTAACCATCCATGCCCTGGACAAGCACGTTGTGATCGGTGGGTATGACGACATCCAAACCGCAGCGCATAGCCGCGGCCAGCACATCCTGATGCGAGCCGGTTCCGTCGGAATAACGGGTATGAAGGTGCAGGTTGGTGACGAGTTCTTCCATTGTGGTTGACGATTTAGGGTATTGGACGGTATAATCGATCTGCTTTTATCTTAGGAGGCTACGCGTGGGAAATTACCTTGACATTGCCCTGATTATAATCTCGATTGCGCTGGTTGCTGCGGTAATTTTGCAGAACAAGGGTGTTGGGCTCGGCGGCTTGAGCGGCAACGACAGCGGCTCTGTGTTTTCCGCCCGGCGCGGCATTGAAAAGACCCTTTTTTATGTTACCATTGGTCTTGCGGTCGTTTTTTTCATTCTCACAATCGTGACGGTTGCGATAAAATAACGGAGTAACACGCGTTTCTTCGCATACCGACAACCTTGCGTTGTAACATGAAGGGGCGACACGCCTGAAATTGGGGTAGTCGCCTTTTTTGTATTCAGAGGACTATGAGAAAAATACGCTGGCAACTCATCATCATCTTTCTAACCGGGCTTGTGGTAGCGGCTTTATTGCTCATTGAGCAGCCTGCCGCCCAATCACCGGCTGCCGCGCCTGAACCGACTGAAGGCGGGGCTTACGCAGAGGCGTTGATTGGTTCATTGCAGCGCTTGAACCCCGTGCTGGATTTCTACAATTCAGCTGATCGGGATGTCGATCGTCTGATTTACAGCCGCCTGATCACGTTTGACAACCGTGGCAATCCGCTGGCGGACCTGGCGGATTCGTGGGGCATCTCCAAAGATGGTACCATCTACAATTTTGCCCTAAAGGAAGGCGTGAAATGGCATGATGGTGAGGTGCTGACCAGTGATGATATCGTCTTCACCATTGACCTGATGCGCACCGACTCGCCGGTCGTTCCAAGTGACCTGGCCGAGTTCTGGCGAAGCGTGGATGTTACTGCTGTCAGCCCCACGCAAATCCAGTTCAAGCTGCCCGAACCCTTCTCGCCCTTCCTGGATTATCTCAGCTTTGGCGTGCTTCCCAAACATCTGCTCGATGGGGTCGGTTTCGAGGATTTGGTGGATTCGCCCTTCAATCTGCAACCGGTCGGCAGCGGGCCGTATCAATTTGACCGTTTGATTGTAGAGGATGGCAATATCACGGGGGTGGTGCTGGCGGTTAACGCGAAATATTACGGCAGCAAGGCCTTCATTGAGCAACTGGTTTTCCGGTACTATCCCGATGACGTGTCGGCGCTGGACGCTTATCGCAATGGCAACGTCCAGGGGATCGCTGGCGTGACCCAGGCGACTCTGGCTGAAGTGCTGGCCGAACCTGACCTGTCGATCTACACCAGTCGGCTACCCGAAATGTCGATGGTGCTGTTCAACCTGAAAAGCAACGATAAGCCCTTCCTGGGCGAGACAGCCGTGCGCAAAGCGCTGTACACCGGGCTGAACCGGCAACGGATGGTGGACCGAATTTTAAGCGGCCAGGCCATCCTTGCCGACGGGCCGATCTTCCCGGGCACCTGGGCCTACAATGAGGCCATCCAGCGGGTGAATTTCGATGCGACTCAGGCACAGGACATGCTGGTTGAGGCGGGATACGTGATCAGCGCCGAGGACGTTACAGTGCGGGCCAAGGACGGCAACCAGTTGGCTTTCAACCTGATCTACCCGGATACGCCAGAGCACGAGCAAATTGCCCAGGCCATTCAAAAAGATTGGGAAGCACTTCAAGTCCGGGTCGAATTGGAAGCAGTGCCTTATGATATTCTGCTGAACGAAAGGCTGGCGAGCCGGGATTTTCAGGCTGCACTGGTGGATATCAACCTGGCACGTTCTCCCGACCCTGACCCTTACCCGTTTTGGGATCAAGTCCAGGCGACCAGCGGGCAGAACTATACCCAGTGGGACAATAAAATGGCCAGTGATTACCTGGAAAACGCCCGTATTACGCTGGATATTTCCGAACGCGCCCGGCTCTATCGCAACTTCCAGGCTATTTTTACCGAGGAATTGCCGGCGCTGCCGCTCTTCTATCCAGTGTATAACTATGCGGTGGATACCCAGGTTCAGGGCATCCGCATGGGTCCGCTATTCGACGCCTCGGACCGGTTCTCGAGCGTGACGGATTGGTTCCTGCAGGCGCGGCGTTCGACGCCCCTGCCAGAGACAAGCCCGACGCCATAACGCGCCTGTATGCGTTGGAGGGGAGGAGAACGTGCAGACAATCGACGAGGAGCGTGCCTACCTGGAAGCAGTCCTGCCGGAACTGCCAGATTTTCTCCTGTCAAAGGAAATTTACTGGCCGGCCGGTCCGCGCATCACCGGCCCATCCCGGTCGCAATTTGCCCAGTTGTCGTTGGGCAACATCCGCCTGGCAGAAGCGCGATTGATGGCCGGCAGCCCTCCGGCGTCGCATACAGATCTAATCGCCGCAATCGATCAGCTTAATGAGCGCTGGCGCTCGAACTGGTCAAAAAAGGCTGCCCTGGAGTATTCCAGCCGGCTACGCATGTGGAAAGACCGGCTGGAGGAATTGCTCAGGGACCCATCCCTGGCGTATTACCGCTACGAGGTGCGCCTGAGGGTGATCCTTGCGCTGTTGGCGGATGACCTGTTGGCCGGGATCCCATTGCAGGAGCAGGAATACCTCGCCGGCCTGGACGCGCGCTTGAAAGGCGCCAGTGTGAAGGCTGGATTCATATGGGACCCAGCACAGCAGGCCGGATTCCCGGAAGAAACGCATTGGTATCTGTACCGCGAGCTGAAATCACCCCAAGGAGTGCTGAATGGCTAAGTTTTATACCGGGCAGGGCGATGACGGCACAACCGGGTTGCTTGGCGAAGGCCGTGTGGATAAATTTGATTTACGCATGGAGGCTGTGGGCGCCGTCGATGAGGCTTCGGCTGCGTTGGGAGTGGCACGCAGCCTGGTTGCAATGCCTGAAAACCGCGAACGACTTTTGGCATTGCAGCGCCAGTTGTATCAGTTGATGTCCGAACTGGCCGCCACCCCGGAAACGGCTGCCCGATTTCAGGTGATCGACCCGGACTCGGTCCGGCGGCTCGAGGTGGAGATCGATACTCTCCAGGCGCAGGTGACAATACCGCGCGAGTTCATCGTTCCCGGAGACACGCCGGGCAGCGCTGCGCTGGATCTGGCGCGCACCATCGTGCGGCGAGCCGAGCGCAGGATTGCCGAATTGATGGCGCGCGGCGACCTGGCGAACCGCGATCTTTTGCCTTTTGTCAACCGGCTATCATCGTATCTGTTTTTGTTGGAACTATCTGAAACCGCGGCTGCGGGCCGCGATCATCCCACCCTGGCGAAAGAAAAATGATTGGTACCCTGGTAAACGTTGGCGCTGTTGTTATTGGTAGCCTGCTCGGTAATCTGATGGGCGCGCGCATCCCCGAGCGCGTCCGCGGCACGGTTGTGACCGGATTTGGCTTGTTCACGCTGGGCTACGGCCTGCAAATGTTCATCAAAACGGAAAACGCGCTGGTGGTGGTCGGCGCCATCCTGATTGGCTCGCTGCTGGGGGAGTGGTGGCAGATTGACCAGCGCCTGGCCCGCCTGGGGGTGTGGCTGGAGGCGAAGTTCAATAACGGCGGCGACAACCAATCGTCCAGCCGTTTTATCAAGGGCTTTCTGACCGCTTCCCTGGTTTTTTGTGTGGGACCAATGGCGATTTTGGGCTCAATCCAGGACGGATTGACCGG
>JAPKMQ010000248.1 GCA_026645875.1 Longilinea sp.
GCCAATATTGACGAAGTGGTGAACGCCTCTGTGAAATTGATGACTGCTCAAAATTGCCAATCCGTAGATCCAAAGTTTCATATTTCTAAAGACTTATGACGAACTACTTAAAAGTGTTTCCATTCATTTTTATACTGTTATTTGTTGACAACGCACAACGGATAAAAACGAATATTCTAAGGTTGGCGGGATTGCTTTTTAGTAATTTTCTTCTTTTATTTGTATTAGGGTCTGGAATATTCATAGATTTTTTTCACGCGATCAAAACTCAAACAATCAATCCGGGAATATGGATCGGCAATCATTCGATTAAGGCCTTTGTCACGCTGATTCAAGGAGGCCAATCTTGGAATCTTCCTTTCTCAAAAGTTATTGAGTTAATACTTCTTGTCTTAATCATCCTCAATATTCTAATTATTCTGTATAGAACGTTAGGTCAAAAAGAAAAAACTCCAAATCCATTTCTTCTTATAGCTTGTGCACTGGGAGCATTACTGATCCCTTCTGTAAGTCATGACTATAAACTTTCGATCCTCGTTGCACCGTTTGCTTATTTCATTTGCAGAATTGGTGATTTGGAAGAGCGAATTGGTTCGATTCGACACCGAATAATAAGCATTTTTATGGTTTTGTTTTTCTCCATCGCTTACTTTTCCACATCTTTTTCTTATACGAATAAGTACGGCGCTTTTATAAATAATTTTCCAATGTTATTGCTCATGTTATTACTTCTAAATTTTCTTCATCTGCTATATCAACCCGGCTTTCCATCACTAACAAGCGTTATACAGTCATTTCGAGGAGAGGAATAATTGCTTCCAAAAATGCCTCAAAGGAAAACAACCTGGCAAAATGCTGTTTTTCCCATCCTCCTTTTGCTTGCCTTTTCCCTTCTGGTTGCTTTCCGCCTGAGCGGCTCCTCCATTGGGATGGACTGGTATTTCCTCTATGGCGAAGTGGA
The DNA here is from genome assembly GCA_026645875.1 of Longilinea sp. GTDB lineage: Bacteria > Chloroflexota > Anaerolineae > Anaerolineales > Anaerolineaceae > Longilinea. The sequence goes on from JAPKMQ010000248.1 coordinate 962, forward strand.
ATCGGACCCCAACCTGCTCATCGGCAGCCCGCAAGTGATCCGCTCGGATGAATACGCCATCGAAACGCCCTGGACGGTGATGGAATCGCGCGTGGGCTTCAGCCAGCACAACCCATTCATCGGATCGGGTCAAAACCTCATCCTGACCGACGTTCCCATCCGTCATTGGAGCCTGATTTTCACCCCACAAAACTGGGGCTATTTCCTCCTCCCGCTGGAATACGGCTTTTCGTTCCACTGGTGGTTCAAGGGCCTGATCGTGATCCTGGGCGTTTATTTGTTGGCCGTGAAACTGATGAACGGCCAGCGAATGTTTGCCGCGCTGATGGCGCTGGCGGCGTTTTACTCGCCGGCGGTGCAATGGTGGTATTCCACCTCGCTGACCGAAACCTTCGGCTGGTTCTTCCTGCTCCTGTTCCTGGTGCTGCAACTGGTCGACGCGCAAACGGCGCGCGCGCGCGCTCTTTATGCCGCGCTGTTCACCTACGCGGTGGGCTGCTTCATGTTCCTGGGTTACATCCCCGGGCTCATCCCCACCGTGCTGGCGCTGGTCTTCCTGATCGTGGGACTGCTGGCAGACCGCTTCCTGCGCGGCGGGCTGCGCCAGGCGTGGACTGACGCGCGCTTCCGGTGGGCGCTGGCCGGGTTGTGCATCGCGCTGGCGGTCAACCTGGCCGTCCTGGCGGCCTACGTTGTTGACCAATGGACGGTGATCCAAACCGTGATGAGCAGCGTTTACCCCGGCGGGCGGCTGGAAACCGGCGGGAACATGCAACCAGGGCACCTGTTGGGCGGCTTCTACAACATCCAGTTGCTGTGGGACAGGGCCTATTACCTGACCCTCGACAACCAGAGCGAGGCTTCATCCTACTTCATGTTCTCGCTCTTCCTGCTGCCGTTGTTCATCTTCCAGCAGGCGCGCCTCATCTGGCGCCGGCAGCGGCCCGATGGGCTGTTGATCGCGGCGCTGCTCTTCTACCTGCTGGCGCTGTGCTGGGCCTTTGTGGGGCTGCCGGCCTGGCTTTCTCACCTGCTGCTGCTGGACCGCGTGCCCGCCAAACGGATGATCACGGTTTTTGGATCGCTCAACCTGCTGCTGGTGATCTACTTTTTTGCCCGGCCGCCCTTCGCAGCCACGCGGAGAAACCGGCTCTTGGCCGGGCTGTATGCGGCGGCGGCAGCCCTGTTTTATTTCTCCGCCGGCCGAAGCATCCAGGCGGAAAATCCGGGCTTTTTCGTCATCCCGGCACTGATCTACATTGTGCCGATGTTCGTCTTCCTGCTGGCGGCCGCGCTGATGAATCGCGTCAAAAGCCTGTTCGCCATCGCGCTGCTGGCTTTCTCGCTGCTCACCGCGTTCTACGTCAACCCGCTCTACCGCGGTCTGGGGGTTTTGCGCGAGAGCCAGATTGCCCGTGAAATCCAGCAAATTGCCAACCAGCCGGAAAACGCGGACGCCGGCTGGGTTTTTTATGACAGCGTGCTGTCCAACTTCGCGGCGGCCAACGGCGCGCGGGTGATCAGCGCCACCCAGTACCACCCGCAGCCGGACCTGTGGCGAAATTTTGATCCGCAGGGCCAGTATGCTGAAATCTATAACCGTTACAGCCATATACAGGTTTTGCCCGCGGCAGGCGACTCGATCGAATTCATCCAGGAGCGCGAGGACGCGATGCTGCTAAAGATTCACCCGTGCAACCCTGCGTTCCAGGGTGCCGGGGTGCGCTTTTTCGTGTTCCATGAGCCGGTAGAGTATGCGTGCCTTGAGCCGGTAACGTCCGTGCCGTACCCCGACACCTCATTTTATATCTACCGGCAAAAAGCCGGTGACGCCCTGCCGTAAAAAACATCACCGAATAAATATGGTAACCCCGATGAGGTAATGAAAAATGGACACGGTGGTCAGGCTGACAACCGACCACAGCGGCCAGCGGCGCATTCCCTGGGCGGTCAGCAGCAGGAGCGGGATGGAAATATCCAGCAAATAGCGCGGGCCGTACTGGAAATACCCCGTGCCCATCAATAACCCGATCGGGATATAAGCAATCAAAAATGTCGCAGCCAGAACCCAGGTGGAAACTTTGCGGCGGTCCAGCCAGAGGGCCCACAACGCCGCAAAGAATAACGGGCTCAACAGAAAAATGCTGCCACCCATCGGGCTCCCCAGCCGCCAGGGCAGCGGGTAAAAGATGAATTGATAATACAGGTTGGTGGGCAGGTAGTGCAGGTTGAATGCGCCGTACTGATCGTACAGCGGCTTGAAAAAAGGATTCATTTGATGAAACCGGTAACCGATTTCAAGCGGGTTGCCAAAACGGGCATCGTTGTACCAACCGATTAATCCAACCGAGATGAGAATGGGGATCATGGCCAATGCCGTCAACCGGATCAATTTCCACCAGCGCTGATCCCAGTGTTCGCGGATCAGGAACCATGCCGGCCAAATTCCAACCAGGATCATCGAATTTCGCGTGGCAAAGACGCAAGCCATGCCAATCCCGGCCAATAAAAAGGCCTTCCAGCCGCGAAAACGCAGCACGGCCCAATAGGTAAAGGCTGCGCAGGCAAGGTGAAAAAGATCACCAGCAGGCCGCGTTGCAGCGCACTTAACGGTGACAGGCCCTGGCGGTCTGTTTCGGCCAAGATAGCGGCTATCAAGGCCGCGATCACGCTGGTCAGGACGACATTGACCAGGACATCGCTGAAGCCTGCCCCAAAGATGGCCACCAGGGGCAGCACAAGCAAGGCGGGAAACGGCGGCCAATACAGGTAGTATTTTCCCTGGTAAAGGATCAAA
>JAPKMQ010000249.1 GCA_026645875.1 Longilinea sp.
GCCGCGCCGCCTTCAGACTGCATTTCGACCACCGAGGGAATGGTGCCCCAAATGTTTTTCACGCCCTGGGCCATCCAGGCATCGGAGAACTCTCCCATGCCGGAGGAGGGGGTGATCGGGTAAATGGCGATCACCTCGTTCAGGCGGTATGCTACGTGGGCAACCGCCTCGTTGGCATCGATTGTGATCATTTGTTTGGTCATTATGCAAACTCCATTAAGTGGGGTGATTGAATTCCGGGCTGCGCAGACCCCGCGGGCGTGCGCGCAAAAACATTCTTTCCATTCAAATAGATAAGTTTACTAATCATCATAGAATTGGATAAGTATCATAGGTCACGGAAAAGCGCGCCCCCTGTCATATTTGTGAGCGCTTTCACATACCATCGATACGATTTACTTCTAAGCTTATTTTAATCCGCAATCGGGCGGATTCAACAACGAAATTGAGCAATTTACAGTAATCGATTACGGAGGGGCATGAAAATCAAACGCACCAAAAGGTTTCGCCATACCCTCGCTTCACGCTTCACGACTCACGCATCACGCATCCACAAATAACATCCCGATCCCAATTCCCTCCCTTTGATCAGGTTGCAAACCGGGCGGTGCGTGTTAAACTAATTAAGCATGTCCACGCGCACGCTCTACCTCATCCGCCACGCCCAGCACGACCGCGCCAACCTCGACGGCGATGCGCTGGAAGGCGGCCTGACCCCCGCCGGAGAGCAGCAGGCCGAAACCACCGCGCGCCGCCTGCAGGGGCTGCCGGTGCAGGCGCTCTTCTCCAGCGACCTGCGCCGCACGCAGCAAACCGCCGCGTTCCTGGCGCGCAGCTTTCCCAATCTCAGCGTGCAATTCGACCCCGACCTGCGCGAGTGCGTGCCGGTCGTCCCGCCACTGCTGTCGGACGACTTTCTCAACCTCGAGCCGGGCGAGGTGACCCGCGGCCACTACCAGGCCGAACGCGCCTTCGCGCGCTACTTCCGCCGCGCGGGCGGCCGCGATTCTCACGAAATCCTGGTGACGCACGGCAACCTGCTGCGCTACCTGGTCTGCCGCGCGCTCGACCTGCCCCCTGAACGCTGGACCAACTTCGAAATCAACAACTGCGGCATCACCGAAATCCTCATCGAACACGACGGCCGCATGCAGCTCGTTTCACACAACGACACCGGGCATTTGCCGTCTTACCTCAAGACCTTTTTATAAACCTGAAAGGAGTTTCTCATGAACCCAAATAACCGCGGTTCGCTGGTCGCCGGCGTGATCCTGATCGGGTTGGGCGCGTTGTTCTTCCTGTTCAACATCCTCCCCGGAGTCAATTTCGATAAACTGTGGCCGATGATCTTCATCCTCCTGGCGGCTGGCTTCTTCATTCCGCCGCTGCTCTGGCCGCAACAGCGCCAGGGACTCTCCGGGCTGTTCATCCCCGGATCCATCCTGCTCATGCTCGGCCTGATTTTCCTCTATGACACATTCACCAACGACTGGGCTTCGTGGGCCTACGCCTGGACGCTCATCCCCGGCGGCGTGGGGTTGGGGCTGTGGCTGGGCTCGTGGTACGGTAAGTGGGGCAAGGATTCGATGGCGGTGGGCCAGTGGATGCTGGGGATCAGCGTACTGGTGTTCGGCCTGTTCGGCACGCTCTTCGGCAGCCCGGCGCTCAAACTCGCCGGCCCCATTCTGCTCATCCTGGCGGGCGTGCTGCTGATGGCGCGCGCCTTCCGCAAACCCGCACCCACCCAACCCGCGCCATGAACACGCAGCTCACCTGGTTCGGTCATGCAACGCTCGGACTGAAAACGGGCGGTTACAACCTGCTGGTGGACCCGTTTTTCAGCGGCAACCCGGCCGCCAGCGCCAAAGCCGCCGACCTGCCGGCCGATTTCATCCTGGTGACGCACGGCCACGGCGACCACGTCGGCGATACGGCCGCCATCGCCAAACGCACCGGCGCGCTGGTGATCAGCAACTTTGAAATTTGCAACTGGCTGGGCAAGCAGGGAGTCAAAACGCACGGGCAGCACCTGGGCGGCGGGCACCAGCACCCCTTCGGCTACCTCAAACTGACGCTGGCGCTGCACGGCTCGGCGCTGCCCGACGGCTCTTACGGCGGCAACCCGGCCGGCTTCCTGCTGACCACCAATGACGGGCGCAAGATTTATATGGCCGGTGACACCGGCCTGTTTGGCGACATGCGCCTGATCGGCGAGGAGGAACTCGACCTGGCGGTCATCCCCATCGGCGACAATTTCACCATGGGGCCCGCCGACGCGCTGCGCGCGGTCAAGCTGCTGCAGCCCAGGCACGTCATCCCGATCCACTTTAACACCTTTGACCTGATCGCGCAGGACGCGGTGGCCTGGGCCGAGCAGGTGGAACGCGAAACCAGCGCCAAAGTGCACCTGCTGCGCCCGGGGCAGAGTTACACGGTGGAGTAGAAACCGTCCATCATCCCCCCAACCCTTCCGGGCAAGCCCGCCGGCAACTTCTTCGGTAAAGGCAAGGCAAGCGAAGACTTCGATGGATTATCCGTGCCGCGGAGCCTGGCCTGTGCCTGCCTGTATCGCTCGATTTCTTTTATCCTATCCATCCTGTTTATCGTGTAAATTCACTTCCCCGCCGGGAACCTTTTTCCGCGCGGATTCGTCTTCACCCGGGATGTTCGCACTCATATCACTTGAACATCCAGAGCGAGGAATCTGATCATGTTTCGCAACCATTCATTCAACCGTGTACTGCGTATCACCGGCGCGCTGGCTGTGTTAATGCTGCTGCTGGCGGCCTGCGCCGCGCCTGCCGCCGTCACCCCCACCGCCGTCACCCCGACCGACGGTCTGCCAACCGTCGCACCCACCGACGCCCCGCCGCCGGCCGCCCAGTCCCCCGAACTGACCGCCAACCTGAACGGCCTGGCGCAGGGACTCACCGCACAGGTCATTGCCGCGGTGCCGCCCACCACCGACGGCCCCTACTGGGAAGCGCTGCCCGAACACACCCGCCTGGACCTGTCGGGCTACCCGATCGGCGAACACCTGATGAAGCCGCAGATCTTCATTTACCCGCTCGACGAGCTGGCCGCGGCCAACCAGGGCGCCGGGCAGATCGCCGCCGACCTGCAAACGCTGCTGCAAACCCAGCAGGTAGGCAAAAACCTGCCCTTCCTGCCGCTCTTCAATGCCTCGCAGGTGATGCATGCCCAGGTGCAATTCCTGGACTTCAAGAACGGCCAGGGCGTGCGGTTCGTCACCCAGTTTGACCAGGCCCCGCTGCCCATCAACAACCACGAGCTGATCTACACCTTCCAGGGCCTGACCAGCGACGGCAAGTACTACGTGGCTGCATTGCTTCCGGTCAATCTGGCCGGTCTGCCCGCCGACGAGACCATCACCGGGCAGGAATCGCCCGAATTCGTCAGCGATTTCCTCAAATACCTGGAGACCACCGTCAGCCTGATCGACGCCCAGCCCGCCAGCGCCTTCACGCCCGATTTGAGCGCGCTGGACGCGCTAGTCCAGTCGATTGAGATCAAGTAAAACAGGATTTTTCACACAAACAGCAGGGCGCGGTCCCAAAAGGCCACGCCCTGTTTTTATCGCCGTGCATCGTCCTATTCCGCCAGGCGGATCTCCAGCACCGTCGTCTTCGTGCCCTTCACTTTCTGCGGCAACGAAAGCAGCCGGCCAAACCACCCGTATTTCTGGTTCTGAAGCCGTTCAGCCTTGCGGATGGTGGCCTCATCG
>JAPKMQ010000024.1 GCA_026645875.1 Longilinea sp.
CCATTCTCTCCTGTTCTTATTATAGAACCTTTTAAGATATGTTTGGAGAGATAGTTAGGGATACAAGTAAATTAACCCAAATGTAATGCACCTAACAGGATGGAAATTACACGATTAATCTTGTTTTCATCTTCTAATGTCTGTATAATTTGATTTGACAATCCAGACCTGATTCAGAAGAATAGGAGGCGCAATCTCATACTGATCCTTTTCTGTTAACTCAATCCCTTTCAAACAATTTATCGTCAATGCAGTATCAAGGAGAATGCAAATATGAAGAAAGTCAACCTGAAATTTGTGTTGATCTTGGGGGTGCTCGCGATTGCAGCGCTTGCGCTGACCGCCTGCGCCCAGGCCACGCCGGCGCCCACCCAGGCGCCCGTGGTGGAAGCCCCCACCTGCCCCGAGCCCACAGCTTGTCCGGAGGCTGGCGGCGTTGAGGCTGCCACGGTGCCGAACTTCGAGATGTGGGCCGCTTCGCCGCATGCAGACGCCGCGGCTGAAGCGTTCAACCACTGGAACGAAGATGATCCCAAGGAAATCCCCACCTCCTGCGCCAAGTGCCACAGCCAGGGCGGTTTCCAGGATTACGTCGGTGCGGATGGCAGCGAAGCTTTTGTCGTGGACAAGGCCGCTGAAATCGGCTCCGTCATTTCCTGTGCCACCTGCCACAACGAAGCCACCGCAGAACTGACCACGGTCAAGTTCCCCTCGGGCGCTGAAGTGACCGGCCTCGGCGGCGAAGCCGTCTGCATGACCTGCCACCAGGGCACGGCTGCCGGCGCCACTGTGGATGCGGCCATTGAAAAAGCCGGCGCCACCGACCCGGATGTTCCCGTTGCGGATCTTGGCTTCACCAACCTGCACTACTTTGCTGCCGCAGTTGCCCGCTACGGCACCCAGGTGCAGGGTGGTTACCAGTATGAAGGCAAGACCTACGATGCGCTCTGGCAGCACGTGGAGGGCGTCAATACCTGCACCGACTGCCACAACCCGCATTCGCTGGAACTGAACGTCGAAACCTGCGCCACCTGTCACGAAGGCGTGACCGCAGCGGAAGACATCCGCGATGTGCGCATGATCTCCTCGGCGGTCGATTATGACGGCGACGGCGACGTAAAAGAAGGCATCTACTATGAGGTGGACGGCCTGCGCACGCTGCTTTACACGGCCATGCAGTCCTATGCCAAGGAAGTTGCCGGCACCGCGCTGGTCTACAGCCCGACGGCCTATCCTTACTTCTTCATTGACACCAATGCCGACGGCGTGACCGATGAAGCCGAAGCGGCCTTCCCCAACTCCTACAAGAGCTGGACGGCACGCCTGGCGAAGGCGGCCTTCAACTACCAGGCTTCTGTCAAGGATCCCGGTTCGTACGCACACGGCGGCAAGTACATCATTGAGCTGCTCTATGATTCCATCGAGAATCTCAATGAAAAACTGGCCACCCCGGTCGATCTGGCTGCTGCCAACCGCATCGATCCCGGCCACTTTGCTGGTTCGCAAATGGCCTTCCGTGATTGGGACGCCGATGGTGCCGTTCCGGCTAGCTGCTCCAAGTGCCACTCGGCCACCGGCCTGCCTCAGTTCATCAAGGAAGGCGTCAACATCAGCAATCCGATTTCGGACGGCTTGATGTGCGAAACCTGCCACAGCGACCTGAGCACCTATGCCCGCTACGAACAAGAATCGGTGAAATTCCCCAGCGGCGCATCCCTCGGCTTTGAAGGTCAACCAGATGCCAATCTGTGCCTCAACTGCCACCAGGGCCGCGAATCCACCGTATCGGTCAACCGTGCGATCGCCGGTCAGGATCCCGACACTATCAATGAAAAGCTTGGCTTCCGCAACGTGCACTACTTCGCTGCGGGTGCCACCCTCTTCGGCGCCGATGCCCAGGGTATGTACCAGTACGAAGGCAAGGAATATGCCGCCCAGTTCAAGCATGTCGATGGCTTTGCCACCTGCGTGGATTGCCATGATACCCATGCCCTGACCGCCAAGGTGGATGCCTGCGCGGGCTGCCACACTGGCCAGACCCCCGAAGAGATCCGCATGACCACCCAGGGCGACTTCGACGGTGATGGCGATGCCGCTGAAGGCCTGGCGGGTGAAATCGACACGCTGAAAGAGAAGTTGCTGGCTGCCATCCAGGCGTACGCCACCACGGTCACCGCCAAGCCGATCGTTTACAGCCCCTCGGCCTATCCATACTGGTTCAATGACACCAACGCCAACGGCCAGTTGGACGCAGAGGAAGCCAGCTACGACAATCGCTATGCTTCCTGGTCACCCCGCTTGCTCGAAGCTGCCTACAACTACCAGTATTCCATGAAGGATCCTGGCGCGTTCGTGCACAACGGCAAGTACGTCATTCAGGCCATGATCGACAGCATCAAAGACCTGAAGACCAAGGTGCCCACCATCGACGACGCTGGACTCGTCCGGCCGTAAGGTCTGCACCCACGTAGCAAAAAAAGTGTTCCGGTTAACCCCGGAACACTTTTTTGATGCAAAACGAATTCGGTGTGGCAAAGTCCGAATTCTCATGTATAATTAATCTTGCAAACTCCCCAATTAACAGCCAATAAATCAATATTATCTGCCACAATCCTGAGTCAAATGCCAACATGACAGGGAGGGATCGATGAGACGCTTTTTTCATTGGCTTGGCAGCTTATTCATGCCCCCGGCCGGCAGTTCGACGCTGCGCCGCGTGCTGCCCATCGTGCTCACCGTGTTCGTGGTGCTGGCAGCCATGATTGCGGTGACCAACGTGTGGGAGGTGACCAACTCGTCCAGCTTTTGCGGGCTCACCTGCCACACCATGCCGCCGGAATACACCACCCACCAGAACACCAGCCACGCGCGTGTGACCTGCGAGGAATGTCACCTGGGCCGCACCGAGCTCGGTACGGCCATCAGCAGGAAGATCGAATACAGCTGGCAGACCGGCACCGCACTGGTTTTCAACACCTATGAATTCCCCATCCGCGCCCGCAACATGCGACCGGCGCGCGATGTTTGTGAAACCTGCCACCTGCCCGAACAATTCTCGAACGACACACTGGTGGAATTCAAGAACTTCGCCGCGGATGAAAACAACTCCCTCACCTACACCTATCTCATCCTGAAAACCGGCGGCGGCTCCAAACGCGAGGGGCTGGGCAACGGCATCCACTGGCACATTGAAAACCCGGTCGATTACATCGCGCTGGATGAGGAACGCCAGCAGATTCCATACGTGCGTGTCCAGAACGAGGACGGCAGCTTCACCGAGTACGTCGATACCGAGTCGGGCTTCGACGCCGGCAGCATCGACGAAAGCCAGTTGCTGCGTATGGACTGCATGACCTGCCACAATCGCACTGCCCACACCATCCTGTCGCCCGCGGAGAGCCTGGACCAACTCATGGCCCAACGGGTGGTCTCGCCCATGATCCCGGAGATAAAGGGGAAAGCCCTCGAAGTCCTGGAGGTCAAATACGAGAATGAGGAAAGCGCGTTGAACGCGATCGCCGGGCTTGAGGCGTATTACAAGGACAAGCACAACGAATACTATACGAATAACAAAGAGCAAATCGCCAGCGCCATTGCGGCGCTGCAAACCTATTACAAGGAAAACGTCTTCCTCAAACAGAAGGTAGATTGGGAAACGCACCCCGATAACAGCCAGCACAGCGACTCGCCCGGTTGCTTCCGCTGCCACGATGGCAAACACCTGTCCATTCAAAATGAATCCGTGCGCCTGGAATGCAACCTGTGCCATTCCATTCCGGTCGTGTCGGCAGGCACAGCCATCCTGGCCAACATTGAAATCGCCCGCGGCCCCGAGCCCGCTTCACACCGCAACAGCAACTGGATTGCGCTGCACCGCGAGAGCTTCAATGAAACCTGCCAGGGCTGCCACACCATCAAAGATCCGGGCGGGGTCAGCAACACCTCGTTCTGTTCCAACAGCGGTTGCCACGCCAACTCCTGGCAATTCGCCGGCTTCGATGCACCCAACCTGCGCGTGATCCTCAGTGAAGAACTACAGCAATACGTCACCCCTACCCCCGCCCCCACCGAGCCGCCGGCCGGCAGCACCCCTCCGCCGCTCGTTTATGAAACGGTGATCAAGGATTTGTTCAAGAAATGCACCATCTGCCATGCATCTGGCGGCCAGGGCGGATTGGACCTGACCAGCTACGCCGGTCTCCTTCAGGGCGGAGCAAGCGGCCCAGTCATTCAGCCCGGCGACCCCAACAACAGCCTGCTGGTGCAAATTCAATCGGGCAGCCAGCCGCACTTCGGCCAGCTCAACCCGGATGAACTCAAGACCGTCATCGCGTGGATTTTGGCCGGCGCGCCGGAAAAGTGATCCGAACCATCCTGCCTGCATTCAGACTGCGGCGAATTGCCGCAGTCTGATGTTTTTCATCCTATTTATCCAAATGTAATCCCTTAAATAGATTGAATGTAATCTGAATTGCCAGATTTTTTAATGTATAATTAACCTCGGCAAGCTTTAGGAATGCACCCCAAGTTTTTGGAAAACGAACTCTCCAAGGTAGGAGCCAACCCTATGGGAACCATCTTACACAAAAGACTCCCCTTTCTTACGCCTGTCATCATCCTGCTGGTCGTGGTGCTGGCGGGCGCGGCGGTGTTTTTGACCGCCGCGGGCAATGTGCAGGCCGCACCTCCCGCCCAAACGCCCGACAACAGCCAGTGCCTGCTCTGCCATCAGGATGAAGGGAAAATCTGGCAGCTTCCCAGCGGTGAAGGACTGAGCATTACCATCAGCCCCGAGATGTTTGGCGGATCGGTGCACACCAAGGTGGCCTGCCAGACCTGCCACACCAACATCGTCGAATATCCACACCCCGCCAACGCCGCGCAGACAACCCGTGAATACACGTTGCAATATGAAAACTCCTGCGCGCAGTGCCATCCCAACCAGGTGGAAGAGATCGCCGACAATGCCCATGCCAAGGTAAAGAACGATCCCACCAACCCCAATGCCGGAAACACCCCCACTTGCGCCGATTGCCACAATCCGCACACACAATCCACCATTCTCAAAGATGAGAGCGGCAAACTGACCGGTCTGGAACATGCCGCCAGCGCCCGCACCTGCGCGCAATGCCACAATGAGATTTATGAAGCCTACGCCGGCAGCGTGCATGGCGAAGGTGTGCTGGTCAACAACAATCCTGACGTGCCTTCCTGCATTGACTGTCACGGCGTGCACAACCTCAGCGGCCCCTCGGCTTCGGGCAACCAGTTCCGCTTGACCTCGCCGCAGATCTGCGCGAAGTGCCACACCGACGAGAGCATCATGGGCAAGTATGGACTCTCCACCGATGTGCTCAACACCTACATCGCCGACTTCCACGGCACGACCGTGACGTTGTTTGAAAAGCTGGACCCTGACCAGCAAACCAATATGCCCGTCTGCTTTGATTGCCACGGCGTGCACGATATCAAGCGCGTGGACGACCCGCAAAAGGGCATTCAGGTCAAAGACAACCTGTTGGTCACCTGCCAGAAATGCCACCCGGGCGCGACCCCCAACTTCCCCGATTCGTGGCTGAGCCACTACATCCCCAGCAAAGAGCGCGCCCCGCTGGTTTTCTACGTCGAGTGGTTCTACAAACTTCTCATCCCCCTCGTCCTGGGCGCCATGATCATCCTGGTGGGCAGCGATATCTATCGCAGGTTGAGGATCCGCAACGCCAAACCGGCCGCCGCCGATGATGTGGAAGAGAAAGCCAGTAAGTGAGGAGAATCAATCCATGAGCAACCCGCAGAAAACTTACAACCGTTTTAGCATTGCCCAGCGGATTGAGCACTTTGTGCTGATCCTCTCCTTCACTACCCTGGCTCTGACTGGCATCCCGCAAAAATTTGCCCAGGCCGGCATATCTGAGTTCATCATCGCTGCATTGGGCGGCATCAATACGGTGCGCATCATTCACCGCATCGCCGCCACCTTGTTCGCCCTGGAAGCCATTTACCACGCCTTCATTATCGGGTACAAACTGATCGTGTTGCGTCTGGAAGCCAGTATGTTGCCTGGCATCAAGGATGGCAAGGACGTCATCGATTTCTTCCTGCACAATATCGGTCTCAAAAAAGAAGCCCCCAAAATGCCCCGCTACAACTTTACCGAAAAGATGGAGTATTGGGCCATGATCTGGGGGTTGGTGCTGATGGGACTGACCGGCTTCATGCTGTGGAATCCCATTGCCACCACCAACATTCTGCCCGGCGTCATCATCCCTGCGGCCAAAGTGGCGCATGGATGGGAAGCTGTGCTGGCTGTTTTGGCCATCCTGGTCTGGCACTTCTACAACGTGCACATCAAGCACTGGAACTGGGCGATGCTCAAAGGGCACATGACCCATGAACAGATGGAAGAAGAGCACGGCGCCGAGCTGGTAAAAATTGAAGCCGGCGAAACCCGCCAGCCGCCGGCCTCTGAAGTGGTTCAAAAGCGCGCCCGAATCTACGTACCCATTGCCGCGGTGATCTCGCTTGTGCTGGCAGCGCTGGTGATCCGCTTCCTGACGTTTGAAAAGACCGCTATTGAAACCATCCCGCCAGCCGAAGAAAATGTGCCCGCCTTCGCGCTGCAAACGCCCACCCCGCTGCCCACTGCAGCACCTACCGAACCTGTGGATGCAGCGGCAATCACCACCTGGGATGCCGGGATCGCCGATCTCTTCAAGACAAAATGCGGCAGTTGCCATGGAGCGTTGGGCGGCCTTAGTCTGGTCAGTTATGCCGACATCATGAAGGGCGGCAGCAGCGGCGCTGCCATCCTCCCCGGCGATGCCGCCGGCAGCCCGCTCGTGGTGCTGCAGGAAGCAGGCGGCCATCCGGGCACCTTCTCAACCGAAGAACTGGAAATCATCAAGACCTGGATTGCCGCAGGTGCGCCAGAGAAATAACCTGGCATTGATTGAATCCAAAAACGGGCTGCCTTGTGCAGCCCGTTTTGATTCTTACCGACCCACGTGCTAACCGCGGCGCAGCCGCGTACCGCAGGTGCGGCAGAAGACGTCGTCGCTGCCGGCCCGCTTGCCGCATTGATGGCAATAGATGTCCAACTCGTCTTTTTCCTTCAACCGGCCGGGCGAAGCATGCCGGGCGCGCTCCGGTTCTGCCTGGCGTTTGCGTGCGATCAGCCAATACCACAAACCACCGCCAATAATCAACGCCAGCCCAACCCCGCCCAGGATCAAGGGCAAGGTGCCCTGGATGCGCTGCTGCGATGTGGAAGGACCGATGGGTTGGCTGGGCTGCAGCGCCGATTGGGATGGCATGCTCAACGTGTCGTCGCTTTTGGTATAACTCACCTTGATGGTGACCGGCGTGCCAGCCGAGACGCTGCCCACTTCTTCAGTGTAATACTGCAAACCGTCTGTGCCAGTTGACCAGGTGCCCATGTCGGGCGCGACCTGCAGTTCGCTGGCCGTCAACGGCTGTTGCACTTCCACGCTCATCCGTTTCACGGCCACGTCGCCCGCCCAACGGAACTGGTACTCGCGCCGGTCGCCACTTTTGGTCAGGCCGGGATCATAATACTCGATCTGCAATTTTGGATTGGGCGTCGTCATCGAAAGGACCGTCCAATCGCCGTCCACCTGCGAGGTGTAGCTCAGCGTATACAGCTTGCCATCGTCCTCTTCGACAGCCACGTTGAACGGTTCGCCGGCCGCCCTGGGGATGCGCAGGTCAATTTGGGCGGGCAGGCCGGTCGCGTCTGAAAGCGTAATCCGGTAAATCACCAGCATCTCGGGCTGGTCGTACTCCGGCCACAACATTGCAGTCAGCGATTCAAACTCCACCGCCGACTGTGCCTGCGCGGCGCCTGCCAGCAAAAATAACATTGCCACCAACAAAATGATGCTCCAACGGCGCATATCATCCCTCCCAAACCCACCAATTGCAATCCAGAAATATCATATTACCATATCCGTGCGGCGCGGGATGCGCTTAATCGGCATGCTGGTGAGCAACATGCGCGCCCGCGCCGTTGCAGCCGCCAGAGTCCGCGCAAGCGGTCTCCTCGAATTGAATGGTCGTATGAGTTATGTCAAACCGGCTGTCCAGGCGCTCGCGCAAATCCACCATCACGTCCGCCTGGGTCTGCGCGTGCGCCTCCTGCAGAACAATGTGCGCGCTGAGTGCAATGTGCTGCGAGCACAGGTTCCAGACGTGTAAATCGTGAACCGACGCTACTGCCGGCGACCGCTGGATTTCTGCCGCCACCTCGCCCAATGAGAGCCCGTCGGGCGTGCCTTCCACCAGGATGTGCAGCGAGCCCTTGAGCACGCGGAACGAGCTGACCAGGATCAACACGGCAATCAGCGCGCTGGCCAGTGGATCGACCCATTGAGCACCCGTCAGCGAGATGACCACGGCCGCGATGATCACGCCCAACGATGAAACCGCATCACCGATGACGTGCAGGAAGGCGCTTTGCAGGTTGAGGTCCTTGTGAATGTGCGCCTTTTCGCCGTGACGGTGCCCGCCCAATACCAACGCCACCACCAGGTTCACCACCAGGCCGATGATGGCGACCGTCAACATCAGCGGTCCGCGCACCGGTTCCGGTTCAAGAAAGCGTTGGTAGGCTTCCCAGCCGATACCAATGGAAATGACCAGCAGGGTCAGGCCGTTGGCCAGCGCTGCCAGCACTTCCAGACGGTGCCAGCCGAAGGTGTGCCGGTCATCGGCCGGGCGCGTCGAGAGCCGCAGTGCGGCGTAGCTGAGCGCCAGCGCGAACACGTCCATAAACACATGCGCGGCATCCGAAAGCAGCGCCAGGCTGCCCGAAATCAACCCGCCGATGACTTCGCCAAAGAAGATGATCAGAGTCAGGCTGAGTGAAATGACGAACCGTTTTTCAATGCTTTGCTTGGAAACCAAATTCATGAGAAAGATTATAACCACACTTTAATTGAATCGTGGGAATTTTTATAAGTTTTTGCAAATAAATCTGGCACAGAATCTCTTTACACCAAACCCATGCAACCCCATCCGGCAGCCCGCAGTTCTCAGGCCCGCAAAGCCGGAAAAATCGGGTATAATTTCGCTGATTAGGCCCCAAGATTGGGCAGCTTCGGAAACAGGAGCAGAAGTGGCTCGGAAGCGGACGATCGAAGACCTGACAACCGAAGAGTTGCGCCACCTGTTGATGGAAAAGCGGCGCACCGAGCGCCAGGGCCGCCTGGATGCTTACCGGCGCACCGGCCGCGTCATCCAGGTGGAACCGCAGCCCGAAACCGCTCCGCTGGATGGCTTGCGCACCGAGCTGCTGGAGGTTGCTTCGCCAGCGCAGCGTTCACCCCGTCGGGTATGGATGGACCGCCTGCTGTTCCTGGTGGAATTCGCCGCCGTGATCGGGCTGGTGATTGTGCTGGTGAACACGTTCTACGGGTTGCAGGTCATCAACGCCGAAGCCGCGTCAGCGCTGATCCAACCCACGCTGACCCCCACCCCGTTGATCCGGGCGGTTGTGCTGCCCTCGGGCCATACACCGCCCAATTCGCCCGGCGGGTCGCAGTTCAACGAGGCTGAAATCCCGGAGCACCTGCGCCCGATGGTGCAAAGCCTGGCGAACCTGCCGCTGCCCACCGCCAGCCCCGAACAGGCGCAGCGGATTCAGATCGCAGCAATACGGGTGGATGCCCCAATTGTGATGGGCGATTTGCCCGAGCAGCTTAAAAAAGGTGTCGGGCAGAGCCTGATCAATCCGATCAATCCTGGCCAAAAAGGTAATATGGTCCTTTCAGCCCACAACGATATCTATGGGCAGATCTTCCGGGACCTCGACCAGTTGAAAGCCGGCGACGAGATTGTCATTTACACCAACCAGCGTTCGTACGTTTACACGGTGCGCGAAACGCTCATAGTCAATCCCGATCAGGTGGAAGTGATGGCTCCCACCCGCGATGCGGTCGTCACGCTGATCTCGTGCTACCCGTACATGGTCGACAAACAGCGCATCATCGTGGTGGCCGATTTGCAGGACGAACGCTGAGCGCCGGCAGGCGAAAATCAGTCCGAAGCGCGACTTAGTCGCGGATACCATTTGACAGATTGTTTGAATATTTGAAAGTTGATAGGAGATACGAATGAGCAAGAAACAAAAGCGTCAGGTCTCTTCCGGAAGCATCAGCGCCGCCCCGGCAGCCGAAAAGGTTGTCGCCAGCCGCATCACCACCAGCTCGAATGAATTCACGCCTGACTACAGCCCGGTCATCCGCGACCTGAAACGCATTGGTGTTCTGGCGGGCACCTTTATTGCCCTGCTGGTCGTTCTATCCTTCTTCCTGCGCTGATTTTTTCCGGCGCGGGTTTTAATCCCTCCACATTAACGGCAAAGAGACGCTCGCGGGCGTTTCTTTGCCGTTATAAACCTGATACAAACCCGGCGGATGGTCAAAACTGGCCTTGACTTTCAATAAAAATAGCCTATAATTTCGACTATGTCTAGCAGAATTATCGAAGTAAGGGTTTTGAACTGCTTGTGTCTGGAGCGGGGCTCGTTGTAGCACCGCTGACCAGGTCCTTTCGTACATCCTGACGGCCAACTGGCAAGCGGCGAACAACAGCCCCGCGAATCCCTGATGGGAGAAGCAGGTCTTTTGCCCGCCGTTTTGTTTTGCCAGTTGGCCGTGCTGTTTATTACCACATCCTTATCCGTACTTTTTGGAGAAACCACATGAGAATCGCGAATAACGTCACTGACTTGATCGGCAATACCCCACTCGTCCGCCTGAACCGTCTGACCGAAGGCAGCGTCGCCGAAGTGGCCGCCAAGCTGGAATTTTACAACCCGGCACACAGCGTCAAGGATCGCATTGGCGTGGCCATGCTCGACGCCGCTGAAAAAGCAGGCAAAATCAAGCCAGATACGATCATCCTCGAACCCACCAGCGGCAACACCGGCATCGCGCTGGCCTTTGTGGCCGCGGCGCGTGGTTACAAATGCACCCTGGTCATGCCGGAAACGATGAGCAAAGAACGCCGCATGCTGCTGCGCGCTTACGGCGCCGAATTGATCCTCACGCCTGGTTCCGAGGGCATGGGCGGCGCCATCCGCAAAGCCGAGGAACTGGCAGCCAGCGACTCGCGCTACTTCATCCCGCAGCAATTCAACAACCCGGCCAATCCCGAAATCCACCGCCGCACCACCGCCGAAGAAATCTGGCGCGACACCGACGGCAAGGTGGATTTCGTGGTGGCGGGCGTGGGCACCGGCGGCACCATCACCGGCATCGGCGAGGTCATCAAGTCGCGCAAGCCTTCCTTCCAGGCCATCGCCGTCGAGCCAGAAGCTTCACCGGTACTATCCGGCGGCGTCAAGGGTCCGCACCCCATTCAGGGCATTGGCGCCGGGTTCGTTCCGCAGGTGCTGAACACCCAGATTTATGATGAAATCATCCGCGTCAAAGCGGAAGACGCTTTCACCACCGCGCGCGAGATGGCGCGGCGCGAAGGCATACTGGTGGGCATCAGTTCGGGCGCCGCCACCTGGGCCGCACTGCAGGTGTCCCGCCGCCCCGAAAACGCCGGCAAGCTGATCGTGGTGATCATCCCGTCCTTCGGCGAACGCTACTTGAGCACGCCCTTGTTTGCGGATCTGGCTGATTAATCATTGCCGGCAGTTAGCTTGTCCGGCAAAGGCAGGAAACAAGATGAAACTATTTCACACCCTACGTGATGATTTGCGCGCCGTTTTTGAACGCGACCCGGCCGCGCGCACCCGCTTTGAAGTGATCTTAAGCTATCCCGGGCTGCACGCGCTGTGGAGTCACCGCGCCGCGCACTGGCTGTGGGCCCACCGGCTCAAGCTGGCCGGGCGCTGGCTTTCGCAGTTGACGCGCTTTTTCACCGGTATCGAAATTCATCCGGGCGCAACCATTGGCTCCGGCTTCTTCATCGACCACGGCATGGGCGTGGTCATCGGCGAGACCGCCGAAATTGGCGATAACGTCACGCTTTACCACGGCGTCACCCTGGGCGGCGTCAGCCTGGAGAAGGGCAAGCGCCACCCTACCATCGGCGATAACGTGGTCATCGGCGCTGGCGCCAAAGTGCTCGGCAACATCCTGGTGGGGCCGGGCAGCCGCATTGGCGCGAATGCCGTTGTAGTCAAAAGCGTGCCAGCAAATTCGGTGGTGGTCGGTGTGCCTGGCCAGGTGGTCGTGCGCAGCAAGCCCAAGGACGAAATGGTGGACCTGCACCACGACCGGCTACCTGATACGATCGGCCAATCCATGGCCTCGGTGATGAACCGCCTGGAAACGGTGGAAAAGCTGCTGAATGTGCACATGATCGACCTGCACGCTGGCAGCAAAACGCCTGGCAACGGCAACGGCCGCGACCGTGAATTGATCGGCATCGGCAAAGATGAACCCCACCTCAAAACCGCGCATGTGCACGCCCCGCAGGACGGCCTGTGGCACGGCGAAGATTTCATGATCTGACCCACTTCCACCGAACCAAAAAGCACAGCCGGAAATGGCTGTGCTTTTTAATACCTTTCGAGTCTAATTATTTCTTCCGAAAACCATAATAGTACACCGCCGCCAGCCCCAGCACCGACACCGCCAGGAAACCGATACCCAATCCGCGCCGTGTAGACGAATCCAGCTTACGAAAATCGGGCACCAGCGGGCGCGGCGTTGGCGACGGGATGGGCGTGATGGTGCGCGTGGGGCGCGGCGTGACCGGCGTGGGCGAAAGCGTGGCCGTGCGCGTGGGCGGCCGCAGCGTGCTGGTGAACGTGGGCGTGATGGTGGGGGTTGGCGCCAGCCGGATAATCAACTTTTGCCCGGGAAACAGGATCGGGTTCGTCCCGCTCAGATTATTCAGCCTGACCAATTCGTCCCGGTCCACGCCGTACGCCTCAACGATCATCCACAGCGTCTGGCCGTACTGGACCTCGTGGATGATCGAGCCATCCGCTTCCGGCGTCGAGGGCGTCACCGGCACAATATCCTGCACCACCGGCGTTCCGCCGGACTGTGCACGCGCAGTCGCCGGCCAGCCGGCAAATCCCACCAGCAAAACAAGTTCCAACAGGGTTAGGTATAAAAATCGGCGCATCGTGGCATGAATTATACCGCGATGCGCCGGAGACACGCAAAAATGATTGGAGCTAGCTCAGCGAGCGTTCGCTAAAACCTTTGCCCATCCCTTCCGCTACGATCAGGAAATCGGTTGATGATATCATGCCAATGATTTCGTGCTTCTCGTTGATCACGGGCAGGTGGTGGATGCGGGCCTCTTTCATCTTGGCTGCACATTCGGGTAGCGACATGTGCGCTTCAACGGTGATGAGCGGCGAATTCATGATCTCACGGACTTTGGTTTTTGACGGATCGCGCTCCTGGGCGACGATTTTATCCACGATGTCAATCGAGGTTAAAATTCCGTACTCTGGATTGGTGTCTGATTTATTGACAATCAGGCTGTTGATGTAGCGGTGGCGCATTTTCTCCAATGCTTCGCTCACCATACTGTCAGGGTCAATGTACACGATCAGATCCTTCATCCAATCCTTCACGCAGAATTGCATAATCCGTCTCCTTTATCAGTGGTCATTGAATGGACGATTTTCCGTACAGAATTCATGCCCGCATGGAGCAGGGAAGTGCAATTAAGAGTATAGCAGAAAGAAAATGAAAAACAACCTGACGATTGATCAGCCTTTGCCATGTGCTTCCACACACAAAACGGGAGTTACGTCACCACGCTGCCCGGATCAGCCAACCGCAGCATCGATTTCCTGCGCAAGGCGACGGATCAGGCCCGTTTTTTCAACTTCATTCAAAAAGGATGCGCGCGCGGC
The DNA here is from genome assembly GCA_026645875.1 of Longilinea sp. Classification (GTDB taxonomy): domain Bacteria; phylum Chloroflexota; class Anaerolineae; order Anaerolineales; family Anaerolineaceae; genus Longilinea. Next base: position 13,856 of record JAPKMQ010000024.1, read on the forward strand.
AGCCAGGATCAGCCCGGTCAGGGCTGCGCGCGAGAGGCCAAATACCTCCGCAGCCACGCGGTATTCATCGCTGAGGGTAATTTGCGAAATGCTCGGGTCGTCGGTATTCACCGTCACGTTCAAACCTTCGGCGAGCATGCGCTGGATGGGATGCGCCTTCAGGGTGGGCACCACGCCAGACTGGAAATTGCTGGTCACGCACACCTCAAAGACGGTCTGGCGTTCACGCGCCAGGGCCGCCACCGCCCGGTCTTCCATCACGCGCACGCCGTGCCCAATCCGGTCGGCCTGGAACACCTCAATCGCCTCGCGGACGTTGCCTGGTCCACCCCACTCGCCTGCGTGCACGGTGACCTTCAACCCGCCTCTGTGGGCAGCCTGAAACACTTCCAAAAAAGGCAACGCGCAAAAATCCGCTTCGTTCCCAGCCAGGTCCAGCGCCACAATGCCGCGCTCCATTCGCTGCAGCGCCAGCTCGGCCACCTGCGTGGCAATTTCCACGCTCTCATGGCGGTTGACACTGACAATCAGGCGGGTGGGCAGGTCAAAATCGCGGCTAGCGGTGGCCGCGCTCTCACACACCCAATCCATCACCTCGGACAGCGAAAACCCGCGCACCCGGGCCAGCGCCAGCGGGGTAAAGCGCAGTTCCAGGTAGCGCACGCCATCGGTACGCGCATCCTCGATCGCCTCGCGCGTCACGCGGGCGATGATCTCAGGGGTTTGATAAAACTGCCGTAAGGTTTGAAATTTGGACAGAAAGACCGTTGAATTCAAAGGCTCGTCTGGCTGGATTTGCACCTGCGCGTGCAGCGCGTCCGCGCTGACCGGCAGCGTGATGGATTGCTGGTGGGCAATTTCCACCAATGTATTGACTCGCAGCGTTCCTTCCAGGTGGCGGTGTAGATCCACCTTTGGAAGTTGTTGGAAATATCCCTGTGCTGCGTCCGGCGCGTACCAACCCATGCCTGCCCCCTCAAACGAACCACTCTTGCACAAATTATATACCAACCTGCTCATCTGACTGGCGTTTGCGCAGAAAAAACCGCCGGTTTGTTATGATAATGCAAACTTAAAACCCGTGATTTCTTAATGTTTTATTTATTGATAAATTTTGTATAATATTATCAATCCCAACCCACCATCGCTGAGCGGCCGGCAGGCTGACGCTGACCGCCCGGCGGCAATCCAGGAGGAAAAGAAATGACAACCACCGTGCAATCGATCCTGCGTCAAAAAGGCAGCCAAACCTGGTCGGTCACCCCCGACGCCTCGATTTTACAGGCCCTGGAATTAATGGCTGAAAAGAAGATCGGCGCCGTGCTGGTGATGGAAGCAGGCCAACTGGTGGGCATCTTTTCAGAGCGCGATTACGCCCGCCGCGGCATCCTGCTGAACCGCGGTCCCGAAACCCCAATCAGCCTGATGATGACCTACCCGGTGTATTGCGTCACACCGCAGCAAACCATCGAGGAATGCATGGGGTTGATGACTGAAAAGCACATCCGCCACCTGCCCGTTGCGGACGGCGAGACCATCCTGGGGGTCATTTCGATTGGCGACGTGGTCAAAGAAGTCATCGCCGACCAGGCGCACCTGATCCAGGGGTTGGAAAACTACATCCTGGGCAAGCGCGCATAATTTTTTCTTCCAAAAACAGGAATCAAATGACGGGCTCTGAAAGCCCGTCATTGTGATTTCACAGGCAAAGCCGTGGGCTCAGGCCGTCTGGCGCAGATCCGCCAGTTCACGTTCCACCGCGTCAATTTCGGCTTTGAGATCCGCCAGATAATGCTCGAGCCGTTCAACGTATTCTTCGCGAGTCAGAAAGACGCGCGGCTCCTCCTCGGCATGGCTGCCGCAACCACAGTTACCGCCACAGGCACAGGTCGATCCCTCAGACATTGGCATCTCCTTTCTCCTAACAATAAACGGGATGGATTGGATACCCGGTTTAATTTAGACTGTTATTATCCTATATATTGGCGGCTTCGTCAACCCGGTCTATTCTGGAGGTAAGATCACCCTATCACCTCCGTCAGACGCCCCCGGAAACCGCCAGGTAGTTTCTGGACGATTCGGCGATACCTGTGATATACTTGGACGGCTTTGCCGAGGGTAAAGCAAAATCACCTCATTATGCACGCTTCCCGACCCGCCTGGCGTGCTGTCGCTGACAGTGAAGGGCAGGAATGACGGGAGCGGTAGAATAACGCAAGGAGCAAAACAAGCAATGGCAGCAGTAATTTCGATGAAGGCTCTCCTCGAGAGCGGTGTGCACTTCGGCCATCGGACCAACAAGTGGCACCCTTTGATGCGCCCGTTCATTTTCACCGAGCGCAACGGCATCCACATCATTGACCTGCAGCAGACGGTCAAGTCGTTGAACACCGCCTACAACCTCGTCCGCGATACCGCGGCAGGCGGCGGCAGCATCCTGTTCGTTGGCACCAAGCGCCAGGCGCAGGAAACCATCCGCGAAGAAGCCGAACGCTGCGGTATGCCCTACGTGACCGAACGCTGGCTGGGTGGCATGATCACCAACTGGACCACCATCTTCCAGCGCATCCAGGAACTGGAACGCCTCGAGAAGATGCACGTCACCGGCGAGATCGACCGTCTGACCAAGAAGGAAGCCCTGCTGATCGACCGCGAGATCAAGCGCCTGGAAATGCGCCTGAGCGGTGTGCGCAAACTCAAGCGCCTGCCCGACCTGGTCTTCATCATCGACGTTGGTCGCGAAGACACCGCCGTTCGTGAAGCCAACATCAAGGGCATCCCGGTCATCGCATTGGTCGACACCAATTGCGATCCGCGCGGCGTGGACTACGTGATCCCCTCCAACGATGACGCCATCCGCGCCATCAAGCTGCTGGTCGGCAAGATCGCCGACGCGGTGCTGGAAGGCAAGGCCATGCGCAAGGAAGAAGAAGTGGAAATGGCATCCGAAGCCTCCCTCACCAGCCCGGTGGCCCGCCCACACGCGATGGAAATGGAAGCTGAACTGGAAGACAAAGACCTGCTGGGTGAATCCACCCTGGCAAAACTCGGCGGCAAGCCGGTTGTTGACGAAGCAGAAGCTCAGGCTGAATAATCACCGGTCTATCAGGATCGGATGGACAAGATCCCAGGACAAGGAAGAGGAATTGGAATGGCAATTACGACCGAAATGATCAAGCAACTCCGCGAAGCGACTGGCGCTGGCATTCTGGATTGCCGCAAGGCGCTGGAAAACGCGAACGGCGATTATCAAAAAGCCATCGATTTTCTGCGCGAAAAAGGCCTGGCCACGGCTGCCAAGCGCTCGGACCGCAAAGCCTCTGAAGGCGTTGTGGAACTGTACAACCACGGCAACGGCCGCGTGGGCGTCATGGTGGAAGTCAACTGCGAAACCGACTTCGTCGGCCGCTCCGAAGCCTTCCGCGAATTCGCGCACGAAATCGCCCTGCAGGTAGCCGCCGCGTCGCCGGTCTACATCCGCGAGGAAGACATCCCGCAGGAAGTGCTCGACCATGAGGCTGCCATCGCCACCGCCAAGGCGCGCGAAGAAGGCAAGCCCGAGAACATTCTGCCCCGCATCGTGGAAGGCAACCTGAACAAATTCAAGGACGAGGTTGTCCTGCTGCGCCAGAAATACATCCGCGACGAAGCCATCACCATCCAGCAGCTTCTCAACGACACCGTTTTGAAAACCGGTGAGAACATTGTCATCCGCCGCTTCGCCCGTTGGGCGCTGGGCGAATCGACCGGCGAGTAAAACATCAAGGCCAACCATCCGGTTGGCCTTTTTTCTGCATAACTGGCAAGCAAAAGGAAGGTGATGGGATGGAAAGCCTGAAATTTCACCGCATACTGCTCAAGCTCAGTGGCGAAGCCCTTTCGGGAGATAACGGCAACGGCATCGACCCCAACCGCGCCCGCGACATCGCCTTGCGGGTCAAGGAAGTGCGCGAAATGGGCGTGGACGTGGCCATCGTCATCGGCGCTGGCAACCTGTGGCGCGGACGCGTGGGACTGGAACTGGGCATGGACCGCGCCACCGCCGATTACATGGGCATGCTGGCCACGGTGATGAACGCCCTGGCCCTGATGGACTCGCTGGAAGGCCTGGGCGTGTGGACGCGGGTGCAATCAGCGATTGAAATGCGCGCGGTTGCCGAGCCCTACATCCGCCGGCGCGCCATCCGCCACCTGGAAAAAGGCCGAGTGGTCATCTTTGGCGGCGGCACGGGCAACCCCTACTTCTCCACCGACACGGCCGCCGCACTGCGCGCCATGGAAATCGGCGCGGACGTGCTGATCAAGGCTACCAAAGTGGACGGCGTGTACGACAGCGACCCGAAGAAAAACCCGGCCGCGGTGAAATTCGAGGACCTCACCTACATCGAAACGCTCAACCGCCGCCTCGAAGTGATGGACAGCACAGCCATCTCGCTGTGCATGGAAAACAAATTACCCATCCTGGTGCTCAACCTGTGGGATAACGCCGCGCTGCGCAAAGCCCTGCTCGGCGAACCCGTGGGTACGCTGGTGCATCCATAGAATCTTTTTGACCCACCCGGGTGAACGCAATTAACAACGGCGGACTGCACAGTCCGCCGTTGTTTTTCCACAAATCCCACCGGTTTATGCCTGGCGGAATTCGCCTTCGACGACATCACCCTCAGGATTGCCCCCACTCGAGGAGCCTCCGCCCTGCGCCGCTCCATTCGTGCCGCCGGCGGTTTGCGCCGATTGCAGAATGCGCGCGTAGAGTTGCTGAATGTTTTCCGTCAGGCTGCGGATGCGGTTCAAATCTTCACCCGCTGCCGCCTGGCGCAAATCGCGGACGGCATTTTCAGCCTCGCCGCGCAGATCCTGCGGCACCGTGGCGGTTTCGCGAAGCGCCTTCTCCACCTGGTAGGCGGCGTTATCGGCCTGGTTGCGCGCCTCAACCACCTCCTTGCGGCGGTTGTCCTCGGCTTCATTGCGTTTGGCGTCCGCCACCATGCGTTCGATATCCGCCTTGTTCAGGTTGGTCGAGGCCGTGATGGTGACGCGCTGCTCTTTGCCCGAAGCCTTGTCCTGCGCGGAAACATTGAGGATGCCGTTGGCATCGATGTCAAAGGTAACCTCGATTTGCGGCAGACCGCGCGGCGCCGGGGGAATGCCGTCCAGGCGGAAGCGGCCCAGACTGTTGTTGTCTGCGGACATGGGGCGCTCGCCCTGCAGCACGTGAATATCCACAGCCGATTGGCTGTCCTCGGCCGTCGAAAAGATCTGGCTCTTGCGCACGGGCACGGTGGTGTTGCGCTCGATGATGCGCGTCATCACGCCGCCCAGCGTTTCCACGCCCAACGACAGCGGGGTCACGTCCAGCAGCAGGATATCCTTGACCTGCCCGGAGAGCACCCCGGCCTGGATAGCCGCGCCGACCGCCACCACTTCATCCGGGTTGACACCTTTGTTGGGATCCTTGCCGATCAGCCTGCGCACCAGGTCCTGCACCATCGGCATGCGCGTCGAACCACCCACCAACACCACCTCATCGATGGCGCTGGCGCTCAAGCCGGCATCCTTCAAAGCCGACTCAAAAGGCCCACGGCAGCGTTCCAACAGGTCGGCCGTCATCTGTTCAAATTTGGCCCGGCTCAGGCGCAATTGCAGGTGCTTGGGACCGCTGGCATCCGCGGTGATGTACGGCAGATTGATTTCTGTCTCCATCATGGTCGACAGCTCGATCTTGGCCTTCTCGGCCGCCTCGCGCAGCCGTTGCAGCGCCTGGCGGTCGTTGTGCAGGTCAAAACCTTCCTGCTTTTTGAACTCGTCCGCAGCCCACTTGAGAATGCGCTCGTCCCAGTCATCGCCGCCCAGATGCGTGTCGCCGCTGGTGGATTTGACCTCAAACACACCGTCGCCCACTTCCAACACCGAAACGTCAAAGGTACCGCCGCCCAGGTCAAAGACCAGGATCTTTTCGTTCTTTTTCTTATCCAGGCCGTAGGCCAGCGCTGAGGCAGTCGGTTCGTTGATGATGCGCAGCACTTCCAGCCCGGCGATCTTGCCGGCGTCCTTGGTGGCCTGGCGCTGGCTGTCGTTGAAGTAGGCCGGCACGGTAATCACAGCTTCGGTGACCGGTTCGCCCAGGTATGCCTCGGCGTCCGCCTTCAATTTCGCCAGAACCATGGCGGAAATCTCCTGCGGCGTATATTCGCGGTTGGTTTGTGGAACCTTGACGCGCGCATCCCCGGCCGGTCCGCGCACCACCTGGTACGAGACCATCTTACGCTCGCCTTCAACCTCGTCAAATCGGCGGCCCATCAGTCGTTTGATCGAGTAGATGGTATTCTCCGGGTTCACCACAGCCTGACGCTTGGCCGTCTGACCCACCAGCCGCTCGCCGTTCTTATTGAACGCGACCACCGAAGGGCACAGCCGTGAACCTTCTGCGGTGGTAATCACAACGGGGTCGCCGCCTTCCATCACGGAAACCACGCTGTTGGTTGTTCCCAGGTCGATTCCGATAATTTTTGCCATTCTATTTACCTCCAAATTTACGGTTTGCTTATGAGTCCAAGCATACCCCTGCGATGAAAGATTCTTATTAACAAAGGGTTGGAATTTTATCAGCGACGAATCGCCCGCGAGTAGGCTATAATCTTAGTGGGAGCTTATGATGATGAAAAATCAACCTGCCCGAACGTTCTTCCTGCGTATTACAGTTGCATGGCTGGTGTTATGCGGCCTGATGCTGCCGCTCAGCCTGGTCCGCGCCCAGAGCAACCCCGGCACCCCATCCGCCGTGGTGCTCAACGCAGAAGGCGCGGTGACGCCGGTCATGGTCGGCTACATTGAGCGCGGTCTGAAAGTTGCCAGCGACCGCGGCGCGGATGTGGTCATCCTGCAATTGAATACCCCCGGCGGGCAGATCGATCAGATGAGTCTGATCGTTTCGCTGCTGCGCGCGAGCGAGATCCCGGTGATTGTATACGTAACTCCGCGCGGGGCGATGGCTGCCAGCGCGGGCACGCTCATCACATTGGCCGGGCATGCCGCCGCCATGGCGCCCGAAACGATGATCGGCGCGGCCAGCCCGGTTGGCGGCCAGGGTGAGGATTTGGAAACCACCATTGCCACCAAGGAAAAGGAAGCCATGAAGGCGACCGTGCGCACGCTGAACAGCGGTCGCCGGCCCGAAAGCGCCACCCGCCTGGCCGAATCTGCCATTGACGAGGCCAAGGCGGCTTCCTCTGAGGAGGCGCT
>JAPKMQ010000250.1 GCA_026645875.1 Longilinea sp.
AGACGCACAATACATGTTGTATTGTGCGTCTTTCCTCAAATTCTCAAAAATCCTCTCCGTGTACTCTGTGTCTCTGTGGTTTCGTTTTCTTCACGCCGCCACGATCAGGCCAAAGAGCCACCCGGCCAGCGTGGCCAGCACGGCCACCAGCCCGACATACACAACGACCTTCTTGCGGCCCATGATCTTATTCAGCACCAGGATGGACTGCAGCGAGAGTTCGGGATCAGCCAGCAGGTAGGCCAGCAGCGGACCGCGCGCCATGCCCAGGTCGAGGAACATTTTGGCGATTGGCACTTCGACCAGCGTGGGGAAGTACATGAATACACCGAAGACCACGCCGACGAAGTTGGCCAGCAGCGTGTTTTGACCGGCCAGCGACTGCACCCATTGCGCGGGGATGATGTTCTTGACCACCCCGGCCAGGAAGACACCCACGATGAGCAGCGGGAAGATCTGCTTGACGAACTTCCAGCTTTCCCAGATCCAGCCGGTCAGGTCGTCGCGTGAAAAGCGCGTCGCGCCCAGCCAGGCGATGGCCGCCAGCAGGAGGAATTCGGCGATCAGACGCCCGTTGAGGCCCAATGCCAGGCTGCCGGCTTTTTCGATGGGCGCAGCGATCAGGATGGTGAGCGCGATGGCAATCAATGCGGCCAGCGTCCAGCCCGAAAAGCCGCTGTCGATCTTCTCAAAGCCCTTCCAGGCCAGCAAGCCGATCAGGACGAGCATCAGGATCAACGCCGCACCCTGCACAGATAGCCCGGCAGCCGACAAACCCGCCATCAACCCGCCGTCGGCGGCAAAGGGCAGGCGCAGTTCGGCGAAAGGCTTTGTCAGCGGGTCCACTTGCAGCGTGCCGGCCACCAGCACCAGCACCAGCAGCACCAGCATGGCCCACACCGCCGGGCGCACGCGAGCGGTCTGATCAAAGACGCCGTTCTTTTGCATTTCCTTGCTGCGCTCGGCTTCCTCGCGGCGGAAGACCCAGGCCATGATCAGACCGATGAGGATACCAAACGCGATGGAGAGCACCAGGCGGGCAAAGGCCACGTCAAAACCGATGGCCGCACCGGTGTAGGTAATGGCCAGAATGTTGATGGCCGGGCCGACGAACAGGAAGGTGACCGCCGGGCCGAGCCCCGCGCCGCGCTTCCAGATTCCGGCGAACAGCGGCAGGATGGTGCAGGAACACACCGCCAGCACAAAGCCGCCAAAGGCCGCCGCCGGGTAGCTGATCCATTTCGAGGCGCGCGGGCCCAGGTAGCGGGTGATGGCTTCCTTGGGCAGCAGTGCGGAGAGGAACCCGGCGATGAGGAATGCCGGCACCAGGCACAGCAGCACGTGCGCGGCCAGGTAGTCGAGCAGGCTCAGCCATCCGGCGCGGAGCAATTCAAGCAGGGTTGGAAGTATTGTAGCCATAGGATGTGGATAACCACAGAGCCACAGAGATCACAGAGTTTTTCAAGGAAAGAAGAGAAAGAATTAAGCTTATCGGATATCTCTTCTCTCTTCTAATCACTCTTCTCAGTGCCTCTGTGGTTAATCTTCTTACTTCTTCAACCAGCCGGCGATTTCGGACTTGGCCGGGATGCGGCCGGACGAGAGCACCTGCTCGTCCACCACCAGCGCCGGGGTGGAAAGAATGGGGTACTCGAAGATCTCCTCCGCCTCGGTGACGTGAATGAACTCGGCTTCCAGGCCCAAATCGGCCACCACTTCGCGCGTCAGCGCTTCGAGTCGTTTGCAGTTGGCGCAGCCCCCGCCCAGGATCTTGATGTTTAACATGCTTCCCTCCAGAAAAACTGATGTAATAAACTTATGCTTTTACAGATGCAGCCGCAGTCTTATCGTACAGCCTGCGCTTGAGCCAGAAGGCCACGTTGACCAGCCCGATCATCACCGGCACCTCCACCAACGGGCCGATCACCGCGGCAAAGGCCTGCCCCGAGGAAATGCCGAAGACAGCCACGGCCACCGCGATGGCCAGTTCGAAGTTGTTGCTGGCGGCGGTAAAGGAGAGCGTGGTCGTCTTGCTGTAATCGGCGCCGACCGCTTTGCCCATGATGAAGCTGACCAGGAACATGATTACAAAGTAAATCAGCAGCGGGATGGCGATGCGCACCACATCGATGGGCTGCTTGAGGATCAATTCGCCCTTCAGGCTGAACATGACCACGATGGTGAAAAGCAGCGCGATGAGCGTGATGGGGCTGATTTTGGGGATGAATTTGCTGTAATACCAGTCCTTGCCTTTGGCTTTCACCAGGATCAGGCGGGTGAAGAAGCCGGCCAGGAAGGGAATGCCCAGGTAAATGAAAACCGTCTTGGCCAGCTCACCGATCTGGATGTCGACCTCGCTGCCCTTGGGCAGGCCGAACCAGGTGGGCAGCACGGTGATAAAGACGTAGGCATACACGCTGTAGAAAAGCACCTGGAAGATCGAGTTGAAGGCCACCAGCCCGGCGGCGTATTCGGTATCGCCCTTGGCCAATTCGTTCCACACGATGACCATGGCGATGCAACGCGCCAGGCCGATCATGATCAGGCCTTCCATATAGGCGGGCAGGTCGCTGAGGAAGATGATCGCCAGCGCAAACATCAAAATGGGGCCGATGACCCAGTTTTGCAGCAGCGATAGCCCCAGCACCTTCCAGTTGCGGAAGACCTTGCCCAACTCGTCGTAATGCACCTTGGCCAGCGGCGGGTACATCATCAGAATCAAGCCGATGGCGATGGGAATGTTGGTGGTGCCGACCTGGAACTGGTTGATAAAGCCCTCCACCCCGGGTACCAGCGCGCCCAGACCCACGCCCACCGCCATCGCCAGGAAGATCCACAGCGTCAGGTAGCGGTCGGTGGTGGAGAGGCGTTGCGAAACGGATTTTTCAGCGCTCATCCTGGTACTCCTCAGGAAGAATTAAGGACATTGGATCAATCCCTGCGCCCACAGGCAGCCGCCGCAGGCCGGCAGGGCATTGCCGAAGCAATCTTCGACGTTCTGGTACGAGTTTTCGCAGGTATTGCAGGTGACGCAGGGGGAAAAATCGAAAGCCAGCAGGCGCTCGCGCAGCGCGCGGTAGGACGGGTCGAGCCACAGGTCGGGCAGGGAACGTTCGTTCAGGCCGCCGACCGAAAAAGCGTGCGAGCGGCGTTGGTGGTCGTCCAGGTAGCTGTCGTGTGAATGCAGCAGCGGCAGGCACGGGCTGACCGCGCCATCCCAGCGCACCGAAAGGCTGTTTTTGGCGACGAACGGGCAGGTATTGGTCCGTGCGGCGGGCGCATCGCCATCCAACACCAGGCGGCAGCCGGCGCGCTGGGCTTCGGCGATGGCGTCGCCGAGTTCCGGGCTGAAATCGATGCGCGGCAGGTCGATGACAGGGCGGGAACCGTTCTCGGGCGGCTCGTACTGGCTGCGCTCATAGAGCAGCTCGCCGCGCAGTTCGGGGGTGTGCGCCAGCACGTTGCTGATCGAGAATCGCTTCGCGCCCAGCGACAGGCCCAGGCGCAGCAGCGCGGGCAGGTCGGCGATATTGCGGCGCATGGCCACGAAGGCGATGCCCAACTGCGGGCCAGGGCTGCCGGAGCGGTCGCGCAGTTCGCGCAGGCGCTGCAGGTTGGCGATCACGCGCGGCAGTTCGTCGCCCAGGCGCACGTCGGCGTAACTCTCGGGCGTGGCGCCATCCAGCGAAACCCACAGCGTGTCTACGCCGGCTTCGATCA
>JAPKMQ010000251.1 GCA_026645875.1 Longilinea sp.
AGCCGGATGAACCCCAACCGGCCGCCCAGCAGCCCACCCGGCTGGGCCAGAAACTGACCGAAGGGCGCTTTGTGGTGGCGGTTGAGATGGACCCACCGCGCGGGTATTCGACCCATAAATTGCTGGCGGGCGCCAGCCTGCTGGCCGAGGCCGGCGCGGATGTGATCAACGTGGCTGACAGCCCGATGGCGCGCATGCGCATGAGCCCCTGGGCGGTGTGCAGCCTGCTGCAGCGCCGGATCGGTGTGGAAACGGTGCTGCATTTTCCCACCCGCGGGCGCAACCTGTTGCGCGTGCAGGGTGATTTGCTGGCCTCGCACGCGTTGGACGTGCGCAACGTGTTTGTGGTGATGGGCGACCCGACCGCCATTGGCGATTATCCTGACGCGGCAGACAATTTTGACCTGGTGCCTTCGGGTCTCATCAAGCTGATTAAACAGGGTTTCAATGCCGGCGTCGACCACGCCGGGGTGGATATCGGCCAGCCGACATCGTTTTACGTGGGCTGCGCGCTGAACCTTGACCCGGACGATCCGGAGACTGAAATCAAGAACCTGCGCCGCAAACTGCGTGCCGGGGCTGATTTCGTGCTCACACAGCCGACCTACAACCCCGTCAAGGCGAACGCCTTCCTGCACCGCATCCGCGCGGAATTGGGCGAGGGGATGCGCCCGGTGCTGGCCGGCATTTTGCCGCTGGCCAGCAGCCGGCATGCCGCCTTCTTGCATCAGGAAGTGCCCGGAATCTTCATCCCGGACGAAATTCAGCGCCGCATGGAGCAGGCTGGCGAGGCTGGAGCGCGCGAAGGAATCAAAATTGCGTTAGAATTAGCGCAGGCGCTGCGCGCCGAATTCAACGGGATTTACCTGATGCCCGCATTCAACCGGTTTGATTACGCCGCTGAAATCATCGAAACGATCAAGCGGGAAGCGCAATAAACGCGGGCGTGTAGGGAAGTTTTCGCAGGGGAGCTGCCCGATGCTGTTGACGATTGACATAGGCAACACGACATTGACGCTGGGCCTGTTTGAAGGCCAAAAGCTGGGCGCCCGCTGGCGTCTGGCCACCGATCACGAACGGCTTCCGGATGAATACGGCCTGCAAATATTGGGGCTGCTGCAAAACGGCGGTTGTTCCATCGCGCAACTGGATGGGGTTTGCCTCTCATCGGTTGTACCGCCGATCACCGGACGCATCATCACCGCCTGTAAACAATACCTGAACCAGGATTGTTTCGTGGTGGATCATTCGGTGAAAACTGGTATTAACATCCAGTACGACGAACCGCGGGCGGTGGGCTCAGACCGGATTTGCGACACGGCGGCGGTGATGCACCTGTACGGCGGGCCGGCCTGTGTGGTCGATTTTGGCACAGCCACCACCTTCAACGCCATCACCAAAGAAGGAGATTACCTGGGCGGCGCGATCACGCCCGGCGTCAACATCTCCGCCGAGGCGCTTTTTTCGCGTACCGCGAAGCTGCCGCGCGTCGAGCTGGCTGCCCCGCCGGCAGTGATCGGGCGCAACACGGTGCACGCCATTCAATCCGGGCTGGTGTTCGGCTACGTCTCACTGGTGGAGGGCATGGTAGCGCGCTTCCGCAAGGTGCTGGGCGATGATATGAAGGTGATCGCCACCGGCGGTTATGCTGAGATCGTTGCGCGCGAAACCGGCGTCTTCACGACTGTCGCGCCCTGGCTGACGCTGTATGGTATGCGCATTCTCTGGGACCTCAATCACTGATATGACCAATCCACTTGCCGACAAACGTATTTTACTGGGCGTCACCGGATCCATTGCCGCTTACAAAGCCGCTGATTTGGCTTCGAAATTGACGCAATCCGGCGCGCTGGTTGATGTGGTGCTGACCGAAAGCGCAACAAAATTCGTTTCGCCGCTCACGTTTCAATCGGTCACCGGGCGAAAGGCCTACACCGATGCTGATCTGTGGGGCGGCGAAGGGCATGTCACGCATATAGGCCTGGGCCACGCAGCCGACCTGGTTTTGATTGCGCCGGTATCGGCCAACACGCTGGCCAAGCTGGCGCACGGCGTGGGCGACAACCTGCTGAGCGTCACCGTGCTGGCTTCGCATTGTCCGCTTGTGCTGGCGCCAGCCATGGACGTGGGCATGTACAGCCATCCGGCCACGCAGGCCAACGTTGAGCTCCTGCGCCAGCGCGGCGCGGAATTCATTGGGCCCGAAGAGGGTCACCTGGCCTCCGGGTTGGTGGGCCTGGGCCGGTTCGTCGAACCGGCGCGGATCCTCGGGCGGGTGCGCCACCTGCTATCGCGAGGCGGCCCGCTGGCCGGGCGCAAAGTGGTCGTCACGGCCGGGGGCACGCAAGAACCGATCGACCCGGTGCGCGTGATCACCAACCGCTCTTCCGGCAAGCAAAGCTACGCGGTGGCGCAGGCTGCGCTGGACGCCGGTGCGGAGGTAGTTTTGATCAGCGCGCCGACCGCGTTGACCCCGCCGATGGGGGCAACGGTTGTGGCAGTGAAGACTGCCGCACAGATGCAGGCGGCGGTGCTGGAGGAAACTGGTGACGCGCACGCGCTGATCATGGCGGCGGCCGTTGCTGATTTTCGCCCGCGACCCGCCGCGCAAAAGCTCAAAAAAGAAACCGGCATTCCGAAGATAGAGCTGGAAGCGACCGAGGATATCCTGGCGGCCGTGTCTGCGCGCAAAGCCGAAACCGGCTTCCCGAAATTCATGGTTGGTTTTGCCGCTGAGAGCCAGGATTTGCTCAAGAACGCGCAATCAAAGCTTGAACGTAAGCGCCTCGACATGATTGTAGCCAACGACATCCTGGCGCAGGACGCGGGTTTTGAGGTGGATACCAACCGGGTGGTGTTGTTGTTCGCAGATGGGCGCAGCCAAAACCTGCCCGTGCAGGAGAAAGCCGAAATCGCCGAAGCGATCCTGCAGCAGATCATCGCCTGGGGATAATCCGGCATATAATTTCTGTCTTCAATCGGGCTTAATCGCTGCCCGCGGCTGACTCTGACACCCTCCTCATCGATTGACACAAGGCATCATGACTCGCATCCTGGTTTGCTCTGACATACACGCCAACCTGACCGCTCTCGAAGCGGTGCTGATCGACGCCGGCAAGGTGGATTCCGTCTGGTGCCTTGGAGACGTGGTGGGGTACGGCCCCGATCCCAACGAATGTATCCAGCGCCTGCAAACCCTGCCGAACCTGGTCTGCCTGATTGGCAACCATGACGCGGCCGCGCTTGGGCAACTGGATATCAAATCCTTTAACCACGAGGCGCGCCAATCGATCCGCTGGCTGACCTCCACACTGACATCCGCCAGTCGCGAATTCCTGGGCGCGCTGCCCGATACCTACATCGACGGCGATATGACTCTGGCTCACGGCAGTCCGCGCGTTCCCATCTGGGAATACCTGCTGGACGTTTTCAGCGCCGCAAATGCCTTTGAGTATTTCATGACCGATTATTGCCTGGTTGGGCATACCCACGTTCCAACCGTGTTCATCTTCGATCAGGCCACGGGCGGGGTGCAATGGCGCATGCCCACCGGCGGCGAGCGCATCATGCTAGAGAAACGCATGATCCTCAACCCGGGTTCCGTCGGCCAGCCGCGCGACCATAACCCGGATGCTTCCTACGCCATCTATGAGCCTGAGTTCGGCCAGTGGGAATTGCGACGTGTAGCGTACGATGTTCAAAGCGTTC
>JAPKMQ010000252.1 GCA_026645875.1 Longilinea sp.
ATCGAAGCCGAGGATAACATCCTGGATGTGCTGGAGAGCAAGGTGCGCGCCGGCGAACTGGTGCTGGGCACGCGCCAGGGCGTCACCATCACCCCCACCCGGCCCATCCGCTACACGCTGACGGTCAAGGATCTTTCGGCGCTCGAATTATCCGGGCTGGGCAACGCCAGCATGGACGGTCTGACCACCGGCCGGCTGGAGCTGAGCATCTCCGGTTCGGGCAACCTGGAGTTGAAGAACGTGCAGGCCGAGGACGTGCGCGCCACGATTGACGGGCTGGGCTCGGTGGAAATCAGCGGCACGGCCAAATCGCTGGACGCGCGCCTGAACGGTTCCGGCAACTTCAAAGCTGGCGACCTGGCGGTGAAGACGGCCAATGTGCGCATCGACGGTCTGGGCAGCGCCACGGTGTGGGCCGCGGACACGCTGGACGTGAACATTGGCGGCGCGGGCAGCCTGGACTACTACGGCTCGCCCAGCGTCACCCAGAAGATTTCCGGGTTGGGCCACGTAGATAACCGCGGCGCGAAGTAAATTCGAGCCAGCTTCCATAGCACCCCGCTGTGATATCCAGCGGGGTGCTGTTTTTTAGCCCGGGCTGCGTCTATTTTTTGGCCAGCAGGCCGATGATGTCGCCAAAATTGAAGGGGATGGGGACCCTGGTCAGGCCGGAGCGGTTGGCCGCCTTGTAGAGGATTGAGTTTTCGTATTTGGGCAACAGCGCGGCGTCCAGCGAGCGGTACTGCCAGACCGGCCCGCATTCCAGCACCGTGAAGCCGGTATTTTTCATCAGCGCGGTCAGGGTGCGCGCCGAGAAGTAACTGACGTGCGTGGGCGGATGGATCATGCGCCATTTTTTGCCGCGCATCCGGGCGAAGGGGCTTTCGATGTCGATGGTGGTCACATAGCAATAGCCGCCCGGTTTTAGCAGCCGGTACGCCTGCCGCATGACTTCTTCCGGGTGGAGCAGATGCTCCAGCGTGGCGAATGAGACCACGATGTCGTATTCTTCTGCAGCGTCCAGGCTCAACAGGTCGGCCTGGATGACTTTGTGGCCGTTCTTGCGCGCGTAGGCCGCCGCGTCGTCGCTGATTTCCAGGCCGGTGGCGTCAAAATTGTCCCTGGCGACGTCGAGGAACAACCCGTAGGCGCTGCCGATTTCGAGCAGGCGCGGCTTTTCGACCCGGTTGGGAAACAGCGCGGCCAATTTCCGCTCGAACTTGCGGAACGCGAATTTCAGGATATCGCTTTCGGCCAGGTAATCGATGTATTCATCCCCGAAGAAGTAGGACTTGGCGTAGATTTCCCGGGCCTGGTCAAAGGAGAAGTCCAGGTCCGCCCAGACGTACCCGCAGTTTCCGCATTTCAGTAAACCCGGGTGCCAGGCGGATGCCCGGGCCTGACCGCAAATGGCGCACGTTTTTTCCATAATCACCCATTCTTTGAAGAATACGAATGAAAGCGCAACCCGCCCGCCGTCCGTTCACGCCAGCGGTTCAGGCTTTTCCGGGGGCCCGGGCGGGTCGGCCTGCCGCGACTTGATGGATTTAATGATATAGAGCGGCCGGTTTTTGATCTGCTGGAAGATATAGCCGATGTAATAGCCAAAAACGCCCAGGCTGATCAAAATGATGGCATTGCCCAGCAGTGAAGCAAACATCAGCGAAGGCCAGCCCGGCGTCAGCAAATTTGCCTTGTTGGTGACGAAGTAGCTGACCACGTACAAAATTTCAGCCAGGGCCAGCACCAGGTACAGCAGCCCCAGAATGATGGTGATGCGCATGGGCGCCAGCGAAAACGAGAAGATGGCATCGGCGGCCAGCTTGACCATCCTGGCAAGTGAATACTTCGATACGCCGCCCAGCCGCTCGGACGGCCTGTAGGGCAGGATGATGGTTTTGTACCCCATCCAGGGAATCATGCCGCGCAGGAAGCGGTGATATTCCGGCATTTGCTTGAGGGAATCGACCGACCGGCGCGACATGAGCCTGAAATCGGCGGTTCCCTCGATCATTTTCACGTTTGAGAAGCGGTTCATCAGCGAATAAAAGAAGCCCGACGTGGCGCGCTTGACGGCTGTTTCGTTGCCGGGCTCCCGTTTGGTCTGGATGATGTCGTACTCGTCATTGCTGGCGTACAGCCGGATCAGTTCCGGGATCATTTCGGGCGGGTGCTGCCCGTCGCCATCCAGCGAAATGACGGCATCGCCCCGGGCCGCGTCCAGCCCCGCCGAGAGGGCGGCCTGGTGGCCGAAATTCCGGCTGAACTCGATGATGGTCACGCGGTCATCCCCGCTGGCGATTTCTTCCAGCAGCGCGGCGGTGCGGTCAGACGAACCGTCATCGATGAAGTATAAAAAGAATTGATAGGGCAGGTTCGAAATCGCGGTGGTAAGACTCTTATAGAATTCCTGGATGACTTTTTCTTCATTGAAAAACGGAACAACGATTCCAATACTGTGGATCTGTCTTTCGGATTGAGGATCCATAATCAGTTCCTGAGGATTTTTTGGATTGTATTTCATGGGAGCGGCCGGCGTGCGCGCGTCGAAATGTCATTATAGCGATGATTGAACCGCCCGTCAATTTTCACAGATTGAATGAATCCGGGCCAAGCCATTTCATGTACAATAGGCGTATCCATCCCAGGAGGATGCAACATGCCCGATTACCTGAGCGTCAAAGAAACCGCCGATAAGCTCGACATCAGCGAGGCTTCGGTGCGCACGTTGATTAAGAAAGGCGAACTGGAGGGCGCGTTCCAGTCGCCCAGCCGCGCCTGGCTGATCCCGGCCGAGGCGGTCACTGCCTACAAGGCCGGCCGGCGCGACAAACCCAAAACGCCGCGCAAACCGGCGGCCTCCAAGCCCAAACGCGAGACGACCAAAAAAGAGAAGGACGAGAAGAAGAAGCCCGCCAAAAAGAAAACCACCAAACGGCGCAGCTCACGCAAATCGTCCGGTTTTGGGTTGGATGACGTGGTAGAACTGATCGGCGCGGCGCTGGGCAAGTCGGATAAGCCGGACAGCGGCGGGCTGTTGAGCACGCTGTTGCAGCAGTTTGCCGGCCAGAAGCGCTCCGGCAGCCCCGAGCAGCTCCAATCGCTGCTGGCCAACCTGGGCGAGCAGAACCCCGGCGCGCTGCAGGAATTGCTTAAGTCGGCCTCCGTGCCCGACCTGGCCGGGCTGGTCGAAAAAATAAAGACGGCTGACGATCAATAATCGTCGTCCGAAGCATCCATGCCCCCATACCGATACAATTCCGCATTTGTCGCCGCGCAATATGACCAGCTTGCAGAGGGCGAGTGGCAGCGGCTGATCTCCTCGCCCATCGACGAGGTCAACCTGCACATTCATGCGCATTACCTGCGCCAGCAGATCCCCCGAGGTGCCACGGTACTGGAAATCGGCGCGGGAGCGGGACGTTTCACCCAGATCCTGGCGGAATTGGGCGCGCGCGTGTGGGTGGCCGACCTGTCGCCCGTGCAGCTTGATCTCAACCGGCATTATGCCGCTGAGCTGGGCTTTGAAGCGGCGGTGGTGGAGCGGCGGCTGGCGGATATCACCGACCTGTCCGTCTACCCGGACGCCGGTTTTGACCGGGTGGTGGCCTACGGCGGGCCGTTTTCGTACGTGCTGGAGCGGCGCGGCGAAGCGCTGGCCGAATGCGCGCGCGTGCTGCGGCCGGGCGGCATCCTGCTGGGCAGCG
>JAPKMQ010000253.1 GCA_026645875.1 Longilinea sp.
CTTCCACGTCGGCGCGGGAGCGCGGCGCGAGCACCGCGGCGGGCAGGTTCTCGACGATGTGCTGCCGCAGGCGCAGCGCGTCCATCATCCCGCCGCCGTAGGAGGCGCGCGTGCGCTCAAACGTGCCGGTCAGGACGTTCTCCGCACCCAGCAAGCCTTCGAAGAATTCCAAGTGGCGCGCTTCCAGGGCAGGTGGGATGTCGGCGTCGAAATCTTCCATGCCGGTGCGCTGCAGGGTGACGAAGTCGGCGTCGGTCATGCCGAAGGTTTCTTTGAGCACAGCCAGCATGCCGCGGTTGGGATGCTTGAAACCGTGCGGGTCGCCCCATTTGAACAGCGCGCGGTACGAACGCGGCGACGCAGCCTGCTCAATCCAGTTGGGAGTCGCTCTTTCGGGGCTCATACACTCACCTCCGCGGGAATCTCGATCCGTTGGGGCAGGGAATAGGCACGCTGGCACAGCTCGCGGTAAGCGTTCTCTTCTACCTGCCAGCGGGCATCCTCCCAGCCCAGTTCGGACTGGCACAGTGCGCGGACGCGCGGCAGCAATTCGGCGGCGCCATAGGGCAGTTGCAGGCCCAGGCGGGTGCGGCGCAGCAGTAGATCGTCCAGGTGGACCACCTGTTCGGATTGCACCGCCCAACGCAGCTCGGCCCACAGATTGGGGGTACCGGCGGTGGGCAGCAGGTCGCCGGGCTGCGCGGCGCGCAGCAGGTCGGCGGCGTGCACGCCATAGCGCCCCAGCAGGCGCAGCTTGACGGCATCGTCCAGCTTGCTGCCTTCCAGCGCCAGGTCAACGGCGGCCTGATCGAGCTCATCCAGCGTGCGCGACCTGGGGTTCGGCCAGGGGCGGCCGGGCAGTTCCATGCGGATAAAGCGCAGTGTGTCCTGCGCCATGTGCCGGAACATGGTCAGCTTGCCGCCGGTGATGGTGATCAGGCCGTTCTCGTTCCACAGCACCTCGTCGCGCGATTCCTTCGAGGGGTTGGCCTGGCCGGTATCCAGCACCGAGCGGATGCCGGAGAAGGTGGAAATGATGTCGTCGAGGGTGAGCCTGGGCGATGCAAAGATGTGCTCGACGGCTTCCATCAGGTAATTGACTTCGTCGACGCTGATGGCGGGGTCGGTGGACATGCTTTCGTTGTGGTCCACGTCGGTGGTGCCGAACAGGGTCACGCCTTCCCAGGGCAGGGCGAAGACAAAGCGGTGGTCGCGCGGGTGGCAGAAGCTGACCACCTGCTGGATGGGCAGTTTTTCAAACGGAAAAACCAGGTGGCTGCCGCGCAGGCGGCGCAGCCGCGGGCGTTGGCCCACCTGACCGCGCAACTCGTCCGCCCAGGCGCCGGTGGCGTTGATGACCACCCCGGCAGTGACCTCAGCGCTGCGGTTGCCGGCCAGGTCGCGCACGGCTGCGCCGCACACACGCCCGGCGCGGTCGCGCAGCAGGCTTTCGGCGCGCGCGTAGTTGATGGCTTTGCCCCCGGCGTGGATGGCTTCGTGCAGCACGCGCAGCACCAGGCGGGCGTCGTCGGTTTGCGCATCGTAGAAGCGGTAGCCGCCCTGCAGCGCGTTGGGGTTCAGCCCGGGGATCAGCCCGCGCATCTCCTCCGCGCTGAAATGGCTGTGCTGCCAGCGCAAGGCGATCGTGTCATAGATGGCCAGCCCCAGCCCGTACATCCAGGCTGGCGGGCGGTCGCCGCAGTAGCCGGGTGACAGGAATTCGATCGGCTCGATCAGCCCCTGCCCTTCGCGCAGCAGGCGCTGGCGTTCGTGCACCGAGTCCATGGTCAGTTTGACCTGCCCGGTGGCCAGGTAGCGAAAGCCGCCGTGCACCAGCTTGGAGGAGCGGCTGGAGGTGCCCGATCCAAAGTCGTGCGCCTCGACCAGCAGCGCTTTCAGGCCCAGGCGGGCGGTCTCGCGCAGCAGCCCCGCGCCGACGATGCCGCCGCCGATGATGAGCACATCCCACGGGCCGGAGATTTGCGTCCAGAGCATTTCACGTTCGCTTGCCGGATCCATAAGACCTCCTGAAGAGAAAAAAACCACGGAGACACGGAGAACACGGAGAAGAAAGGAGATAAGGATAAGAGAAGAAGAGCCAGAACAACCACAGCACCCTCGGGCGCAGGCGACTCAGAGAACACAGAGGAGAAGGAAGGAAAGATGAGAAAAAACTGAAGAGATAAGACTGAATGAAAACGGTCGATGTGAGAAAACAAGAAGGTTCGGTGTTTGTATCCCTCTTTCTTTCCTACAAGTTTCCTCCGTGTCCTCCGTGCCTCCGTGGTTACCTTCTGTATTACCGAATCTGCAGCCAACGCTCGCGGCTGGCCAGCATCACGCGGGCGATCAGCGCGCTGGCGCAGTCGGCGTCGCCGTTTTGAGCGCACTCGTGCAGCTCGCGGTAGAAGGCGCGCGACAGCTCGCGGTTGGTCGGGTCGTGGAAATAGACCTCGCCCAGCGTCTGGTACAGGTTGGAAAAGCTGTTGTAGATGAGCGTGAAGACCGGGTTGCCGCTCAGGATGGTCAGTTCGTGCTGCAGGTGCCAGTCCGCCTCGGTGAAGGCCGCGGCATCGTCATCCAGTGCCAGGCAGGGCTGCAGCGCAGCGATCACCG
The DNA here is from genome assembly GCA_026645875.1 of Longilinea sp. Taxonomy (GTDB): domain Bacteria; phylum Chloroflexota; class Anaerolineae; order Anaerolineales; family Anaerolineaceae; genus Longilinea. The sequence goes on from JAPKMQ010000253.1 coordinate 2,617, forward strand.
CCCGCGGGGCGCGCTCGATGGCCAGGCGGGTGTAGGCCGGCGCCAACAGGAAGCGTACGGTGAGCATATTGGCGGCAAAGTCGGCGGGCAGTTGCTCGCTGTGGGCGGCGATGGCGGCCAGCACCACCAGGTTGCCCTCGCGCCAGTAGTCGCGCACGCGCGTGGCGCGGCCGTGGTGAATCTCCAGCCAGCCGTCGCGCGCCACGCGCTGCAGCACCTCGCGCAGCGTGGGGCGGGTGACACCCAGGCGGGCAGCCAGGTCGCGCTCGGCGGGCAGGTTGGAGTTGACCGGGAAGGTGCCGTCAAGGATGGCGGCAACCAGGCGGTTTTCACACATTTGGGCGGGTTTTTCGGGAGCGGTCCAGCCGTTATCGGTCATGGGGAATGCCTTTTAGATTGGTAAGAGGTCTGACCAGTTGTATATATTGTAGAGAGTCGGGGAGGGAAAGTCAAGAGGGGAGAAGAGGGAATGGGGTCTGAGTTCTGGGTAATGAGATGGAAAGAATGGGTGGATTGCCGACCACGCAGATAGAATTTTTCACCTGAGGTTGCCAGGCAGTCCAAAACAAAAATAATCAGGTCGACTTAATAGGTCGACCTGATTAATAAAACCTGTGAATCAAAACTTTTCCAGCTGGGCCGATTCGCGGATTATGGCTGTTTGGCCAACCAGTCGCGCACCCAGGCAAGTGCGTCGCCGGGCGTACCGACGTGCAGGCCGCTGCGTTGCGCCACTCCTGGATCATCCAGGAAATGGTGTTTGTTCAATGTTGCCAGGAAATCGACATTTGCCGCCGCCGCGGCCACCAGGATGGGCACATCGGCAGCATGGCGGATCCAATCCATCCGGCTTTGGACTTCCCCTGGGCGCGGATCGCGCAGGATTTGCACATTTGCGCGCAGGATCAATTCACGGACCAGCGGCAGGGAGCGCGGCACTTTACGGGCAATATTGCGCTCCACCTCAGCGAT
>JAPKMQ010000254.1 GCA_026645875.1 Longilinea sp.
ATTTCCTATTCTCGCTGTTGTCCGGGGCGATCCTGGTGGCTGCGCTCCTGACCGATGCGCCAGCGCTTTATCTGTTGTCCGTCCTGCTGGCGCCTTTTCTGGCGCCGGTGATGGGGCTTTCCTTTGGCATGTTGTTGGGCTCGCCGCGCTTTTTCTTTCAATCGCTCGCGGCTGTGCTCATTGGCGGCTTGATTCTTTTTGGCATGGGGGCGCTGGCGGGATGGGTATCCCAATTCCTACCGGCTGCGGGATCCACGCAGGCTGCGCTGCATGCGGCGTTCACCTGGCCGGATATCCTGCTGCTCGTCATCGGCGCGGGGCTGACGACGTTCATGCTGGCCCGGTCGCCGGAGACGAAGCCTCTGGTGAGCAATATCGCGCTGGCTTACGCACTGTACCTGCCGGCCGGCGTTGCCGGTTACGGGCTGGTTTCGGGCACGCCAGGACTGTGGCCGGACGGGGTGATTCTGTTTGGCGTCTATTTGGCCCTGGCTGTCCTGGCGAGCGCCATCGTGCTGGCAGCCTTCCGCCTGCGCCCGCTGAATGCCTTTGGCTATGCGGCCACCGGAGGGTTGATCCTGGTGTGCGTGCTGGCCGGGCTGGCCGTCCTGGGCGCCATGCCGGGCGTCGGGGTACCGCCTGCCTCGCCGCAGATCAATCCGCCGCCGGTCGATGCCACCTTGACGGCGACCAGCCCGTTGCCCATGACCGAGACGCCCGCGCCACCCACCGCGACGCTCACCCCCACAAATTCGCTGGTTCCCTCCATGACGCCGACGCTCACGTTGACGCCGGTGCCCACGCCGCTATGGGCCAAGGTATACGCGCCGCAATCCAACGGTGTATTGGTGCGGTTGGAGCCCAATGGGACCTCCAAGATCGTTGCCAGCCTGCTGAATAACAATTTAGTCGAAGTGCTTCCTGAGGTGGTGCAGGATGGCGCGGTGACCTGGGTGCACGTGCGGGTGAATGCCACCACGGTTGGCTGGATTAACCAATCCCTGTTGATCACCGCCACACCTGCACCGGGCTGGTAATAGCGTTTATAATTCGAAAATCTCCCACGAAGGATTCAGGTATACGACATGACGATCCATTTTGGTACCGACGGCTGGCGTGCCGTCATCTCTGACACGTTCACCTTCACCAATCTTCGGCAGGTCACCCAGGCGATTGCCGATTCGATTTCCTCAGGTTCCTGGTTGAACGGCAGCGCGCCGGACGGCCCGGTCGATTATAAGAAAATGGTGGTTGGTTTTGACACGCGCTTTTTGTCCGACCGGTACGCCACCGAAGTGGCGCGCGTGCTGGCCGCGAATGACTTTAAGGTGATCATTTCGCAGGCGGATGTGCCCACGCCGACTCTATCCTATGCGGTGAAAAACCTGGGCGCGGTGGGCGGCGTGATGATCACGGCCTCGCACAATGCGCCGCGCTACAATGGCGTCAAGCTCAAATCTGCATTTGGCGGGTCAGCTTCGCCAGAGCAGTGCCGCCGGGTGGAAGTGTATTTGAACGACAACGAAGCCCAGGCGCGCGGCCCCAATCTGATGGATTATGAACTGGCCAAAAGCACCGGCCAGATTCAGCGCTTCAATCCCATCCCTGCTTATTACGATCACCTGCGCAAATTGATCGATTTCGATGTGATCGCCGAAAACCCGCAGCGCATCGTGATCGATTCGATGTACGGCTCCGGGCGCGGCGTTATTCGCGGCATTTTGCAGGGCACCGGCTGCGAGGTGGCCGAGGTGCGCGGTGAAATGAACCCCGGCTTTGGGGGGGTACACCCCGAGCCAATTGCCCGCTACCTGGGTACGCTGGCCGGGGCCATCAGCACCGGCGCGGGGCATTTTGGGATTGCCACCGACGGTGATGCCGACCGCACGGGCGCGATGGATGAACGTGGCAATTTTGTCGATCCGCACAAGATCATGGCGCTGGCGCTGCGCTACCTGGTGGAAAAGCGCGGGTTTACCGGATCGGTGGTGCGCACGGTTTCGACGACGCGCATGATCGACCGGCTGGCGGCACGCTATGGCCTGGCCCTGCATGAAACCCCGGTCGGTTTCAACCATATCGCCGATTGGATGATGAAGGAAGACGTATTGATCGGCGGCGAAGAATCGGGCGGCATTTCCTTCAAGGGGCATATCCCGGAAGGTGACGGCGTGTTGATGGGTCTGCTGGTGGTGGAGATGGTAGCGGCTTACGGCATGCCCCTGGGCGAGCTGGTCAACGATCTGTTGGAAGATGTCGGGCCGGCATTCTATGAGCGCAAAGATCTGCGCCTGAAGCGGCCGGTCGCCAAGGACCAGATGATTGCATTCCTGGTCAACCAGGCTCCAAAGGAAATTGGCGGGGAGCGGATTGCTGAAATTAGCACCATCGATGGCGTTAAGTACATCATGGCTGATGATTCCTGGCTGCTGGTGCGCCCATCGGGAACCGAGCCGGTGCTGCGCGTGTATGCCGAAGGCCGAAGCCCGGCAATGGTGCGTGCGCTGTTGGCGTACGGTGAAGAAATCGCGGCCAGCGTCGTATAAACCTGAAGTATTTCGTTAAAGTGAACGGGTCGCCTATTCATGCGATCCGTTCTTTTTTAATCAAACCACCCCGCCAACCTGGCGGGGTGGTGAATCGAGCGGTGAGAAGAGAGAGGTGCAGCGGTGGAAACGCCTCCTCGAACGTGCGCGTTGAGTCAGCGTCAGGAATGTGACAGACGCAGTCGGCGGGCCAGGAAGATCACCAGCAGCAAAATCGCGGCCGCGCCCAACAAACCCGGCAGGCCGACATCCTCGGCGAAACCGGTTTGAGGCAGGGCCGTTGTCGTTCCGGTGATCTGCGTGCCGGCGGCAACCTGGGTCTGGAAGGCGGCTACCGTTGCCGTCCGCGCGGCTGGGTCGGCCAGACCGGCAGCAATGCTGGTTGCGGTCAAATCCGGGGTGGCGGTGGCCACAGCCACGACGGGCGTGTTGGTGGCTGGAACCGGTGTGTTTGTGGGCGCGCCGGCCGTCTGAGTGAGCCGTTGAATGTTCAGGCCGGCTGCCTGCGTGGCGCTCATGGCCGTGGCCGTGTTGTTGGCGTTGATCACCGCGGCGGTCGAGCGCAGCGCCTGGGTCTGGCTTGGCTGGCCCAGGAAGATGTACAAAGCCAGACCAATCAGACTGATGACAAATATGGCGGCAATGATGCCGACCGCCAGTTTGAAATTGCGGTTGCCGCCATCATCGTTCTTCTGGGGCTCTTCGCCGCCGGGGGTGGTTTCCGGTTCCTGCGAAAAATCTTCGAACTGGGAGTCGTCGAAATCATTCAAGCTCATTGTGGGCACCTCTCTCGATCAGGTTTTCTACACGTTGGTGTTATTCTAGCACATCCAGGTTTTGCAAGGGAATGGCAATAACCTCATCATTTTCCATTTGAACATTGGCCACCTGGGCATGCAGCCCGTTGGGCAGGGTGGCAATGCCTGGCCGGACGTAAACAACTGTTCCGATGCGCCCCTGGTGGGGCAGGCTGAGGATGCGTACCCGGGCGCCAGTAGCCAGTTCCGCGGTCTCCCGCGTGTCCAGCCCGGCGGCAGGCAGG
>JAPKMQ010000255.1 GCA_026645875.1 Longilinea sp.
TCGGTGGACCCCGGCCAGAACGTGTGGTTCTTCGACAAAAACAAGGCCGCCATGGGCGCCATGGCCGACCTGGGCGTGCACAAGACCGACCTGATCCACTTCCTCACCGGGCAGGTGGTGGTGGAAACCACCGCACGCCTGCTCACCGTCGACAAGCGCGACGCCAGCGGGGAACTGATCGGCGTGGACGACAACGCCGTGTGCATCTACCGCCTGTCGGGCGGCGCGCTGGGCAGCATGACCGCCAGTTGGACCTTCTACGGCGCGGAAGACAACAGCACCGTGCTCTACGGCACGAAGGGCATCATGCGCCTGTACGACGACCCGCAATTTTCCATCCAGGTGACCACCCGCACGGGCGAGCGTATCCTCTACGAGGTCGACAAGATCCAGACCAACGACAACCAGACCAGCTCCGGCATCATCGATGCCTTCGTGGAGTGCCTGGTGGCGAAACGCGAGCCGGAAATCTCCGGCGCCGAGGTGCTCAAAACCATGCGCGTGATCTTCGCCAGCATCGAATCGTCGCAAACCGGCCGCGCGGTCGCGGTAAAACAGGACTAGACGGCTCTCTCGCAAAGAAAGAACGCTTAACAAAGTTGGCCTTTTCGACCTATCCCCCGCGGCTACGCCGCTTCCCCCTTCCCGATGCGGGAAGGGGGATCAGAGGGGGGTAGGTAATTCGCAGGAGAACCATTACAGGAGAAAAACAGCATGAAACTGGGTTTTGTGAGCGCAATTCTGGACGGTTGGACCTTTGAAGAGATGCTGGACGTGGCCGCAGAGCAGGGCTTCCGCTGCGTGGAAGTGGCCTGCTGGCCGCGCGGCAAGGCCGAGCGGCGCTACGCCGGCGTCAGCCACATCGACGTGGAGAACCTCAACGACGCCGAAGCCGCCGCCATTCTGAATGCCTGTAAAGACAAGGGTATCGAGATTTCCGCGCTGGCCTACTACCCCAACCCGATGGACGGCGACCTGGCCAAACGCCAGGCCAACATCAGCCACCTGCGCCAGGTCATCGCCGCCAGCGCCAAACTGGGCGTGGGGCGCGTCACCACCTTCATCGGCCGCGACCAGACCCAGACGGTGGAAGCCAACCTGGAGCTGTTCAAGCAAATCTGGCCGCCGATCATCGCCTACGCCGAATCGCTGGGCGTGCAGGTGGCCATCGAGAACTGCCCCATGCTGTTCGGCCGCGACCAGTGGCCCGGCGGCCAGAACCTGGCCACCAGCCCGCGCATCTGGCGGCAGATGTTCGAGATCATCCCCAGCCGCTACTTCGGCCTCAACTTCGACCCGTCGCACTTCGTCTGGCAGGGGATGGACTACATCCGCCCGCTGTATGAATTTAAGGATCGCCTGTTCCACGTGCACTTCAAGGACATCAAGATGTTCCCCGAGAAGCTGAACGAGGTCGGCAGCCTGGCCTACCCGCTCGATTACATGGCCCCCAAGCTGCCCGGCCTGGGCGACGTGAACTGGGCCAAATTCGTCTCCGCGCTGACCGACATCGGCTACGACGGCTACACCTGCATCGAGGTGGAAGACCGCGCCTTTGAGGGCAGCAAAGAGAAGGTTTTAGAGAGCCTGCGCTTCTCGAAGAAGTATATGGAGCAGTTTGGCTTTTAGCGGTTAGCTTTTAGCGGTTGGCTTTTAGCGGCCTGCCCTGCCTGCTCTGTAAGAGGAAGGGTTGGCGATTAGCTGTTGGCTTTTAGCAATTAGCGGTTGGTGCCTGCTCTGTAAGAGGAAGGGTTAGCTTTTAGCTAGCCGCCAACAGCTAATCGCTGATTGCTAATCGCTAATTGCTAACAGCTACTCAATCTCCCCGCGCAGGCGGCGGGCCAGCTCTGCAAAGTGCTGCGAGTAGCGCATTTCTTCACTGCGCGGGCGCGGCAGATCGACCGGCAGGTCGCAGGCCACCCGTCCGGGGCGCGCGGTGAGCACCAGCACACGGTCGGCCAGCAGCAGCGCCTCGCTGATCGAGTGCGTCACCATCAGCACCGAGGTGCGCCGCTCCTGCCACAGGTGCAGCAGCTCGGCGCCCATCTTCTCGCGCGTCAGCGCGTCCAACGCGCCGAAGGGTTCATCCAGCAGCAGCAGTTCGGGGTCCTGGATGTAGGCGCGCGCCAGCGCCACGCGCTGCGCCATGCCGCCCGAAAGTTCGCGCGGCCAGTTGTGCTCAAAGCCCTGCAGTCCGATCAGCTCCACCAGTTCGGCGGCGCGCGCGTTGGCGGTTTGCGGGTCCACCCCGGCCAGTTCCAGCGGCAGGGTGATGTTTTGCAGCACGGTGCGCCAGGGCATCAGGTTGGCCTGTTGAAACACCAGTGAAACGCGCGGCTGGCCGGCGAAGTGCAGCTTCACCTCGCCCTCGCCGGGGGCCTGCAGCCCGGCCAGTACGCGCAGCAGGGTGGTTTTGCCGCTGCCCGACGGCCCCAGCACGCACAGGAACTCCTGCTCGTGCAGGTCAAAGTGAATGCCGCGCAGCGCCTGCAGCCCGCCCTTGTCATCCTCAAAGGTCACGCCCAGCCCGCGCACTTCCACCACCGGCGCCGCCGAAAGGAAGTCGTTCATTATTTCTCCGGGACGTACTGGTTGGTGTAGGCCACGCTCAGGTCCAGCGGCGCTTTGAGCAGGCCCATTTCCAGCAGGATCGATTGCATATTCTCCCAGGCCTGCGGGTCCGAATAGCCCAGGCGGTCGGCCTTCCACAGCTCGATGGAGGCGGCCAGCACCTTTTTCTGCGTTTCAGGGTCGCCCGTAGCCAGGTTGTCGACGTACTTTTTGCAAATCTCGAAGGCCGCGTCGGGGTCGGCGGCGGCGGCCTGGATGCCGCGCAGCAGCGCGCGGATCATCTTCTGCACGCGCTCGGGGTTGTCGCGCAGCATCTGCTCGCTGGTTGCCAGCCCGTTGGCGACCATTGGGAGGTAATCGGAGACGCGCAGCACGTCGACCGTGTAGCCGCGCGCTTCAAGCTGCACCGGCTCGTTGGCCACGTAAATCACCGCGGCGTCGTCGTGGTCGGTGGCGACCATTTCGGCCTGGGTAAAGCCGACCACGTCCAGTTCCACGTCGCTTTCCTGCAAGCCGCCAGCGCTCAGCAGCGCGCGCAGCCCGATGTAGCTGGCACCCGCCAGCACCGGCACGGCGATCTTTTTACCCTTCAGGTCAGCCGGGGTCTGGATGCCCTGCTCGCTCTTGGCGACGATGCCGACCGGGTACTGCTGGTACCACGCGGCGGTGTAGACCACCGGCAGCCCCTGGGCGCGCGCCAGCAGCACCTGCTCGCCCGAGACGATGGCGAAGTCCAGCCGCCCGGCGCCGATCAGCGCCAGGTTGTCGTTTTCCATGCTGTAATCGACCGTCACGTCCAGGCCTTCCTCGCGGAAGTAGCCGTTCTCGATGGCGACGTAGAGCGGGGCAAACTGCACGTTGGGGATGTAGCCCACCGGCAGGCTGACGGGCACCAGCGCCTGGGTGGGTGCCGCCTGCGGCGCGCACGCCGCCAGGAGGGAGAGCAAAAACAGGGCAGGTATGAGTTTCTTCATCATCAATGAGGATCCTTTGAAAAAAAAGAGAATCAACCACA
>JAPKMQ010000256.1 GCA_026645875.1 Longilinea sp.
TGCTCGGGTGCCCATCGGCGTTCGATGCACGCCTGCATGCCGCGCGCGGACAGCGCGGGCAAATTCAAGTGGCCGAGCATGTCCGGGCGATTACAGAGGGCAGCACGTTGGTTGGTAGCACGTCACGCGTCCAGGATGCATATTCTCTGCGCTGCGCTCCGCAGGTGCAGGGCGCCTGCCGCGACACGCTGGGGTTTGTCCGCGGCGTGATCGAGACGGAAATCAACGCGGCCACCGACAATCCGTTGTTATTTGATGTCGGTACGGCGTTATCCGGTGGCAATTTTCACGGCGAACCGGTGGGTATGGTGCTGGACTTTCTCGCCATTGCGTTGGCGGAGCTGGCGGCCATTTCCGAAAGGCGTGTTTTTCGCATGACGGACGTCAACCTGAACAACGGTTTGCCGCCCATGTTGGTGGATCATGCAGATGCAGCGGGATTGAATTCCGGTTTGATGATGCCCCAATACACCGCTGCCTCGCTGGTACTGGAAAACCAGACGCTGGCGCATCCCGATTCGGTTCATTCGCTGCCCACTTCCGGAGAGCAGGAAGATCACAATGCCAACGCCATGACGGCAGCCAGACATGCCCGTCAGGTGCTTGACAACGCCTGCCACGTCCTCGCGATTGAGCTGTACACAGCGGCCAGAGCCGTTGACCTGCGACTAAGGTCCGTTCCGGGCGCAAAACTGGGCACCGGAACGGCTGAGTTATTCGCGCGCATTCGCGAGCGCGTGCCCTACCAGGCGGGGGATGCCTGGTGGGGACCGGAAATCGAGCAAGTGCGGGCAATGATTTGTGAACGGAAACTGGTCTAATCCAGTTCTAATTGGACGAAGGTTGACATTCTTAACAAACGCGGTTATCTTTGACCTATGGTTTCATCGAATAACGGTATTTCTCGAAGAGGTTTTCTCAAATTAGGCGCATTGGGATTCGGCAGTCTGGCTTTACGTCCCTGGCAGAGCTATCTCCAGCAGGGATTTGAGTGGCCTGAAAACACGATGCTTGGCAGAACGCTGGCCCGGCTAGATTTCAAGTTACGCCCGTCGGAAGACAGCCAAACGCTCGAGACGGTTTACGATGATGAAATTGTCCTCTGGGAAAAGGAAGTCATTGGCGATCCATACCCAATGTACCCAACCAACCGCCGCTGGATTCAGACGAGCCGCGGTTATCTTCCTGCCCCCATGGTTCAGCCCGTAAGGTATGAACCCAACCTGCCGATGACCGAGCTGCCGGAAACGGAAGAAGGTCGTGGAACCTGGGCTGAGGTGACCGTCCCGTACGTCGATTTTGTGCTTGAAAATGCACAACCGATCTCCGAATTGTTGAAGGAAACGACGCGGTACCGCTTTTATTACCGTCAATTGTATTGGATTGACGATATCCGTACTGCCAGTGATGGTTCTGTCTACTACCGTGCGATTGAAAAACACGGCAGTCCGGGGGACGTGTTCTGGACGCCGGCAGCGGCCTTCCGTCCGATATCAGCCGAAGAACTGGCGCCGATACATCCGGATGCAACGGATAAGCGCGTAGTGATCGACCTGTCCAGGCAAACCCTGTCTTGCTTCGAGGGTAATTCTGAAGTCCATTTCTGCCGGATTTCCTCCGGAGCAAAGTATGATGCCTTTGGCAATCCGGTCGAACACTGGTCGACTCCGTTGGGCCTAAACCATGTGATCAACCGCAAGTATGTTTCGTTGCACATGGCCGGTGGATCCAGCGCATCGGGTTACGAACTATTGGCGGTTTCCTGGACGTCGATTTTTGCGACCGGCGGCGTCGCCATCCATTCGACCTACTGGCACAATAACTACGGCGAGCCCATGTCACACGGCTGCGTCAACGCTGCGCCTGACGATGCCAGGTTTGTTTATCTCTGGTCGACACCCAATGTGCCGTATACCCTTGGGAAAATTGAAGTGGCTGGTTACGATATTGGCACCAAAGTGCAAGTCATCGAGAGCTAGAGGCGGAGGATCATGGCGGAAGTGACGGTTGGAATATCGTTTTTGGCTGGGCTGGCTTCATTTTTGTCGCCGTGCGTGTTTTCGTTGGTGCCGGCGTACATCGGTTACCTGAGTGGGCGCTCGGTGGCGGTATCCGGCGACAATCTTCCCAACTCAAAACTTCAGACCTTTACGCATGGACTGGCTTTTGTGCTGGGTTTTTCGGTAATCTTCATTCTCCTGGGTGTGACAGCGTCCTTGTTGGGAAGTTTTTTATATGATATTCGCTTCTGGCTGGCGAAAATTGGCGGTGTGATCGTTATTATCTTTGGCCTTCACATGACCGGCATCTTCCGGATCCCGTTCCTTGAATACGACCTGCGCCCGCAAACGCGCATTGATGTGCGGCGCAGTTACTTCTCATCCGCGATGATGGGCGTTTTCTTCTCTGCCGGCTGGTCCCCATGTGTTGGCCCCGTCCTTGGCGCCATTTTAACTCTCGCGCTCAACGGCGGTTCGATTTCAGAAGGCGTGAAATTGCTTTCGGCCTATTCCGCCGGACTGGCAATTCCCTTCCTGTTGGCAGCGCTGGGCATTGGCTGGGTGACGGCTGTGCTCAAGAAGTACAAGAAAGTCATGCATTACGTCGAAATTGTGATGGGTATCATTCTTGTCATCGTCGGCGTTATGCTCTTGCTGGGCACCTTTGAACAACTGGCACGTTTTGGGTTGTGGGTTGATTTTGGACTTTAACCGCGACTGGAGTCGATCGACGGGAGAGAATGCCCGGAATTACCAGGCTCGTGCGGTTGCGGTTTACCTCGATAGGCCTTAGAAAATGATCACAGTTACACTCTACCATCAGGCAGATCAGGCCGAGCATAATGAAGTCAAGCAACTGCTGGAAAAAATGCAGCAGAGCGTTCCGCACCAGTTAATTGAGATAGATGTTGCCCGCAACCCGGAATTTATCGAGAAGATTGGCCCGGAGCTGCCCAGGCTGGAATGCGGCCCGTACCATCTGCGCTGGCCATTTACGGAGCAAGACCTGACAGTGGTATTAATCGCCGCTTCGCAACGCAGGGAATACCTTGAGCAGACCGGCGACCGCAATTACCAAGAGCGGGTGGCACGCGGCAGCCGCTTCACCGGACTGGACCGGTTCGTTTTATGGCTCAGCCGGCATTACATGGCGGTTTTCAACACGGTTCTGTTCTTGTTTGTTGGTCTGGCGTTTCTTGCGCCTGTTCTGGCGGAATCTGGCCAAACGCGCGCCGCCAACCTGATTTACAAAAGCTATTCGATTCTCTGTCACCAACTGGCTTTTCGATCCTATTTCCTGTTTGGGGAACAAGCCTTTTATCCACTGGAAAGGGCGGAAGTGGCGGGTGTGGTCCCATATGAGCAAGTCATTGGTGAAGCCGATATTCTTGCGGCGCGCAAATTCATCGGGGATGAAAAGCTCGGATACAAGACCGCCCTTTGCGAACGGGATATTGCCATTTACCTGGGCTTTCTGGGATTCGGGCTGCTTTTCTCCATTTTGAAGAACAAGGGAAAGCCGCTAAACTGGTTGGTTTGGATTATTGTGGGCAT
>JAPKMQ010000257.1 GCA_026645875.1 Longilinea sp.
AAAGAGCTGCAAATACCATCCATCCGGAAACGGCTTGAATGGTTGCAGGAAGATCATCGTCAGAATCAAAAAAAATGATTCCATCAGGCTGGCAGGCTGGTCGCCTGTGCCGGCGGAGAGAAAGTAATACAACGACCCGAACCCACCGATGAGGATCAGGAACCCAATGATTGCTGAGCGAAATTCGCGTAAAAGCAGGATTGTGTCGCGCCAGCCGGCACGGATCATGCGAATAAATCCGGGCGGCCTGGCAGGCGTCATTGGTTGAAGGGTGAGGAAGGCGGGACGGGCAGCCTCACGGCCATCCGGCGAATTTGTTCTTCTTCGTTGTGAACCACGCGCAAGACAACCACGCTCATATCGTCATTCGGACGGTTTTGATCCAGACGGATGGCTTGTCCGAGTAGCGTGTCTGCGATTTCTTGTGCGGGTGGTTCCTGGTCTTCCAGGGTGGCTTCCAGCAGGGTGCAAACATCCAGTCGACTCCCGATCCGTTCGCCAGCAAACCAGACGCCGTCGGTGTACAAGACGACTGTCAGACCAATCTCCAGCGGAAACTCGGTGATGGCCGGACGGATATTGCGCGATGTGCCAATGGATGTGCTTTCACCGGCCAGACATTCAATTTTTTCGCCGCGGGCGATGAAAATGGGGGTGGGATTATTGCGGGTCATGACCAGCGTGCCGGTCTGAAGGTCGGCGGAAAGAATGTTCAAGGTCGCGGTGATGCGTCCGTTCCGCTCGGTAAACAGGTAATCGGAGGCAGCCCGCGCGGCGGCGCCATCCCGCACGCCATCGGCCAGCAGGCTGATGACCTTGCGCACCACCATCGACGAAATGATCTTTGCGGCTTTGCCAGAGGTCTGCCCATCGGCCAAAACAACCGAGACGCCGCCATTGGGGCGTTCAATCACTTCGAGAGTATCGCCGCTTTCAGAGGTGGCGTACTTATTAGTTTTGGCAACTGCTATCTGGATTTCCATGGGATAAATTTTAACCTATTATTAAGGATAAATAAAGCACTCTATGAGCCTTATTGTTTATTCAAGACAAGCACCTGCAAGACGTCAGACCCGCACCGCACGCGCTGGATTTGGGTCTCAAAGCCGGCCTGTTGAAAAACAAGTAGCAGGTGGTTTGCCGTCCAGGATTTGGTTCGTTCCTGGCCGGTCTGGCGGAAAATCTTTCGCATAATCATCTCGGGAAGGGTGTTTCCCTGGAATTGGGCAAACGCCAGAACCACCAGCCTGCCTCCAGGGATCAATACCCGGGAGGCTTCTTCGGCGGTTTCGGTTTGAAACAGATAGGGCGCAGGAAAGGTGGCAACCAGGCAGCCGAATGCTTCCGATGGAAAGGGCAACTTTTGTCCCGTTGCGCGTACCAGGCGCGGCGCATGCCCCTCGCGGGTGATGCGTTGCTGGGCCATTGTGCACATCTGCCTGCTGAGATCAACGCCGGTCACATTCCTGCGGGAATTTAACAATGCAGCTTGAAGATGACCAGGACCGAAGCCGAGTTCCAGAATAGGGTCGCGCTCCAGCAAGGGTTGAATGGCAAGGATCCATTTTTGCCAACGCCCAAGCGAAACCAGGTTCGCGACCCAATCATAAGCCCAGGCAAAAGGGGCATACAACCAGTTAAAAAGGGTATTTACAATCCGGGCAAAGAGGTACTGGAGACTCATTTTTATTACGAATATTCTTATAAAAACTTGACAATCGAGAATGCTGCGGATATAATTCAGCGGCTTGTTCAAGAGCTTAGTTTTGCCGGCTGGCAATCAGATACAGGAGTTTTGCATGGTACCTCTTCCAAAACGGAAATTATCCAAGGGTCGTCGCGATCGCCGCAGAGCGCATGATGCGCTGCAGGCCATGAATCTGGTTCAATGCAGCCAGTGCGGCGAAATGCGTCTTCCGCACACCGTTTGCCCCAATTGTGGCCATTATGCTGGCCGCGAAGTGGTGAGCGTGGAAAAAGAAAAGAAAACCAAGTAATCGTTAATTGATTGTAACCGAAAAAATCAACGGGCCAGACACGGCCCGTTGATTTTTTGCTTTATTGTGTGAGTTCGGGGTAGATGAACATATGAAACAATTCATCCTGAGCAAGCGAATTTTGCGCAGTGAACCATTTGGTTGAGATGCTTGGCGTCAAAAATCAGCCCACTGCATGATATTCGCCCACCGAATTCCTTTTCCAGAATCGAGGTGTCATAAAGCTTGCGCAAGCAAAAAACCCAGGATGGCCAGAATCAAACCCACGTGCAGGAAGAAGTCGGTTTCCTGCAGCCAGCCGGGGATGGCGAGGCGGATGATGAAATTGAGCAAGATCAACAGGATGCCCAGGATCGGCAATAGCCCTTTGCGCGCAGCCAGAAATTCTGATGCCCGGTCGAGAAATCGGGAAAAAGATTGCATCATGCCTCATTCCTCCGGCTGGACAGGTTGGTCAAAGAAGGGTTGATACCGCGCAATGAGCCGTCCGGGAAGGCTACCCTGAATGGTGACCCCGGTGCGCGTGTGCTCGCTGGTTTCAATGCGCCCCTGATCGTGAAATAGTGAAATCAATTGACCTTCCTGAAACGGCAAATAGACCGTCACCGGGACATAGGTTTCAAATAGCTCTCTTTCCATCGAAACGAGCAAATCCGGGATTCCGGCGCCTTTCAATGCCGAAACTGGCATGGAGTCCTCATAAGCTCCGACCATTTGCGGGGGGAGAGCTGCGCCAGGCAATTGATCGATCTTGTTTAACGCGGTGATCACCGGGATGTGGCTGGCGTTGATTTCCTTCAGGGTTGCATTTACGGACTGCCACTGGCTGTGCGCGTTCGGATGGGTTGCATCGACCACATGAATCAGCAGGTCGGCTTCGGCGATTTCTTCGAGGGTGGCGCGGAAGGCGGCGATCAATTGCGTGGGCAGCTTTTGGATGAATCCGACCGTGTCGGTCATCAACACCCAGTGACCGCCGGGAAGTTCAACTCGCCGGGTGGTCGGATCTAGGGTGGCAAAAAGCTGATCCGCGACGTACACATCTGCATTGGAGAGCCGGTTGAGCAATGTGGACTTGCCAGAATTCGTGTAGCCAACCAACGCAATGATGGGTATCTGCGTCCGGCGGCGCTGGTCGCGGTGACGGCTGCGGTGGGCACGCACGTTTTCCAGCTCCTTCTTTAGCGCTGTGATCTTGCGGCGTATATCGCGGCGGTCAACTTCCAACTGGGTTTCGCCGGGGCCGCGCAGACCGACGCCGCCGACGCTGCCGGCGCGACCGCCACCGCCACCCGCCTGACGGGCCAGGTGAGTCCAGGCGCGCGTCAGACGCGGCAGGCGGTATTCATATTGCGCCAGTTCAACCTGCAGGATGCCTTCCCGGGTATTGGCGTGCTGCGCGAAAATATCCAGGATGACTGCTGTGCGGTCGAGAACCCTCACGTGCTCGCCAAGTTTTTCCTCGAGCTCGCGTTGATGGTTGGGTGCCAGCTCGGCGTCAAAAATGACGACGT
>JAPKMQ010000258.1 GCA_026645875.1 Longilinea sp.
AATTCACCGAAACAACCTTGACTTTTGACCGCCCCGGAAAGTACATCTTTTACTGTAACCGTTGGTGCGGCGCCAACCATTGGCGCATGCGCGGGACCATCGAAGTCACGGGAGATGGTGACCCTGTGCCGCCCGATCCGCAGCCGTTGTTCCTCAAGTTAGGCATTGATGTCGACGCGCCACATCCCGCCGAAGTTGCTCCGGTTACCATCGTTTCCCCTGAACGCGGCGCATTGGTCGCAAGCCGGCTGCCTGCCTACGCCCTGGAGAAAGATACGTATTTTGCCAACAGCCCAGCAAAAGTCTGGCTCAAACTGCGCGCGGAGCCAACCCTTTCCTCTTTAAGCGATGATGATTTGTGGGATGCCGTCGCCTGGATCTGGCAGCAGCAAGCCGGCCCTGAAGCGTTGGCGGACGGACGGGAGTTGTATGCGACAAACTGTGCCGCATGCCACGGTGAAAGTGGAAAGGGGGATGGCGTCATGGTGCGCGGCTTGCCGGTTTGGAACCCGAGCGCGCACACCTCTGAAGAGACGGTTCACCAGCCGACAGGCGAAGGATTAGTTAGCCCGCCGAATTTCACCGATCCCAAGGTTCTGCTCGGCGCAAGCCCGGCGCTGCTTGAAGGGAAGATCATCCGCGGTGGAATGGGTACCGGCATGCCCTATTGGGGACCGATCTTCACCAGCAAACAGATCGAAGCCCTGGTAGGTTACCTGTACACCTTCGCCTGGTCCCCTCTTGACGCAAAATAAATGCACTTACTACATCCACTTTTCAATACCCATAATCTAAGCGCGTGAGTATAATAAAATCGTCATGACCTCAGAAAACCAACAGATCATCCGAATATTATTAGCCGACGACCACATCGTTGTGCGCGCTGGAATCCGGCAATTTTTGGAGCTCAGCCCCGATCTCCAGGTTGTTGCAGAAGCCTCCAATGGACAGGAAGCCTGCGAACTGCTGAAGCAATTTAATCCCGATGTGGCTGTTCTGGATATCCAGATGCCGATGATGAGCGGGATCGAGGTGACGCGCTGGATTCGGTCCAATCGCATGCCAGTCGGCATTTTAGTTTTAACCGCTTACGATGATGATCCCTATGTCCAGGCGGTGCTGCGAGCTGGGGCGAATGGTTACGTGCTAAAAACCGCGGATCCACGTGAGATTATCCAGGGCATCCGCGACGTGTTCCACGGTAAATCCGTGCTGGACGCTGCCCTGGCTCGAAAACTAATCGCGAAACTTGCCCGGCAGGAAGAAACAGCGCCTGTGGAATCCCTCACTGATCGCGAATTACAAATACTGACTTTGGCTGCCAAGGGATATACCAACAAGGCGATTGCCGTACAACTGGGTATCAGCGATCGGACCGTGCAGAACCATCTGGCCAACACCTTTCAGAAATTGAATGCCGAGAGCCGTACGGAAGCAGTCATGCGCGCGGTATCACTTGGTCTGATCCCAGCCAATATCGCTGAAGAGGGATTGTGAGCTTCGTGACCAGATGAAACAAAAGGTGCGCGTTGTCTGAGCAGGATCACCCTGCCACGAAAAAATCGAATTGGAGGGGGTTTACCCTCCAATTATTTTTGATTACCATAATGCCATTGACCGTTTTACTTCTGGTGGTGGCCTTCGGCAGCCAGACGCTTCATCACGAAGCCATGCGCAGCCTGGTGGGTGATCGAGATCTGAGGACTGTCCGTGCAGCCTCCTCCTCAATCGAACGGGAAGTGACCCATCTGACTGGCACCATTCAGTTGATCGCACGGGAAATGGGAGACCAGCCCGATTTTTCCTCTATCCGCTTCACAACAGACGAAATTGCCTCTACCTTCGAAGGGGGTATCGCCCTTTACACCCGGGATGGCAGCTTGATCCGCGCTACTACAACAGAATTGGATTGGCAGACCATCCCGGCCCTGGTTCCCGATCCATTCAAAGCGTCAGCGCAAGATGATTCCACGCCGGCCTTCTCTAGCCCGATCACACCGCCAGGAACAACCCAATCGTATATCTTTCTTGCCACACAAACAGAAATGGGCAACGTGCTTCTTGGGGCTTTTTCTCCAAAAAACCTGATCGACGTGACGATTGGCGATCTGGCAAATTCTGGTCAGGTCACCATCCTGGTCATCAGTCCAAAGAAACCGAAAGGGGATTTCGACGTTCTCTATCGCGCCGGTCCCTCAAAAATGGATGAGTACGTTCGATCGCATCCAGGGATCACCGAGGCACTGAATGGCGAAAGTGGGATCAATTATTATCAAGGCAGCGAGGGTGAGCACGTCGTCGCCTTTACCCCCATCCATCCGGTTGGATGGGGACTGGTGATTGAAGAAGCCTGGGAAGATATCGCCAGCCCTTACTTAATCAGCACCCAGTCGGCCCCTTTGGTCCTGGCTCCGGTTTTCATACTGGCAATCTTCACGATCTGGTTTGGGGCGCGCAGGATTGTGACCCCGTTACAAAAACTAGAAAAACAGGCCGCGGGCCTCGCCAGGGGGGATTTTGAAGCTATCCGGCAGCAAGTGGGTGGAATCGAAGAGATCCGTAATTTGCAGTTTGAATTGATCGATATGGCGGATAAATTAAAGGCTGCCCAACAGAGCCTGCGCAGTTACATCGGCGCGATCACTGCTGGAGTGGAAAATGAAAGACGCAGCCTGGCACGGGAACTGCATGATGACACCATCCAGGCGCTGATTGCGCTCAACCAGCGCCTTCAATTGATCTCGATCAATTCCCCCGAGGCGCAAAAAGGCTCTCTGAGCGAACTGCAAACATGGGTCCAGCAAGCCATGACCAACCTGCGCCGCATGATCCGCGGTTTGCGCCCGATTTATCTGGAAGACCTGGGAGTGGTCGCTTCTTTGGATATGCTGGTTCAGGAGATGGGACAAACCGCCAACATCCCAATTGCCTATAAAGTAAGGGGGCAAGAACGCGGTATGGATGCACAAAAGGCGATGTCGGTGTATCGCATCGTCCAGGAATCGCTCAATAATGTGATCCGCCATGCCGAGGCCAAACACGCCTGGGTGGAACTGGATTTCACCGACTCGGAAGTCTTTGTTCAGATTCGAGATGATGGAAAAGGGTTCGTTGTTCCGGCCAATCCGGCTGAATTTCCAGAAAAGGGGCATTTCGGTTTGTTGGGGCTGCAAGAACGGGCCGAAATAATCAATGCCGAGCTAAAAATCCTTTCAACACCAGGTCAGGGGACCATTATCACCTTACAAGTAAGGTAGGCATTAACGCTTACCTATAATCCGGCTACTTGGCGCTGTTCACTGTTCGAACAGCGCCTTATACTTTTATTTGTAAGTGAGGTCAAATTAATTCGGTCTATCACGTAGACCAAAAGGAGAAATCGATGGCAAAAGACCCAGTCTGTGGAATGGATGTCGACCCCAAGACGGCGGCCGGGAAATCCGATTACCAGGGGACGACA
>JAPKMQ010000259.1 GCA_026645875.1 Longilinea sp.
TTGCCTGCCGCTCATTTCGGCGGTGGCGCCGGGCGCGCGCGCCACGCTGATGGCGGCCACCATCATGGCCTTCTCACTGGGGCGCGGGGCCGGGGCGCTGCTGGGGCCGCAGCTTTACGCGCTGGGCTTCTGGGCCAACATGCTGGCCGCCGCGGCGTTCAACGGGCTGGCGTTTGCCGCCCTGCGCCGGGTGAAAGAGGACGAGTAGCCGGGGCTACTCCCAGGCTTCCCTGCCCTCTTCCTCGATTACGATGCCCAGCAGGGCGGATACCTGCACGGCCTGCGCGCTGGTGAAGATCGCGCCGCGCAGGTCGGCGGCTGTCACGGCCAACCCATCGATCGTCGAACCACGAAAATCCGTGCCGGCCAGCTTTGCGCCGGTCAGGGTCGCGCCCGACAGGTCGCAATCCTTAAAACGCACGCCGCTCAGGTCCGCGCCCTCAAAGTTGGCCGCGCGCAGCGAGCAGTTCACGAAACGCACCGCGTCGAATTTGGCCTTGCTGAACCAGGCGCCATCTGCCAGGCAGCCGGTGAGCACCACGTCATCGAACCGGGTTTCGTTGAAGTTGGTGCCCAGCAGGCGGCAATCGGTGATTTGGCAGCAATCCGTGTGAGCTTTTTCCATCTGCGCGCCCGAAAAATCGCAGTGCTCCACCTCGCAATTCGACAGTTGCAGCTTTTCAAGCCAGGCGTTCTGCAGGTTCAGTTGCCTGACTCTGCAATGAAGAATCGTTATGTTCCTGGCGACCTGCCCGGAGCAGTCGCCGCGGAGGGCGTCGAAGCAAAACTCGTCGCCGTCGTTGAACGCGCCCAGATCAAGCTCCCGTTGAATCAAAATCAGGATGGGTGGGCGGATGGGATCGTGGACGTATCGAATCTTTTTCATATCAGGGATTCGGTTTTACCGGCCAGGTGGCGCAGAATCTCGAGCTGGCCAAGGTGAAACGCTTCGTGGAAGAAGTAGAAGTGCAGCCGGCGATGCACCGGCATCTCGCGCGTCCCGGCCGTGAATACGCGCTGCATGGCCTCGTCGCTGGCGTTTTGAATGGCCGCCAGGAACTGCCGGTCAACCGGCTCCCACCAGGCCGCGAGCTGCTCCAGCGTGCAGATGTCGGTGGAGTCAGGCCCCACCGGCTCGGCGCCGTTGGCGTAGCGCTGGAGCATGGCCTCGGTGACCGCGCCGGTCTGCCCCAGCAGCGCGAGCATTTCCACGCGGCACAGCAGCAGGTGCCCGAGGATGTAGTTGGCGCAGTTGCCGGTGCCGTTCGGCCGGATGAGCGTGTCAGCGTGGCTCAAGCCGTTCAGATGTTTGACGAGCAGGCGCGTATTGCGCCCATAATCTTCGGCCAGGTCAGATTGGATGGTCATGGGTTGTCTCCGCGGAGGGAATGATTGTATTGTATATCGATTCGGCCGCCCGCGGGGCTTGCTCTGTAAGCGCCGGGAATGGCAGCGGCCCCGCCGCCCGGTGCGCACATAAAAAAATCGCGGGCCGTAGAAATACGGCCCGCGATGGATGACTTACCCTCGCAAGAGGGCAGGCATACTGCGTTCTGCTACGGCTCGCTGATCACCAGCCAGTCGAAGCCGACCGAGGCGGTGCCGGCCTGGAAGGACGACGCCGAAACGCCGACCTGGCCTTCATCGAAGTAGTTATCGGTGACGGTCTTCAGCAGCACGTCATTGACGGCCGCGGTGATCTGGTTGCCGGAGCATTGGAAGGTGAAGATGTTGGTCTGCCCGCGGCCCATGTTGATGGAGCCGGAGCCGCCGTTGTAGAGGTTGACAAAGTTGTTGTCGGCCTCGTCGTAGCGCAGGATGGACCACAACCCGCCGCTGGTGATGTTCAACTCGTACCAGCCCACGCCGTCCTGGTAGCGGCAGAACAGGCTGAAGGCGTTGTCGTTGGCGCCCTGGTTTTCAACCTGGGCATCCAGGCGCACGTCGCCGTAGTAATACGGGTCGTAGGCCAGGTACACGTAGGTGTCGCGCGCGGTGATGTCGAACATCAACTGCCCGCCGTCGGTGTACAGGCTGAAATCGTTCTCGTCGCCGAACCAGAAATAGGTCCAGTCGGGCAGGTCGGTGTCGAATTCTTCGGTGAAGAAGGCCGGCTTTTCGCCGGTGTTGCCGGTGTTGCCGGTGTCGTCAGTACCACCGCTGGTATCCAGGTAGCTGGTGACTTCCAGCTCGCGGCCGTTGATCTGGCCTTCCATGATCTCACCGGTGCCGAAGCGGATCAGCTCGACGTCCAGCGTGTCGTCGCTGCTGTGCGAGCGCAGCACGTCGCAGTAGTCGGTCACCGTGCCGTCGCGGCCGAGCTGGATGCCTTCCAGCGAGGTGAGGAAGTCGCCGGGTTCGACGCCGGACTTGTCGGCGGGCGAGCCGGATTCAACCGAGTAGACCCACAAGCCTGAGAACGAGCCGTCGTCGGCCACCATGGCTTCGCCGTTGATGCCCAGCGAGTTCACGTCCTTGCCCTCGCGCAGGTCAGCCACGATATCCTCAGCCTCAGAGGCGGGGATGGAGAAGTACATGTCGTACTGCGCCGACCCGGCGTAGTTGACGCCCACCACCTTGCCGTCTTCGGTGACCAGCGGGCCGCCCGAATTGCCGGGGTTGATGATGGCGTCATGTTCCAACACTTCTGTCACCGCCGTCCAGCTGGTGTTGCCGTCGGTCTTTTCCTTGGAAATTTCGCCCTTGTGGCGGGTGAAGTTGGGGTCGCCCAGCGGATAACCCAGCGAGTAGACTTCCAGGCCCAGATCGGGGGTCTCGTTGTACCATTCGAGGAAGGGGAAGCCGTCACCCTCGATGTCGATCACGGCCAGGTCGGAGCATTCCGAAACGCCCAGCACGCGCGCGTTGTAGGCCTTGTCGTTGTCGCTGAAGTAGACCTTGATGCGGCCGGCGCCGGTGACCACGTGGTTGTTGGTGACGGCAATGCCGCTCTCATCGACAATGAAACCGGAGCCGGAGCCCAGTTCGGTGTAGGTGCTGAAATCGGGATACGAATAGGAGCCCTCGGCGACGATGCGGATGACCGCGCTTTCGGCGTCGCGGACGTTATCGATCGCGCCGCTTTTGGGTTCGGCAGTGGGTTCGGCGGTGGGTTCATCGGTGGGAGCCTCGGTCGGCGCGGGCGCCTGGGTGGCTGCGGGCGTGGCAGGCGAACAGGCTGTCAACACAAGCGACAGCAACAGGCCGGCTACCACCAATACAAACAGCGGCTTGCGGTACATGTTTCTCTCCTTTTGGAAATTCACAGGCTGCATAAAAATAAAAAAACAACGACGCTGCTCCAAATCAATCCCACACTCGGTGCAGAGCAGAATCACGCCATTCAAAGCGTTAATAATTTAGCAAATCGGTAATCAAATGTCAAGGAAAACCAGGCAACTGGGGACAGTCTGCAAATTTGTAAACTCAGAACTTTTCCACCACCCAGAAGTGCGAC
>JAPKMQ010000025.1 GCA_026645875.1 Longilinea sp.
GGTGGGTCCGGGCACCTTTGGACCTCGTCCTCCATTCCGATCAGTTTTATCGCGAAGCCCCCGGCGGCGTGCTGCTTGCGCTTCCCTGGCTCGCGCTGCCGTGGGGCTACCTGACCGCCAAATCCATGTACCCCCGCCGGCCGTACTGGCTGGCGCTGATCGCATTTTCAGTCTCATCGACCCTCCTGGTGTCCTTGATTTCGTGGAATTTGAGGTATCTTTTCCCGCTCTATCCGGTCATGGCGCTGCTGGCCGCCGCGAACTTTGAAATCCTCTTCCAGCAGGGCAGGTCCCTGACGGTCAAATGGCCGGCCGTGGTTGCCGGATCGCTGCTGGCGGCAGCCTACCTGCTGGCGGGGCAGGCATCCATCCTCGTACGCATGCCTGATATCCCTGAACGTTATCCGTTTCCATTGGCGATTGGAACAGAAACCCAGACCGAATTCAAGAGCCGAACGCTGCCATTTTTGCCTGCCTTTGAGTACTTAAACCAGCAACCCGGTGAGGTGAAGGTTCTCAGCCTGGGGATCGAATTCCGCCTTGATACCCGCGCAAACATTTACGCACCGCTGTTTTCAGCCGAAGCAAAACGGCTGCTGCATGATTACCCCACCGAAGCGGACCTCATCCAGGCCCTGCGCGAATACGGCTATGACTTCATCCTGGTCTATGTGCCCGAACAGCAGTTCCGCCCGGAGGTTTACACCTCTCCTGCACTGTCCCCAGGTTTTTATTCTCAATATGCTCGTCTCGTGTTTGAACAAAACCAGGTGTACCTGTATGCGCTGGATGGTTCTCAAACTGGAGAATGATACTCACCGGGTAATGGTGGATTTGATTGGGGGGAGACAATGCACGAAGAAAAAACCATACAACTTAATAAAAATTAACAATTTTAGTGAACATTTATTGGTGATCTGATCTCAAATCCTTTATAATGAGTGGCGAATTAAATACCATCGAAAAACATCTTTATGGAATCGTGACAAGGTATCATGACGATGCAAACCACATCCACACAACTGGCCGGCCTAATGCTTCTGGAACCGCGCGTCTTTGCCGACGAGCGCGGTTTTTTTATGGAAACCTATCAGGCCAGGAAGTTCGCCGACCTGGGCATCGCGGCCAGTTTCGTGCAGGACAACCAGTCCGGCTCGCATCATGGCATCCTGCGCGGTCTGCACTACCAGGTGGTCAACCCGCAGGGCAAGCTGGTTCGTTGCGTGGCCGGCGAGATTTTCGACGTGGCGGTCGACCTGCGGCGCAGTTCGCCCACCTTTGGCCGCTGGGTGGGTACAATTCTTTCTTCCGAAAACAGGCGACAGTTGTGGATTCCCATCGGTTTCGCGCACGGGTTTTACACACTCAGCGCGTGGGCCGAAGTGGTTTACAAAGCCAGCGATTATTACAATCCGCAGGGCGAGCGCTGCCTAGTGTGGAATGACCCGCAGGTCGGCATCCAATGGCCGGTGCCGCCGGGCGAATCGCCGCTGCTCTCGCCAAAGGATCAACTTGGCCGGACACTGGCACAAGCGGAAACGTTCGAATAACCATCACTGGATGGTCTTTTGCAATCAAGGGAGGAAAACATGCGAAATATGCTCGTCACCGGCGGCGCTGGGTTTATTGGTTCAAATTTCATCCACCAGACATTGATCAAGCGGCCCGATGTGCGCATCTTCAACCTGGACGCGCTGACCTATGCCGGCAGCCTGGAAAATCTGCGCGATTTGCCGGATCCCGAACGGCATATTTTTGTCCAGGGCGACATTTGCAATCGGGCGTTGGTCGACCGCCTGCTGCTTGAGTACAGCATCGATACCATCGTTCACTTTGCGGCCGAATCGCATGTAGACCGTTCAATCCTGGGGCCGGGTCAATTTGTGCAGACAAACATTATCGGCACGTTCACCTTGCTGGAAGCCGCCCGCCAGGCCTGGTTGACTGAAAAACGCCTGCCCATTGACCAGGTGCGCTTCCACCACGTTTCCACCGACGAGGTATTCGGATCGCTCACACCGCAAGACCCGGCCTTCAGCGAGACCACGCCCTACGCGCCGAACTCGCCCTATTCCGCTTCCAAAGCCTCCAGCGATCACCTGGTGCGCGCCTATTTACACACCTACGGTCTGCCCGTCACCCTGACCAACTGCTCCAACAATTACGGCCCTTACCAGTTTCCCGAAAAACTGATCCCGTTGATAATCCTGAACGCGCTGGAAGGCAAACGCCTGCCGGTTTACGGCGACGGCAAACAGGTGCGTGACTGGCTCTACGTGGAAGATCACTGTGAAGCCATTCTGGCCGTGCTGGAACGCGGCAAGGTCGGCGAGACCTACAATATCGGCGGGAACAACCAGCCGTATAACATTGAAATTGTAAGCGCGATTTGCGCCATCCTGGATGAACTGCTGCCTGGGTCGCCCTTCACCCCGCATGACAGCCTGATCACATACGTCACCGACCGGCCCGGCCACGACCGGCGCTATGCCATGAACATCAGCAAAATCGAGCGCGAATTGGGCTGGCGGCCAAAGGAATCGCTGCAAACCGGGCTGGAAAAGACAGTGCGTTGGTATCTTGAACATCCTAATTGGGTGCAGGCTATCCGGCAGACGGGCGATTATTCAACCTGGATCGATAAGAATTATGCACAGCGCGGAGGGACGAAATGATGAAAGGTATCATCCTGGCAGGCGGCAAGGGCACGCGCCTCTATCCCATCACCCTGGGGGTCAGCAAACAGCTCTTGCCAGTGTACAACAAACCGATGATCTATTATCCGCTCTCAATGCTGCTGCTGGCCGGCATTCAAGAGATCCTGGTCATCAGCACACCCGAAGACCTTCCGATCTTCCGGCGCATGCTGGGCAGCGGCGAGCAGTGGGGCGTCAGGTTTGAATACGCAGAGCAGGATCAACCCCGCGGCCTGGCGGATGCATTCCGCGTGGGCAGCCGGTTCGTGGACGGTAAACCGGCCGCGCTCATCCTGGGCGACAATATCTTTTACGGCAGCGGCCTGGCCCGTCAGTTGCAGGCGGCTGCCCAGTTGCAGCGCGGTGCCATGGTTTTCGCCTACCCCGTCCACGACCCGGAACGCTACGGCGTAGTGGAAATCGATAAACAGGGCAAAGCGCTCAGCATCGAAGAAAAGCCCGCCAAGCCCAAAACCAACCTTGCCGTCCCGGGCATGTATTTCTACGACCACCAGGTGACTGAAATTGCCGCCAACCTCAAACCCTCGCCACGCGGCGAGCTGGAAATCACCGATCTCAACCGCACATACATGGAAAAAGGTGAATTGCACGTGCAAGTGCTCAGCCGCGGCGTGGCCTGGCTGGACGCCGGCACACACGAATCGCTGCTGCAGGCCGCCAACTTCGTCCAGGCGGTGGAAGAACGGCAGGGACTGATGATTTCCTGCCCGGAAGAAATCGCTTTCCGCATGGGCTTTATCAATAAGGCGCAACTGGCCGAACAAGCCAAACGCTATGCCAGCAACGGCTACGGTCTGTATCTGCTGCGCCTGCTGGAGGAACTGGAATGACGCTGCGCATCCTGTTACTCGGAAAAATCGGGCAGCTCGGCTGGGAGTTGCTGCGCACGCTGGCCCCGCTCGGCGACATTACGGCCTTCGACTATCCCGAGATCGATTTCTCGCGGCCTGAAAGCCTGTCGGCCGTGGTGCGCACTGCCGCCCCGCAGGTGGTCATCAACGCGGTCGCTTACACCGCCGTGGATAAAGCCGAAACGGAAGAAAAACTGGTGCGTGCCATCAATGCCACCGCAACCGGCGAACTGGCCCAAACTGCGCGCGCGGTGCGGGCCGCCTTTTTGCATGTTTCCACCGATTACGTCTTCGACGGCCGAAAAGGCACGCCCTACACCGAGGTTGACGCGCCGCACCCGTTGAACGTGTACGGCCAGACCAAACTGGAGGGAGAACAGGCCGCCTTGCAGGCAGGCGGTGCGCCGCTTATTCTGCGCACGGCCTGGGTGTACAGCACCCGCCGCGACAGCTTTGTCACCAAAGTGCTGGGATGGTCGCGCAGCCTGCCCGTGCTCAAACTGGTCGATGATCAAATCAGCAACCCCACCTGGGCGCGCATGCTGGCCGAGACCATGGCGCTGCTGCTGGCGCAATCCCAAGGTGATCCGTACGGTTATTTGAGCGAACGCAGCGGGCTCTACCACCTGGCGGGTGACGGCTACGCCAGCCGGCTGGAATGGGCACAGGAAATCCTCAAGCTGGATCCCAACCCTGCAAAACGGACCGCACGTGAATTGCTGCCGGCGCGGACCAGTGATTTTCCCACCCCGGCCGAGCGGCCGCTGTTTTCCGCGCTCAACTGCGAACGGTTCACGCGTACCTTCGGTCTGAGGCTACCTGTCTGGCAGAATGCGTTGCAGCAGGCGATGGAATCATTAAGCGAAACAGCCGCCTGACGCCAGCTATAAACAATCCGAGCAGAAATTCGCGCCGGCGCGTGTAGTATAATTTGTGTGCTGGCCTCACGGGCAGCAAGACAGGCTTGCCTGCCGTTTTGGCACGGCACCTAGAATATTACAAATCAAGAGACAAAAGCTCATGACGTCTGAAATCGATCCCGGCGAAGCACTGAGCCGGCTGCTGCGTTCCTGGTGGGTGATTGTATTGTGCATGCTGCTATTTGGAGCGGCAGGTTATTTGTTTCACACGCTGCGGCCGCCAGTTTATGAAGCCACCGCTGCATACAACGTCTGGTTGGATTTCAATGATCTGACCACGGACCGCGAATTTACAGAATATGATGAAGACCTGAGCATTAACGCGGTTGGCAACGCCTACGTCAGCCCGGTGGTACTGCAAAAGGTCATTGCTGAAGCTCTCAATCAGGGCTGGATACAAGCCGAAAATGAGCTGATCCTCAACTACAAGCTGGAGCGCAAACACGAAAGCTGGGAACTGCGCTACCTGAGCACCAATCCCCAACTGGCGATGGACGTGGTCAATTTTTGGGCCGCCAGCGGATATGCCCACCTGAGCGAGCTTGAACAGGCACAGGCCATACCCGCCTATGTCCGGTTTTCAGAGCCCACCCGGGCCGTTTTGCCGGCTGCGCCGGTGCGCTACGGGCGCAACAACCTTATCCTGGCCGGCATGCTGGTGGGCATGGTGGGTGGAATATTCCTCTCCGGCTGGACGGCGCGAAAGAAGAAATGAACCCGCCATCGACCGAAGCATTGCCTGCTCAAACGGGCTCCCCATTACGGCGCGGCAAACTGGATGTCATCGTTGAAATCTTGTGGGCCACCGCGCTCATCCTGCTACCCATTACTTCCTCTCCGCCGTTGATTAAGTTGACCGGCACGCTGGTGGCGCCGCCGTCGATGATCCTGATCGGATTGCTGCTGATCCTTTCGCTCCTGCCGCGCATCCGGCGGCGCGGGTCGCTGCCGCTGGAAGCCGCTCCGTTGTTCTTTTTTGTGCTCGTCGTGTTGCTCTCGACCGGGCTGTCATTTTTCATCCACATTCCCACCTTTAAAAACGCCAACATGTGGAAGGAAGCATTGGAAGCCCTGATCACGTTGGGAATGGGAATCAGCGTCTTCCTGATCGCTTCCACATTGCCCGCGGGCGAAGTTGACTTTCATAAGGCCGCGCGCTGGATCACCATCGGCGGAATTGCCATGGTGGCTTTTTCGTTGCTGCAAGCCTTTTTTATTTTTATAATGAAAACGCAGTTTGCGGACTGGTACATCTGGTTTGAAGAAACCTTCATCACCCCGCGGCCGTTTTCGCGCGAATTGGCCCGCCTGTACGGTATGGCCTTTGAACCCTCGTGGTTCACGCATCAATTGGTGATGCTGTACATTCCCATCTGGCTGGCGGCCAGCTTTCAAAAGATTTCTGTATTCAAACTGCGTATTTTCCGATTATCGGTTGAAAACATCCTCCTGGCCGTCAGCCTGATCCTGTTTATACTGGCAAAACCGCGCGTTTCGCTGCTTGCCGGGCTGCTGATCTTCGCGTTCATTTTCATCAAGGTGAACTCAAGCCTGTACCGTTGGCTGCAACAGCGCCTGCAGAGGCGGCATCCCCCGCGAACCAGCCGCACGGCGAACTGGCAGCGATTCGGCATCATCGCCGGCATGGCCGCGTTCTATCTGGCGTTGGCGGCCGGGCTGATCTGGATCATGAAGCAGGATTACCGCCTGGCGCTGGTCTTCAACTATCCGCCCACCCCGGCGGAAATGGGCCGCCTGCTCCTGCTGGACGAGAATACCATCGTCGAGGTCAGCAAACGCTTCCGGTTTATGGAACGGGCAGTTTACTGGCTGTCAGGCTGGCAGGTCTTTTCCGACTACCCGCTCTTTGGCGTGGGGTTGGGGAACAGCGGTTTCTTCTTCGGTGAAAACGTCTCCTCGTTGGGCTGGACATCCATCGAAGTGCGTTACCTGCTAACCGGCGCGCCGTTCCTGCCGAACATCAAGAGCCTGTGGGTGCGCCTGCTGGCTGAAACGGGCATGCTTGGTTTTTCGATTTTTACTGCCTGGCTGATTGGCCTGTGGCGGTCCACTGCCTTTACGCTGCGATCCAGGTTGCCCTATCACCGCCTGACGGCATTTGCCTGCCAGTTGATGCTGGCCGCTTTTCTTGCCGAGGGTTTCAGCATCGACTCGTTCGCGCTGCCATATCTGTGGGTTGTCGCGGGGCTGGCAGCCGCGGCGGGCGCTTCAATGCGGAAAATTTCCCCACCTGAAGGCTGGATTGCACCCGTAATCCGGCGGGGTGATTAATTTCTAGAAATAATCAATTCAATCATGCCCGAATACCGCTTGTTCTTGATCATTTTCCTTGCCGCCTGCGCGGCAATCTTTCTCAGCCCGCTGGCCGTTTGGATCGGCCGCAGACTGGGACTGATGGACATTCCGCGCAGCGAGCAGCACAAGCAACACCGCCGCCCGGTACCGCTGGCAGGCGGGATCGTTTTGTTTGCCGCGTTCCTCATCCTGGCCGGGTTGTCCGGCGCCGCCGAGCAACCAGAATTCCTGGCCTATTTGCTTCCGATGAGCATCATCTTCGCCTTAGGCTTGCTGGATGATTTCATTGGATTAAAACCCTACATCAAGCTGGTTGGGCAGGTTTTGGCCGCCGCCCTGATCATCCAGAACGGTATTACTGTACAACTTGTACAGAACCCGGCGATCAATTTTGCCATCAGCCTGGTGTGGCTGGTGGGCATTACCAACGCCTTCAATTTCACCGATAGCATGGACGGACTGGCGGTCGGGTTGGCGGCCCTGGCGGCAGCCTGTCTGATGCTGGTAACCCTGCAAAGCGAACAGTTCTGGCTGACCAGCCTCACAGCCATTCTCCTGGGCAATTGCGTCGGCGTTTTCTACTTCAACGCGCCGCCGGCCAGGTATTTTTTGGGCGACTCAGGCGCGCAACTGCTCGGTTTTTTGCTGGCCGCCATCGCCGTGGAATATGCGCCGGTCGGCTACACCATGCTTACATCCTGGTTCGTGCCCATCCTGCTCTTTGCGCTGCCAATTTTTGACACACTGCTGGTGGTGGTTTCACGGCTGCGCCGGCGGCTGCCGGTTTACCGGGCCGGCCTCGATCACACTTACCACCGGCTGGTCCGCCTGGGGTTGAGCTCCAACCGGGCCATATTGACCATGCACATCGCTGCCTTGTTGATTGACTGCGTCGCTTTTATCCTACTAAATTTAAGCCCGCTGTTGGCCAATGGACTGCTTGCCCTGCTCATCCTGCTGGGCCTGGGCGCGATCGCATTCCTCGACCGCCCCCACCTGCTCGAAGATCACCCGTATCCCAGCATCTAGCCCGTCAACGGCAATTGCCAACGTCGTACAGGACGCGGAAATCCTTGCCGTTGGATTGCACGCGCCGGTCGACCTCGCGCACGCAACCCTGCGAGAACGACTGGCGCAACTCAACCGAAAGCGAATCCCACCAGGCCGCGTCCATATACACATACTGATAGCCGGCCGCAGCCACCCGTTCAACACGCGGCTCGCGAATCAGCCCTTCCCATTCAGGCAGCGGCTCATAAATGGTCTGGTGCGCCCGGGTTTCCCGGCCAAAGACCGTCACCGCGCGGTAGGGAATGGGATCCAGTACCTGGGCATCCGTTTCCAGTTGATTCCAGTACCGGCTGGATAGGCTCGTGTCCAGCGTATCCAGAAAATAGGCCGCTTGCGGGCTGGGCATGCTGATCAATTGCACGGCAAACAGGATCGCGCCGCCAAACAGGGTCACAAAATAGCCCACCCCGCACAGTTTTCGCTGGATACTTCTGGCTGAGCGGCTGTATTTCCACAACAGGGGAAAGGCCAATACCAGCCAGATCCACAAAGCCGTTCCGGACAGGCGCGTGATGGACCGGTCGACGCCGTACTGGAAGAATAACGGAAAAAGCATGCAGCCCAACGCGCAAAGTCCCAACCCGGCTTCCAGCCAGCGTTCGCGCTTCAATAGGCTCCAGGCCCAGCCGGTGACCAGCGGTGCCAGGAAGATGGCCGGTCCCATTTCAGCCAGCAACACCAGCCAATGGCGCGGATTCCCCAGCGAGAGCAGCCCCAGGTGGGCTGAATAGACCGCCGGCGGCCAGCGCAACGAGAAACTGTAGGCATTGTTGGTCGCCTGCACCCACGCTTCAATCCCCAGCCAGCGGCCGGCCAGCCCGCGCAGCGTTTCAGTGATAAAGCCGCCCTGAAAGGCAGCCAGCAGCGCCGACACGCCCAGGGCCGCCAATACGGCCACCCAGTAGCTGCGCGGGAGGACTTTCCTCAACCGGCGGTGAACCCACCAGCTCAACACCACCGCCAGCAGGGTACCCAGCCACCAGAAGACGAACAGGTGTTCGGCGCTCAACGCCAGGCTGGCCGCAATCAACCCCAGCAACAGCGCGCAGACGATCGAACCGGGCTGCTGGGGCTTCAGGCTGATCATCAGGATCACGGTCAGGAAAGGCAGCGCGCCGGTGCTGCCGAGCACGAAAAAGACGGGCACAAAAAAACCGCTGTGGAAGGCAAACGGAAAGGCGATTGGCCCGCCCCCTTCCATAATCCACGGCCCTTCGAGCGCCTGAATCAGCGTCTGCGACGTATCCGCGCCGGTATTAATCAATGTGATGGCCGGACTGATCCAGTTGAGTACCGGCGCGGGCAACAAAAGCAGCAGCCAGCGCGCGCCGCCACCAAAGACAATCAGCAGCGCGCCCAGCCAGGCGGCCGTCCGGCTGCTGGTGCGATGGCGCACCCACAACCAGGCATTCACCAGCGTCAAGGCAATGGCCACCCCTTTGCTGACATCCCAGGCGCTCCAAGGCGTAAAACCGCCCGTGCGCACCAGCATGGCTGCCCACACCTGCAAGCCGTAATGGTAGGCAAACCATTCGTCCGGCTTGAGGTAAAAATGCGGCGGAATGTCGCCGGCCGCCATGCTGGAAACCAGCGGCAGATGCAAATAATCATCAAAGATGCTGACCCCGCGCTGCGCCATGGTGAACAGGAGGATCAACAGCAACGCAACCACCGGTTGCGACCATTCCTTCCAGTCGGCCCATGTCTCTTTCCGGCCCAGCGATTTTCCGGCCGCGGCCAGGCCGCCACCAAGCACCAGCAGCGCACTAACGGCCGACGCGCCGGTCAATCCCAGCCAGCGCGCCAATAGGTTCACGAGCAGCAGATCGATGATCCAGCCCGTTGAAAAGCCGCTGACCAGCCGCGCGCCCGGCAGCGAGCGAAACAGGCTGCGCACCAGCAGCCATCCGCCCAGCATCCAGGCCAGGGTGGTAGTCGCGGTGAACGCCAGGCCTGCCGGATCGATCAGGCGCAGCCAATAGGACATAGCCCTCCCGATTATTCCTGCGGAACCGAAAGCTGAATGCCCAATTCAGGGAATGTCAGCAGCGGCCGGTAGTTTTGCAAAATTGGCGCGACCACGCGCTCCATCCAGACATTATTTTCTTCCGAAAACCCGTGTGTGCGGTCCTGGTAGTTGATGTACAACGGCTCTGTCACAATCAAACCAAACTCGTGGTTCTCCAGTTGCCGGTAGAATGTTTCCAGGTAGGGCCGGTTGTTGCCCATCACCATTTCCATCAAGAATACTTTTTCATACTCCGGGATCATCTCGACTTCCGGAACCATGTCAAAGGTTTGCAAGTGGCGCTCGTTGATGAACAACACCGGCCGGCCGGAATCCTTCATTTGCTGGACGAGCTGTTGAATCTGGACAAGCGCCTGTTCCTGGGCTGTGCGGGAAGGCTGCTGCGCTGGCGGGCCTCCCTCGAGGATAGTCATCCAGGCCGGCACCAGCAGGATCATGCCCACCAGCAGCGGGTTGAGCTTCAACGCCGCAAATTTCTCCGGCCGGTCTGGGACGATTTTATTCAGCCCAACCGCCGCACCGACCACCGCCAGCAGCGCCAGGTAGGCATCCAGGTTGTGCAGGTTGCTGCCGCCGCCAATTTTCACGCTCACCACCACGCCGCCCGCCAGAAATACCCCCAGAACGGCGGCAATGCCCAACCAGCGGATCGGGTGCAGCGCGCGGTGATTGCGCAGCAGGTAGGCGACGAATAACAACGCCAGCGGCAAGCTGACATACAATACCGCGCGCAGAATTCCCGGCGCGTAGGTCGCGTTCGGCCACAGGCGGTACCATAATAGATCAGAGGTGAAGCTGGAGGAGAATTGTTCGGCCGGGTTGCCGGAGAGCAGGATGTACGCGCGCTGCGCGGTAAACGCCAGCGCCGACCCGGCCAGCGTCCAGAGCGCCGGCGGGGTCAGGTAGCGCAGCAGAGGCCGGTCTTCCCTGGGAACTTCAATCAGGTAGAGGATGGCCGCCAGCAGTCCGGGCACCGGGAACCAGTTGATGCGGCTGATGCCCGCCCAGATGGACGTGGCTGTCACCACCAGCATCGACCGCCAGAACCGCCGGGTGTCAACTCCCCACAGCACTACCAGGATGCACACAATCAAATGATAATATACCGGCCCCTGGAAGAAGAACAGGAAGGCCCAACCAGTCACGGCCCAGCGAACGCGCGAATCTTGTGGAACGAAGCGCCGCGCCAGCGCCCAGGCAGCCGCGCCGTTCAACACCAGCCAGAGCAACGCCTGCCATAAGCGGTGGAACCATAGCGGCAGATTCTCAACCAGGAATGGGATCGACTGGAGCAGGTAGCGTGTCGGATGGAGCGTGGGCAGCGGAAGCGCTTCGCCATAAATCTGCCGGGCGAAAAATAATGAGGCGTTGTAATACCGGCTGGCTTCGGACCATCCCATCGAAAACAGATAATCTGTAACCTGCGGTATGTAAAGAGCAACGCGATGAAAGAGTCCGTACGCCAGCACGGACACCGCGAACGAAAACGCCCAATTGCGTCCCCGCCGTGCGGCCATCCAGAAAACCGACCCGGCCAGCGCGAAAACGCCAAAGGCCCAGATCCGCGGCGCATACGGCCAGACCGCGCGGCCCGCTTCCGTCAGGTACAGCCAGGGGAATAGGATACCTGGCACAAGGAATAAAACATAATTCAGCCCGCGCAGGGCCGTGAAGCCGCCAAATACCCACTCGGCCAACCACAGCACCCGATCCGAATACCGCGTGTGACTGACGGCAAGCAGTGCGGCCGACAGCAGGCCCATCACCGCCAACGGCAGTGTATAAATCTTCGGAGCCGTGCTGCGCCACAGCATCAGGCCGCCCGCTTCTGCAGCCTGCACCCAAAAGCCCAGGACGCAGGCCAGCAGCGCGGCCGAAAGAACCATGCGCAGATGCATCAGACGTCGCAGCCGGTCAGGCCATGTCGATCTCATCCTGCCTCTTTTCCGTTCAACCCCTCGGTCGGGGATTGCGTCCGCCGCTGGAGCAGACCCGGAAGAAAGAATACGCCGGGCAAACTGGCCAGCAGGTACAGCATCCGCATGAGCACGGCAAGCGC
Source organism: Longilinea sp. (assembly GCA_026645875.1). Taxonomy (GTDB): domain Bacteria; phylum Chloroflexota; class Anaerolineae; order Anaerolineales; family Anaerolineaceae; genus Longilinea. Next base: position 11,964 of record JAPKMQ010000025.1, read on the forward strand.
CAGGCCGGAATGCTCTGAAACACCGCCATAGGTCGAAAATAACACCGCGATCGAGAGTTCCTGCAGACCCAACCCGTTGATCGACACCGGCAGCAGCGTGATGAAGTACGACAGCACCCACAATCCGCCAATCTTCCAGAACGCAAGCGGCTCTGCCATACCTTTCAGCAGGAACCAGACCGCGCCAAACACGCAGGCCATGTGAGCGAACGTCCACAATAGCGCGTGCAGCAGGCCCAGCGGGTGGCGTACCCACAAAACAACGCTCTGCCAGATCTTGTCAACAAAGCCCCACAGTTTTTTCCAGATACGCTGCACAAAAACCGGCAGTCCGGCGGCTGCCAACATGCGCGGACCGCTCACGGCGCTCAACGCGGGCAGACCCATGCGCAGCACGCGCGGCAGCTCCAGCGGCAGCAGGGTGGCCATACCAGCCATGCCCACCAGGCGGTCCACAATCAGCGATGCTGCGACGATGCCGGCGTCCAGGCGCAATTGCACAGCGCCCGCCAGCCGAACCACATCTCCACCAATGGTGGTGGGCAGGAAGTTGGAAGAGAACAGCCCGGCAAAGACAATACGGGTGGCGTCCCACACTCCAATCGGCACATGAGCCGCCCGCAGCAGCGCCAGCCAGCGCCCAATCGTCGTCAGGCGCGAGCCAAACAGGCAGGCAAATGCTGCCAGCAGCGCCCAGGGTGGAATATTCTGGATGGCACCCGCGAACTCATCCCATCCTTGCTGCGAAAGCAGGTAGATCAACAACCCCAGCGCGGCAATCGTCCCAACCCAGCGCAGCCAGGGGATGTGCGCGCGCGGCTGTCCGGCTGCAAGATTGGGCTGGTTTTCAACGTTCATGGCATCACTCGCCGGTTTTTTCGATGTTGAAGGTCTTCCGGACGGTATAGGTCAATTTGTTTTGCGATTCGTGATACGTACGCACCAGCAATTCCGCAATCAGGCCCTGCATGATCGACTGGAAACCCAGGATAACCAGCATCACGCTCAGGATCAGCAAGGGAGAGCGGATCATGTGTTCGCCGGAAAAAATTCGCAGGCCAATCAGCACCAGCAGCACGAGGAAGGCTGCCAGGATCAACAGCACGCCCAATCCGCCGAACAGGTAGATCGGTTTGCTCGAATAGGTATTCAGGAATTTAACCGTGAACAGGTCCAGGATGACCTTGATTGTCCGTTCCAACCCGTATTTTGCCTTGCCAAAGCGGCGCGGATGGTGCTGCACGGGCACCTCGATGATCCTTGCGCCAACCCAACGGGCAAACACCGGGATGAAACGGTGCATCTCGCCGTACAGACGGAACCCGGTGATGACTTCCCGTCGGTAGGCCTTGAGCGTGCAGCCGTAATCGTGCAGGTGAACGCCAGTGACGCGCGAGATCAGCCCGTTGGCCAGGTGTGAAGGCAGCGTCCGGGTGATGTAGGTATCCTGGCGGTTCACCCGCCACCCGCTGACCACGTCATAGCCTTCCTTGAGCTTATCCAGCATCATGGGAATGTCCGCTGGATCATTTTGCATGTCCGCGTCGATCAACACGATGATGTCGCCCCGCGAGTGGTCAATTCCGGCGGCGATGGCCGTAGTCTGGCCAAAATTCCGGCGCAGTTCCACCACGCGCACATGCTGCGGATCCTGGGTGGCCAGCATTTCCAATTGTTTTGCGCTGCCGTCCGAACTGCCATCGTCCACCAGCACCAATTCCCATTGCAGGTTCAGCGGCTCCAACGCCTGGGCCACCGCCTGGTGCAACAGGGTCACGCTTTCTTCTTCGTTGTAAACGGGAGAAATTACCGAAAGATCCACAAGGATGCTCCCTGAAAAAATTGAAACCAACAATTGCAGGCTGAATTAAGTATTATAGCTTTTCCCTTCGGCGCGTCAAGGAACGGTCGCGCCACCAGCCGGCGGCAACGATGGCCGCACCCAGCAGCACAACCCCGGCCACCACGTACCAGAAGGGCAGCCCGCCAAACCAGCGCGCGTAGCGTCCCAGGTACCACAGCGTGAACCCGCCGATAAAGACCGCCGCAAGCGCATAAACGCGCCCCAGCCAGAGATTTCCCCGCTCGCGCGCCCACTGCCACGCCCATCCTGCCAGCAGACCCATCCATGGCAGGAAGATAGTGCGGTAGCGCGGGTTGTCCCACTGGTCGCCGCCGCCGCGCAGGGCTGAAATCAGGGTCCACAGCAGCGCCGCCAGGGCCAGCCATGCCAGCGCCAGCCGCTCGGCGGGCGGCCGGGCGCGCCACACCGCGAACAGCGCGAACAACAGCAACGGTGCCAGCGCATACCAGCCCACCGCCCACAGGATGGAAATGGTCTGCCGCAGGGGGATGGTCACGTCCGCCACAGCCGCCGGTAGCACCGGTTGTGCCACCCCGTAGGCCAGAACAAACGGCAGCCGCAACGCCTCCGGCAATTCGCCCAGGCGCTTATCGACCATGCCGCTGCCTTCCTGCAACAGCTTGATATCCCAGGCGCCGGAAGCGGTCAACCATTCACGCGAGACAAGCACGATCAACGCGCCCGCCAGGAGCAGCGCCACCCAACCCCAGCGCTGCACGCGCGGCCCGAAGCGTTTCAACTGGTCCAATGCCAGCCAGACCAGCACCACGCCGCCGCCGGCCAGCGCTATGCGCCAGCTAACCAATGCCGCGCCGCCCAGCGAGACCGCCAGCACGCCTGCGGCCGTCCATTTCTTTGCAGGCAGCCGTACGACCGCCCTGCGCCGCACCCAGCAGCACCGACTGCGGATAGAGGGTGTAAATCCATCCAGCCGCGGCCGCGGCAAACGCCCCCCAGCGCAAGCGGATCGCTGCAACCAGGAAGGGCAGGCCCAGCGCGTAAACAAAGGCACCCAGCAGCACCGTCAGCAGCGGACGCACCGCATCGGGACTGAGGGCTCGGTAAACCAGCGCGGAGAGAGCCAGGAGACCGCCGTATTGGTCATCATCAGCAAATTTGCCGCCAAAGGCGGTCGCCAGGGGTTGGCCGGATTGCGCCAGCGTCCAGGCTGCCTGGTCGCGGGCATAGGCATCGTAAAACAGGTAGCCGTGCAGTTCCGGCTCGCTGCCGTTGCCGTGCAGCGGAAGCACGGCTTGCAGCAGCGCGCCGGTTGCCACGCGCAGCCCGAAAGCCAGCAGCAGCATCCAGGCCAGCCCGCGGCCTGCGCCCAACTCGCGCCAGGCCAGCGCAAGCGCCGCGCAGGCCGGCACGCATACCGCGCCGTACGCCAGCCAGGAGCGCAACCACGCGCCGGACGGAAAAGCCAGCGCCAGCAGGCCGCCGGTCAAAATACCAAACCCGATCGAAACCAACAGCAGGGTACTTTTCTTCATCGTTTTGATTGACGCTTCAGGGATTGAATTGCGCTCCAGGCCAGCCACAGCACGCAGAACACCACCCAGGACTGTAACGGGATGAGAAAGCGCGGGTTATCGCCGTGATCAGGCAGAGTCTGTGCAACGGAGGACAACCAGATCAGGCCGCCGATGAACCACAAATAGGCGTTCATGCGCGCCGCGCCGCGGGCGCGTTTCCATGATAACACAAGCAATGAAGCAATCACGAATACCAGGTTCACCAGCACCAGCCCGCCGCGCTGCGCCGTAACCAGGCCGCTGAACAGCGCGCGCAGCCCGGGCATCACGATTGCTTCGGGCTGCCAGTAGAACGGCGCGCGCCAGAACATCCACCAGCCTTTCACCACCGTGCGCGCGTACAGCAACGGATGCTCGCGGATCAAATTCACGCTCACGCTGGCCAGCTTGCGTGAGAGATCATAAAAACTCAACCCGGTCACCTGTTGCAGTTCCGGGATGGCGCCCCAGATGGTGTTGCCCTGCGTGCCGTACTCGGCGATACGTTCATCACGGTAGCGCAGGTAGGTATCCCGCAAGGCGGCATCCTCATCCGGAACGTACTCAAAGAAATAACCGGTGTGCTGCACCAGGTGGTAGCCGTTCATCACAGTGACGCTGAAGATGTGATAGGTATTGTAAATGTAGCCGATCCACAATCCGGCGATGAGCACGCCCGGAAGTAGCGGCGCTGCGAAACCGGCCAGTCGTGTGCGCCAACCCTCCCGCCAGGCTGTGAACAGCAGGAAGATCGCGATCCAAACCGGGACGAAGAAGAACAGTGGGCGCGTCAGCCCGGCCAACCCGCCCAACAGGCCGCCGGCCAGCGCCCAGGCAAACCGCGCCGCGCCTTTTCGCCGCGCGGCTTCAAAGACGGCCAGCGCAGCCAGCGCCAGCCAGAAGGTGGTCAGCGTTTCGGTCAGCAGGTTGGCCTCAAAAAAGAGCTGTCCCAGGTTGAGCGTGTGCGCCAGCGCGGCAGCGGCGCCGAACCCCGGCTTGCCGCTCAACTGCCAGCCTACCCAGAAGAAAACCAGCGTCACTGCCAGGCCCATCAGCAATTGCAGCAGGTACACGCGTTGATCCGGCCCAACCCAGGCCAGCAAGAATGGATAGCCCGGCGTGCGTGTGCCATCATAACCCACCCAGCCGTTAAGAATTGCCTCTGCCAGGCGCCGGTAGCTGGGCGTGTCGTCATAGGCAACCGCCGGATAGAATGCCAGCATCGCCAGCCGTTCCACGACTGCCACTGCTGCAACGGCCAACAGCCAGCGCAGCCAGACCGGCTGCCGGCGTAAGAAATTAGCTACGCGCATATCCTAGAATCCTGCTTCGTCCTGACCTGGCTAATCGAAAAATCCGGCAACAGCCTGCTCGGCGCGGTTGCGCCAACTGTGCAGGCGGGCATAGCTGCGCGCCTGGTCGCCCAGCGCTTGCCGGCGGGATTTATCTTTGAGCAGGCCGCGCAAGGTTTTCTCCCAGGAAGGCAAATCCTCGGCACGGCAAAAAACCGCGTTCCGGTCATTGAGCACTTCGTGCAGCACCGGCAGATCGCTGCTGAGAATGACCCGGCCAGTCGCCAGGTAATCAAACATCTTCATCGGCGAACAAATGTCGGCAGAATTTCCGCCGCTGCTGCCAGCAATTTGCTTTTCATACGGCATCAACAGGAAATCCCCGGCAGCCTGATACAAAGGCAGTTGCACCTGGGGGATAAAGCCGGTGAGGGTCACATTCCGGATGCTCATCTCAGCCAGGCGCGTTTTCCAATGAGCCATGTCCTCTTCGCGCCCGCCCACCCACAGGAAATTGACATCCGGGAAGGCTTGCGCCAGCCCCACCAACAGTTCCATGCCGCGACCAGCATAAAAGTGGCCGCTGTAAACCGCCGTCATGCCATCGGCCAACCCCAACTGCCGGCGCGCCTCAGCCGGGCCGGGCAGGTTGGCGTAACGTTCCAGATCCACCGCGTTGGGCGCAATCTGCACCTGCAAGCCCTGAAGCGAACTGCCGTATTCGCGTTCCAGGGCAGCCAGCAATGCGTTGGTGATGACCAGCAGGCGTTTCTGCCCGGGCGTAGCCAGCCAGCGGCGGAACAACCACGGCCCAAACCGTCCGGTCGGCCGGTCGTGCAATTCCAGCACCACCGGGAAACCCTTCATCTGAGCCAGCAGCGCGGCCTGCAGCGTCCAGGTGTACACCATCCAGGCATTCCATTCGCGCGCTTCGTTGACGGCGGCCAATGCCAGGTCGTAGCGGCGAAGGACCTTGCGCGACGGCAGCCAGGTGACGCTGAAGGGGGCCGTCAATCCATATTGCTCGGCCAGTTTTGGCCACGGAGCCGTCCGATCGCCGGGCACGTACAGGCAAACCTCATGGCCCAACTGTGCCAGCCCGTGGCAGGCCTTGACCGCCTGGATGCTGTTGGCGGTGGTGGAGGGTACTTTGGATGTGGTAATTGCAGCGATTCTCATTGTCCTGACTCTGTGCCTGGTTCCTTTGCTTCAGTATTCGCTGCGGATTTCAACCCGCGCCAGACCATGATACCCACCGATAGGACAAAATAACCTGTCAGAAGCCATGCTTCCATTATATATCCAGCCCCGGGAAGCAGGATCAAGGCCAGCACCACTTTGGCCAGCATGGACCAGAAACTGACCCTGAGCGCATCGCCGGCCAGACCCTGCGCCAGGAGCAGCGGGCGGTTCCAGAATAAAATATTGGCCGCCCCGTACCCGATCAAAATTACCATCAGCACATCAAACGCGGGCAGGAAACTGCTGGAATAAATGTGAAACGTTCGCCCAAACAGGGTCCAATCGCTGAACAGCACCTGGCGACCGAAGAGCAGCAGGCCAATCGCCACAGCGGCAGTCCAACCAGCTGCGATCAGCGTCACCCGGCGCAACAGTTTTCGCAGGCGCGCCCACTGCCGGCTGGCAATGGCGCGGGTAATTTCGGGGTAGGTGGTGCCAATGAAAGGGTTGATCGGCATGACCACCAGGTTGACGATAGCCAGCGCGGTCTTGTAATATCCGGCCACGGTATTGTCAAAGAAAAAGCCCACCCATTGCACTTCGCTGTCGCGGGCAAAAACGTTGATGGTGCCGCTGAAATTTGTGCTGACGGCGAAGCGCGCCAGTTCGCGCCAGGGCGGCAGCAAGCGCAGGTCCGCACGCCACCAACCCGCACCCAGCGTGCGCGGCAGCCAGTACAACGCCACAAAGACCGGCGCCAGCCCCATCACCACCTTGCCTGCCAGGTAGGCCAGCAGCACACCTTGCAGGCTGGCGCCGCGGGCAGCAGCCAGCGCCACCAGCGCCGCCACCAGCACCGATTGGACCAGGTTGATCAACGCCTGGCTGCGGAAATGGTTGGTCACTTGCAGCACGCCGGTGGCCGTTTCGGCGGCGATATTGGCCAGGATCGAGAGGCCGAATATCACGAAAAAAGGTTCAAGCGCAGCGTCCTTGGCAAAAAAGCGCGCCCCCAGCGGCGCCAGCAGCACCAACGCGCCGAAGGCCAGCAGCGAGGTGGCGGTTTCCACCAGGGCAGCCAGCCGCACCACGGCGCCGGCACGGTCTTTTTCGCCGCGTGCCAGGGCTTCGCCCATGTATTTGACCACCACGTCGCCCATACGGAACGAAAGCAGGCGATTGATGTTGGAAACAAAGCCGGTGACGATGCCCAGCGTGCCAAACACGGCCACGCCCAACAGGTTGGCCGTGACGATGCTTAAGATCGCGGAAATGACATTGCTGGCAAACAGGTAGGTGGAATTACGCACCACCCTGCGCAGCAGGCGGTCCTGCGTCCAGGATTGGAGCGCGGATCGCAAACGACTCATTCGGTCATGACCTGGCTGGCCCAGTCCCGTTCGGCCAGGTACCAATCGACCAGATTGCGCACGCCTTCTCGCAGGCCCACCTGGGGCTGCCAGCCGAGCATGTTTTTGGCCTTGCGCACATCAGCCAGGTTATTCATCATGTCCGCCGGGTGGAAGGGATGGTGTTCAATGGCTGCCTTGCGGCCCAGCATTTCCTCAATCATCGCAATCAAATCATTGATCGTGATCGACTCATGTCCGCCCAGGTTGATCACCTCGTAGCCCAATGGTTTGAGCCCCAGGATGGAGCCGCGCGCGATGTCGTCGATGTAAGTGAAGCCGCGCGACTGCGACCCATCGCCGTTGACGTGCAGCGGGCGCCCTTCGGCGATACGCTGCACGAAGCGGAACATCGCCAGATCCGGCCGTCCGGCCGGGCCATAGACGGTGAAGTAACGGAACACGGTCACGTCAATGTGATACAGGTGGTGGTAGGCGTGACACAGCACCTCGGCTGCTTTTTTACTGGCGGCGTAGGCCTGCAACGGATGGCTGCTGTCGGCGTCCTCGGGGGTCGGGTAAGGCGGATTGGCTCCGTAAATCGACGAAGTGGACGCGAGTACCAGCTTGCCAATGCCATTGCGCTGTGCCAATTCCAGCAGGTTGAGCGTGCCGGTGGTGTTGGAGTCGACGAAGGCCCACGGATCTTCCAAGCTGGCGCGCACGCCTGCTCGCGCAGCCAGGTTAATGATCGCATCAATGTGTGGGTTTTCAGCCGCCAGGCGATCCAGCGCAGACCGGTCGCAAAGATCATTGTGATAAAAGTGGAAACCCGACAGCATCTGCAGCCGCTTCAGCCGCCAGTGCTTGATGCGCACATCATAGGCTTCGTTCAGGTTGTCGATGCCCAGCACCGTGTGCCCCTCTGCCAGCAGCAACTCGCTGACGCGCGCGCCGATGAATCCAGCCGCCCCGGTGACCAGATAGGTAGCCACTAGAGCCTCACCACCTTCGGACTTTGCTTACCCATTGCGCCCAACGCGTTACGCGTGTCCACCACCAGTTGCGCGGCCGCCAAAATGGCCGGGTAGTCATACACCTTGTGGTTGGTGATAATCACCACACAATCGGCGGCTTTCACCGCGGCCATCAGGTCGGTAACCGAACGACGGTCGCCGTGATCCTCGCGGATGACCGGGATGTAGGGATCGTGGTACTCCACCAGCGCGCCCTTCTGTTCCAGCAGGCCCATCACGTCCAGCGCCGGCGACTCGCGCAGGTCGTCGATGTCGGGCTTGTAGGCGGCGCCCAGTACCAGCACCTTGCTGCCCTTTAGCGCTTTTCCGGCGTCATTGAGTGCGTCCTGCACCCTGCTCACGGCAAAGCGCGGCATGCCCGTATTAATCTCTGAAGCCAAATCGATGAAACGCGCGTTGTAATTGACGGATTTCAGTTTCCAGGACAGATACAGCGGGTCAATGGGGATACAATGCCCGCCCAGACCAGGCCCGGGGGTGAATTTCATGAAGCCAAACGGTTTGGTGGCGGCCGCTTCGATCACCTCCCACACGTCCACGCCCAGCCGGTCGCACATGATGGCCAGCTCGTTGACCAGACCGATGTTAATCATGCGGAAGGTGTTTTCCAGCAGTTTGGTCATCTCGGCAACTTCGGTGGTCGAAACCGGCACAACCTTGTCCAAAGCCTGGCTGTACCAGGCGCTGGCCACCTGCGAGCAGGCTTCGGTCATCCCGCCAACCACCTTGGGGGTGTTCTTGGTGGTCCAATCGGTGCGGCCCGGG
>JAPKMQ010000260.1 GCA_026645875.1 Longilinea sp.
CACCGGTGCCGTCCTGCAAGCGGCACAGCGTCAGCCGGTCAGCGTTGGGGTGCGGCATGACCTCGTCGATCTGCGCCACCACGATCTTATCCGGCTCCCAACTCAGCCCGCCCACCTTGAATTGCCGCCGTCCGCCTTCCAACTGCGGCAGCCCAACCAGCGTGATCTCTTCCACCTCGAGCCCGACGTTGGTCAGCACCCGCGCCAGCTCTTCGAGGGAAAGGTCGATATCGATGTAGTCTTTTAACCATGTTAGGGGAATTCGCATATTAACTTCCTTTATCTCTAGCTCTTTTGTTCTGGGTCGATGAGTACTGAGTTCTGAGGAAGAGAAGAGTTGTCAAGATCTTCTCCAGGAATATCGATGGAATAAACTTCAGGCTGTTCGTTTATGGATGACCCAGGTTCATTCGCACCGCGTTTACTTCGCTGAAGATAAGAAATGTACCCATTTAGCAGACTTCGGATCTCCACAAGACGACCATCAAGTTGTTGATATTCATCCTTGGCGAAATAACCTAGTCTGGATGCCATAATCAGGTGAGTGCGCGTTTCTTCTAATGAACCACGGGCAATATAGCAAAACCGAATCGTTTCCTGGTAATAGTACCTGCCATGACCTTCCGCAATATTCGCTGGCACGCTTTGAATGGAGCGGCGAAGCTGATTGGTTAATGCGTAACGTTCATGATCGGGAAAAACTGGTAGCACTTTGCGACACACATCCACAGCCAAGTCCACGGCTTTTCGCCAAACCATTAACCCTTCAATTCCAGGATCTTTGCTCGACTCATAATTGCGATCATTCATGACCAATCACCTCATTACTCATCACTCATCACTCATAAATTCCTCAAAACTGCTCCAAAAACCTCACATCATTTCCCCAGAACAGGCGGATGTCTTCGATGTGGTATTTCAGCATGGCGATGCGTTCGGGGCCGAGGCCGGCGGCAAAACCGGAGAATTGGGTGGGATCATAGCCGCCGTTTTGCAGCACGACCGGGTGGATCATGCCGCAGCCGCCGATCTCCAGCCAGCCGCCGCCCTTGCAAACCGCGCAGCCCTTGCCGCCGCAGATGAAGCACTCCATGTCGATCTCTGCACTCGGCTCGGTGAACGGGAAGTACGACGGACGCAGGCGAATGTGCACGTCCGGTCCGAACATGCGGTGCGCCAGGTCCTCGATGGTGCCCTTCAAATCGCCGAAGGTGATTCCCGGCCCTACCGCAATCAACTCCACCTGATTGAACTGCGATTCATGGCTGGCGTCGGTCTGCTCGTAGCGGTAGACCATGCCCGGCAGGATCACGCGGATGGGCTTGGGCGCGTTTTCACGCATGGCGCGAATCTGCCCTGGCGAGGTGTGCGTACGCAGGATGACACCTGTCTGGGTGGTGTGAAAGGTATCCCACATGTCGCGCGCCGGGTGGTGCGCAGGGATGTTGAGCAGCTCGAAGTTATTCTCGTCGCTCTCCACCTCCGGCGAGCGGTAAATCTGAAAGCCCATATCGCCCAGGTTGCGGCAAATCTCATCCAGCGCCAGCGTCGAGGGGTGCAGCCGCCCGTAATCGGGCTTGCGCCCCGGCAGGGTCACGTCCAATTTCTCCGCGGCCAGCTTGCGTTCCAACGCCGCCGCGCGAACCACGGCATCTTTCTCAGCCAGCGCGGCTTCCAGGGCCTGTTTCACCTGGTTGGCGCGCTGCCCCACCTGCCCGCGCAGCTCTTTTTCCACCTGCCCCAGCTGGCTGAACACCTGCATCACCGCCGCCGAGCGGCCCAGGTGCGCCGTCTTCCAGGCCTGCAGCGCGGATTCATCCTGCACCGCGGCCAGCGCCTCCAGCCCGCGGGCCTGAATTCCATCCAACTCCATCAGGATTTCATTTCCTTCGCTCATGGAACCTCCTTAAGATAACCATCGATGATTACTCCGCGGTTAAACAAAAAACCGCCCCTCACTCAAAGGGACGGGATTGCCCCGCGGTACCACCCTGTTTGACCTTGCGGTCCACTCACGCCAACGGCCTTGCGGCGATTGGCTTGCCCGGTAACGCTGGCAGTGCGGCTCAAACTACTTGCCCGGTGGGGCTTTCCCCTGAGCGGCTCGGGAGAGAACTTCGTCCGGATTTCACGCAGCGGGGGTTTCAGTCGTTGCCCCCGCCTCCCTGGGCGTTTCCGCCGGGCTACTTTTCTCCGTCACAGCCTTTATTTGTTGTGACTTCTATTATCAACGAAAGGGCACGCTTGTCAAGGGCAGAGCTTTGATGCAAGCGGGGCAGACTGGCTGCCGCCCGCTTATCGGCCCAAAACAGCATTCAACCGCTGCGGGAAATCGGTGAATATGCCGCTCACGCCCCATTCCACCAGTCGGCGCATGTCCTCTTCCTCGTTCACCGTCCACACCAGCACGTCATAGCCTGCCTCGCGCACCGCGCGCACGGTCGCTTCATCGACATACTTCAAGCCCGGGTTGTAGGCTTGCGCGCCGATTTCCTCCAGGAGCGCCACCGGATCCGCCACGGCCCGGTCCACCAGCGCCGCCGTCACCAGGTCCGGCTCGGCCGCCTGAACCCGTTTGAGGTAATCATGGTTGAACGAAGAAATGATCACCCGGTCGACCATATCCAGCTCTTTTACCAATTCCACGACCTTTTCGACCACAAAGGCATCGCCCGGCGTGTTGCTGGCATCCTTGATCTCGATGTTGACGCGCCAGTTGTGGTCGCGGGTGAATTCCAGCGCCTCGCGCAGCGTCGGGATCGACGCACCTTTGAAGCTGGCCTGTTCTTCCGCACTGACCGCACCGGCCTTGATCTGCTTGAAGGGGTCCTTCTCGATAAACCAGCCGCCAAAATCAAGCTGGCGGAGTTCGTCCAGCGTAAAGGTCCACACCGCCCACGGCTTGCGCCCGGGAAACACCTCGGCGGCGTTTGAAGTTCGCTCGAGGGTGTCGTCGTGCAACACCACCAGCTCGCCGTCCTGCGTCACGGCCACGTCCAGCTCCCACAGGTCGGCGCCCAGCGCCAGGCCCTTCTCGGCGGCCAGCAGGGTATTCTCCGGCGCCAGCGAGCGCGCGCCGCGGTGGGCAATGTTCAATACGTTCATGGTCAGGCTCTCCTCGAGCGGAGCCGGCGGCTGCGTCGAAAGGGATGAACACGCGCTCATCAGTAAAATCGCCGCCAGCAGCACCACGCTCAATACTGGGAATGTCTTCATTGTACCGTTCTCCCTCGGGAATGGAAGGGGTGGCAACCCCAAATCGCAGTTACCACCCCTTGCAAATCACAGCGTTGAACTCAGATTAGGGCTGGATGCCCATGGAGACGTAGTACTCGCTCAGCGACTGGGTCACGGCTGTGGCTGCCTTATCCAGAATTTCCTGGGAGGTACCCTTGCCGGCCAGCAGTTCT
>JAPKMQ010000261.1 GCA_026645875.1 Longilinea sp.
TCCAACGGGCGCTGGAAGGGGCTGCCGTTTTATTACACACTCTTGATGCTCACCGAACTCGACTCGTCGCTGGCGCGGCGCGAATTGCGTTATGCCGCGCCTGCTTGTGAAAAGCTGGTCGGTATGCAGCCCGGTAGTGAAGTCTTCGGTCAGCGCCGCCTGGCGGTGCTGGAACGGGTGTTGTGCCTGAGTTAGCCGCTGGTTGCCAGCGAATTGATTCTAGAAAAAACCACCCGCTGGATGAAGGCGGGTGGGTTTGTGTGCATGCCGGCAGATCGGGTCATTCCCCCATCAGGCAGACAAATTGAAAGGCATCCAGCGTCAAATCGCCGGGTGGCAATTCCGCGTCGGTGACCAGATCGGTGAAATGATAGCTCAGACCGTACAGACGCAGCAGGTTGGCCGGGATGACCTGTTCCTGCTCGCTGAAGTTGGCCAGAACCAGCGCTTGCCCACCCGCGTGCACACGCAGGTAGCCCAATACGTGCGATGAGCCCGTATCCATGCCATGCAGCAGCCCATCTGCCAGTGCCGGGCAATTCTTGCGCAGCATGATCAACCGCCGCAGGCCCTGGTACACGCGTCCCTCGATTGTTTGCGGGTCGCTGCGGCGCCGCATGCGCTGCCAGTCGGCGGCCGGGCGGTGCACCCAGCGGCTGTCGTTCATTTTGCGCGGGTCGTTGCGGTAGGAATAATCGTTGAGCGTGCCGAACTCGTCACCCAGGTAGATCAGCGGGATACCGCCGGCTGTGAGGATGACCGCGTGGATCAACAAAATCCGCCGAACCGCCAGTTCGACCTCGCGCTCGGTCTCCTCATTGAGCGCCTTTTCCAGCCCGGCCAGGCTGGCGCAGGTACCGCTGATGCGGCAGTCGCCGGTTTTTGGGTTTTCCTGGAAGGGCAGGCCGCGCGCAAAGCTGCCGGCGAAACGGCCGGTGTAAAAATCGTTCAGGAAGCGGCGGTGGCCGTAGGCGTCGATGCCCAGGCGGGCGGCGTCTTCATCCGAGAAGGTCCAGCCAATGTCGTCGTGCACGCGCACGTAATTGACCCAGGCGCAGCCAGGTTTGAGCTTGTAGCGCTCGCGCAGCGAGATATCCAGCAAGCGCACGTCGCGGGTGGCCAGGCTTTCCCACAGCAGGGCCATCAGCAGCGGGTTGTACGAGATCTGGCATTCTTCGGTCGAGATATAGCGCACCACGTCGTCGGGATGGACGATGGCCTCGGATTTGAACAGCAGGGCGGGGGCGGCAATGCGCGCAGCGGCGTTGAAGGCCTGGATGATCTGGTGCGCCTCCGGCAGGTTTTCACAGGATGTTCCCATTTGTTTCCAGATAAAAGCTACTGCGTCCAGGCGCAACACTTCCACGCCGGCGTTGGCCAGCGCCAGCAATTCGCCGGCCATGGCATTGAACACCGCCGGATTACGGTAGTTAAGATCCCACTGGTAGGAGTGGAAGGTGGTCCAGACCCAGCGCTGCATATCTTCGAAGTACGTAAACGCGCCGGGATGTTCATCCGGGAAGATTTCGCGCAGCGTGCTTTCGTAGGCGTCTGGCATGGCGCGGTCGGCGAAGGTGAAATAGTAATCCAGGTATTCGGGGTCGCCAGCGCGCGCCTGGAGTGCCCACGCATGTTCGTTGGAGGTGTGATTGAAGACGAAATCCACCACCAGGCTGATCCCATTGGCGCGCAGCTCCTGCGCCAGGCCGGCCAGTTCAGCCATGCTGCCCAGGCGCGGATCGACCTCGCGGTACGAGCTGATGGCATAACCGCCGTCATTCTCGCCCTCTGGCGCGCGGAAGAGCGGCATCAGGTGGAGGTAGGTCAAGCCCAGCTCTTTGAAGTAGGGGATCTTCTCGCGGATTCCGGTCAGATTGCCGGCGTATAAATCCACATAGCACACGCCTCCCAGCATCTGGTTGCTTTGGAACCAGGCGGGGTCAGCTTCGCGCTGACTGTCGAGCGATTTAAGCTCTGCTGAGCGCGCCATCCAGGCGTCCGCCAGCGTGTAGAGCAGCGTCTCCAGGTGGTAGAAGAAATCGTACTGGCCCCCGTAAAGCGGCAGCAGCAGGTGAAACAGGCGCGAAAAGTTGGCGTTGAGTCGTGAGAGGAATAAACGCCATTCCGCGGGATGCGCCCCGGCATATTCGCGGTAACGCTCATTCAGCCGCGGCAGCAGGCGTTCAAGCGAACGCGCCGCCGGGTCGATGGAAGTAACCGGTGCGTGATGATCCATATGCAAGCCTCGAAATCAAGCCTCAAGTGAAGGGTTATGCAGGCAATTCCAGCCAGCGATACTCCAGCGAGCCGAGCGTCAGGCGCAGCATGCCGTCCGCGGCGATCGTTTCTCCGCTCAGTAAATCCTTCACTTTGCCGGATTTCGACAGCGGCATGGCGAACGGCTGGTTCTGGCCGGAGAGATTGTGCAGCGCCAGCACGCTTTGCTGCGGGCATTCGCGCAGGTAAGCGGCGATTGCCGGGTTGGCGCCGGGCTGCACCCAGGCGAAGCTGCCGCCGACCAGCGCCGGTGATGCCTGGCGGACGCGGATGAGTTCGCGGGTAAAATTCAAGCGCGATGTCGGATCGGCTGAGGCAGCGGCGACGTTGACGGTCTGGTAACCGTACGGGCTGCCTTCGATCAGCGGTGCGTATACATCTTTGGGATCAGCGGATGAGAATCCCGCGTTCAGGCCGGCATGCCATTGCATGGGCGTGCGCACACCGTTGCGGTCGAAGAGCTGGATGTTGTCGCCCATGCCGATCTCATCGCCGTAGTAGATGATCGGCGAACCGGGCAGGGTGAAGAGCAGTGAGTTGGCCAGGCCGATTTTGCGCGGGTCGTTGTCCAGCAGGGGCGCCAGGCGGCGGATGCCCAGGTTGAGGCGCATGCGCGGCTCGGGGGCGTATTCGCGCCACATATACTCGCGTTCCTCCGGCGTGACCATTTCCAGCGTCAACTCGTCGTGATTGCGCAGGAAGGTGCACCACTGGCAATTTTCAGGGATGGCAGGCGTGCGGTTAAGGATGTCGATCAGCGTGGAGGCATCACCGGCGCGCAAGGACATATAGATGCGCGGCATGACCGGGAAGTGAAAACCCATGTGGAACTCATCGCCGTCGCCGAAGTAAGGCCGCACGTCCTCGGGCCACTGGTTGGCCTCGCACAGCAGAATGCGCCCGGGGTAATGCTCGTCCATGAAGCGGCGCAGTTCCTTTAGATAGGCGTGCGTTTCGGGCAGGTTTTCGCAGTTGGTGCCCTCGCGCTCGAACAGGTATGGCACAGCATCTGCGCGGAAGCCGTCGATGCCCAGATCCAGCCAGAAGCGCATCACGTTGAGCATTTCGGCGCGTACGGCCGGGTTGTCGTAATT
>JAPKMQ010000262.1 GCA_026645875.1 Longilinea sp.
GAGAAAGCCCGCCTCACCGAGATCGAAGCCCGCGATAAGGCGTTAAAGATCCTTCAGGACGCTGAGGCCGAAAATGTACGCCGGCGCACCGAACTTTCCCGCGAAGAAGAGCGCATGCAAAAACGGCGCGCTGAAATTGATAGCCGGTCGGACCGCCTGGAGCAAAAAGAGCAGGTACTGAATAAACGCCAGGGCGCACTGGACAAACGCGCCAATGATGTTGAGAAGATGGCTTCGGCGCAAAATGAAGAATTGCAGCGCGTCGCCCAGATGACGACCGACGAAGCCCGCGCTGAACTATTAGCCGGTGCTGAAAAAGAAGCTCGCTCGGATATGGCCCGCATCATCCGCCAGATCGAGGCGGAAGCCCGTTCGGAAGGCGAAAAACGCGCCCGCGAGTTGATCGCGGAAGCCATCCAGCGCGTCGCCTCCGACCATGTCTCCAGTGTGACGACCTCGGTGGTCATCCTGCCCAATGAGGAGATGAAGGGACGCATCGTCGGCCGCAACGGCCGCAACATTCGCGCCTTTGAACAGGCCGCCGGCGTGGATGTGATCGTGGATGACACTCCCGAAGCAGTCACCATCTCCTGCTTCGATCCAATCCGTCGCGAGGTCGCCCGCCGGTCGCTGGACCGTCTGATCCAAGACGGCCGCATTCACCCGGCCCACATCGAGAAGATCCTCAACGAAGAACAGAAGGAAGTCGACCGGGCCGTGGTGGAAGCCGCCGAACAGGCCGCTTTCGACGCCAATGTGGCCGGTCTGCACCCCGAAGTGCTGAAAATGCTTGGCCGCCTGCGCTACCGCACCTCCTACGGCCAGAACCAGTTGGCGCACGCCGTGGAAGTGTCCAAATTGTCAGCCGTCCTGGCCGCCGAATTGGGCGCCAACGTGGAAATTTCCAAGGCAGCCGGCTTGCTTCACGACCTGGGCAAGGCCATGGACCACAACACCGAAGGCACCCACGCCATGATCGGCGCGGAATTCGCCAAACGTTACGGCGTGCATCCCAAGGTGGTCAACGCCATCGCCTCGCACCACCATGAGGTTGAGCAGGAAACGGTTGAAGCGGTCATCGCCGAAGCCGCCGACGCCATCTCCGGCGCGCGCCCGGGCGCCCGCCGCGAAGACCTGGAGCAGTACATCAAACGCCTGCGCAGCCTGGAAGAAATCGCCAATTCCTTCAAGGGCGTTCAGCAGAGCTATGCCATCCAGGCCGGCCGCGAAGTGCGCATCATCGTCCGCCCGGAAGATATCGACGATCTCTCCGCCACCCGCCTGGCGCGCGATGTGGCCAAAAAGATCGAGGAAACCATGCAATACCCGGGTCAGATCAAAGTCACGGTTATCCGCGAAACGCGCGCCGTGGAATTTGCCCGCTAAATCTCCTGAAACCAAAAGCCAGCCGGGTGTCAAGTTCCCGGCTGGCTTTTTTTTTATTCCGGTTGAGAAATTACTCTACAAACTGGCCGTTCTGATAGAACAATTCGCCATCCAGGCGGATTTCGGACTGCTGGCGCAAATCGCAGATCATGTCCCAGTGGATCACGCTGCGGTTCTGGCCGCCGGTCTCGGGGTAGCTGGCGCCCAGGGCCATATGAAAGGTCCCACCGATTTTTTCGTCGAACAGAATGTTGCGAGTAAAGCGGTCGATCTGGAAGTTGGTGCCGATGGCAAATTCGCCCAGGTAACGCGCGCCGGCGTCGCTGTTGAGCATCTGCTCCAGGAATTCCTGGTTCTTCTCGGCGCTTGCCTTCACCACGCGACCTTGCTCAAAAACCAGCTCCACACCGTCCACCGAGCGGCCGCCGTAGATGGCCGGGTAGGTAAAGCGCACCCAACCGTTAACCGAATTTTCCACCGGGCCGGTGTAAACTTCGCCGTCTGGAAGGTTGTGGATGCCGCACGAATTGAGAAAGGTGCGCCCCTGGATGGAAAGGCTGAGATCAGCGTTGGGACCTTTGACCGTGACACGGTTATGCCCCTGGATGCGCGCGATGATGCCCGCCTGAGCCTGTTCGATGCCTTGCCAATAGGCCACCGGATCTGGGGTATCCTCGTCGGCATGGCAGGCTCGAAAAACGAAATCCTGGTATTCATTCCAGCCCATATCCGCGTCCATGGCATAGGCGAGAGTCGGAAATTGCGTGCTGATCCAGCGCAACTGACCTTCGGCTGCCCGGCGGAAGACGGCCGCCTGAATTTGAGCCACGGCCTTCTGGCGGCGCTGCGCGCGCAGCGGATCGACATGTGAGAGCTGGCGCGTGTTGGCCTCTGAGTAGATGCGGATGCGCACATCAAAGGTCTCCGCCGCCATCTTGTGGAAGGCCGGAACGAAATCCAACTGCTCTTCGTTGGCCGCCCGGAAGAAAATCTCCTCCTGGTCAATCAGGCTAAGTAGGATGTGCGGATGCCCACCGCGTTCGAGCACGCGTTGGTACACCGCGCGGACCAGCGGCTCGGCGGCTGTGGTCGCTTCAATCATCACCCGGTCGCCAGGTTTGACCGCGGTGGAATAATCCACCAGGATATGCGCCATCTTTTCAACCCGGATATCACCCATTGAACTGTCAACCTCCAAAGCTCGTGATACCTGAATTATAGTCCCGCCGCGGCTTTCCTGCCTTATAATCAAGCCAGAACCCGCGGGTCAGTTTTGCAGAAATCAACCAAAGGATTAACGAGAGCATGAAACAATTGCTTCAGAACATGCGCGACGGAAAAACCCAGGTGGTCGAGGTGCCCGTGCCACAGGCGCGTCGTGGAACCGCGCTAGTTCAGGTGGCGGCGTCGCTGGTATCGGCTGGAACCGAACGCATGCTGGTGGAATTCGCCGGTAAAAGCCTGGTCGGCAAGGCGCAGTCGCGGCCAGACCTGGTGCGGCAACTGCTGGACAAAGCCCGCCGCGAAGGGCTGGTAACCACGCTCGAATCAGCCTTCAACCGGCTGGATCAGCCGATGGTGCTCGGATATTCCTCTGCCGGCACGGTGGTGAGCGTTGGCGATGGCATGCCGGGCATCCAGGTGGGCGACCGGGTGGCTTGCGCCGGCGGTGGCTACGCCGTACACGCTGAATACAACATCGTTCCATACAACCTGCTCACCCCATTGCCCGATTCGGTCGATTTTGATTCGGCGGCTTTCACCACGCTGGGAGCCATCGCTTTGCAAGGCTTTCGCCTGGCGCAGCCGCAACTTGGCGACCAGGTGGCGGTGATCGGGCTGGGCCTGCTGGGTCTGTTGACGGTGGGCATCGCCAAGGCGGCCGGCTGCAGCGTGTTTGGCGTCGATATCGATCCCGCCCGCGTCAAGCTTGCCCTGCAGATGGGTGCAGACGCTACCACTGCGCGGGCCGA
>JAPKMQ010000263.1 GCA_026645875.1 Longilinea sp.
GATGGAGTAGTGTAAGGATGTCAGAACGTTTCGTTGGGACCGTTAAGTGGTTCAACCCCGCCAAGGGGTATGGTTTCATTGGCCGCGAAGACGGCGAGGATGTGTTCGTCCATTTTTCCGCCATCGAGATGCAAGGCTATCGTCAACTTAAGGAAGGCCAGAAGGTTGAATTCTCGGTAGAGAAGGGACCCAAGGGCCTGCAGGCTGCGAACGTAACACCCGTCGAAGAGTAGTTCCGCTCAAAAGCACATTCCAATCGAGCCGCTTTGGGGCGGCTCGATTGTATTTAACTTCCCGGTATGCCCGCCAAGGTGGCAGCCAGCTTCGCGTATTCGGTGACCGTCGCCCGCCAGCCGCGCAGGCTCAACATCCAGGTGGATGACTGGTACCAGTGCCCGCGCACCGGTCGCACCAGCGCCTGTACGCCGCTGCCAGAAAATTCCGCAGCGAAAATCACCTGCGTACGGCGGGTATGATATGGATCGGTGACGACCAGAACGGAACGCCACCCCTGCCGGCTGCAAAAGGCCAGCACCGCCTCGGCTTCATCTGTTGTGCTGGCCGAGCGCCCCATCGTCGTCGAAATATCGCCCTCTGGAACTCCGGCGGCCTGCGCCTGGCGTTGCAGCAATGCGCTGGCACGCGGTCCGCCGCCCTCGGGTATTGCGCCTGTTTCGGTGATCAACAGGCGGTTGGACGTGCCGGATTTGTACAGCCGGACAGCTTCCTCCAGCCGGGCCTCATCCCCGCCGCTCAACAGCACAATCACATCCACCGGCCGAACGCGATCCCCCACCACCAGGAATGCTCCGGCGGCCCAAAGGATGAGGTACGCAAGCACAAGCAGCCCTGGCAGCAACCAGAGTGCCTTAAGCCGTTTTCCCGGCGGCAGCTCAATGCGAGCCGAAGGGATCGCCATGCAAGCTGGTATCCACCTTTTTGACCGGAAGGTGCAAAGCGTCCTCCATGCGCAACAGTGCTTCTTCCAACATGGAGCGCGGGCAGCCAAAATTCAGGCGCACAAAGCCCTCTCCCCCGCTGCCAAAGGCTTTGCCGTCGTTGACCGCGACCCTGGCTTTTTGGAGGAAATATTCATACGGGTTGCCATCGATACCCGCCTCGCGGCAGTCCAGCCATCCCAGGTAGGTGCCTTCGGGTTTGGCCATGCGGACACCGGGCAGGCGTTGATTGACAAAATCGAACAGGAAATCGCGATTGCCCTGCAGGTAAGTCATCAGGCTGCCCAGCCATTCCTGCCCATGCTGGTAGGCTGCCTGGCCGGCGACCAGTCCCATCAGGTTCACCCAGCCGCCCATGCCCTCAGAGGCCTTTTGCAACCGCTGGCGCAGCTCGGGATTCTGAACGACCGCGAACGAACACTGCAATCCCGGGATGTTGAAGGTCTTGCTGGGCGCCATCAGGGTGATGCTGTTCTGGGCAATCTCGGGCTGCAGCGAGGCGATGGGAACGTGGCGGTGCCCGGAATAGATCAGGTCACAATGGATTTCGTCTGAGCAGATCAACACGTTTCGGCGCAAGCAGATTTCGGCCAGGCGCTCCAATTCTCCGGCAGTGTACACCCGTCCCACCGGGTTGTGCGGATTGCAGAGGATGAAAAGCCGGGTCTGGTCCGTGATGGCCGCATCGAAGGCGTCAAAATCAATGCCATACTGCCCATCCGGCGCGCGCACCAGGCCAACGTCCACCCTCTGCAGGCCCGCGTTCTTCGGCGCACCCAGGAATGGCGGGTAAATGGGCGTTTGCACCAGCACCTCACCGCCGTTTTCGCGGAAGAGGTGCGAAACGATATTCAACCCGGTCACGATGCCCGGAATGAACACCAGGTCGCCAGGATCGATCTGCCAGCCGTACAAATTGGCCAGCCGGTCGACCAGGACGGCTTTAAAGCGGCTGTCCTCGTAGGGATAGCCAAATACTCCGCGCTCCACCTCCTGCTTCAACGCGCCAATCACGACATCCGGGGAGCGGAAATCCATGTCAGCTACCCACATGGGCAGCACATCCGGTCCGTACACATGCCATTTCACGCTCAGGCTGTCTTTTCGGTCTGGGAGAACATCAAAACGAGGGTCCATAATCTCCTCAATGAAATATTTTGGCTTGATTATACATGCAACCAAAGCGACTCCGAAACGCAATGCTGGTATACTCTACCCATACTTTGATTGAAAAGGTCGTCAATGACACCCTCCCCCATCCCAACCTTGACCGTTCTCACCGCTCCCGGCTGGCAGGATTACGAGTTGCTCGACAGCGGCTACGGTCAAAAACTGGAACGCTACGGCGCATACCGCCTGTTGCGTCCCGAACCGGAAGCCATCTGGAAACCGGGGTTGCCTGAAAAATACTGGAAAGACATTCACGCGCGCTTCATTCCCTCTCCGGAAGAAAACGGCGGCCACTGGGAAGCAACTAGACCGCTGCCGGAACGCTGGCAAATGAGCTACCAATCGCTCAAGTTCTGGGTGCAAACCACCTCATCACGCCACCTGGGCGTCTTCCCCGAACAGGCCTGCCAGTGGGATTGGATCGATGGGCAGATCAAGATCGCGGGACGGCCGTTGAAGGTGCTGAACCTGTTCGGCTACACCGGTCTGGCCAGCCTGGCCGCGGCGCGCGCCGGCGCCTTTGTCACCCACCTGGACGCTTCGCGCAAGGTGGTCAGTTGGGCGCGCGAAAATCAGCAGACCTCGGGCATATCCGAAACCAGCATCCGTTGGATCATTGACGACGCATTGAAATTCATCCAGCGTGAAGCCCGCCGCGGCGCCCGATATGACGGCCTGATCCTCGACCCGCCGAAATTTGGGCGCGGCCCAAAAGGCGAGGTGTGGGAATTCTATAAATTGCTGCCCAATCTATTATCAGCCTGCCGCGAAGTGCTCAGCGAGCAACCGCAATTCATCGTCATGACCGCCTATGCCGTCAAAGCTTCGGCAGTCACACTCCATTATGCCCTGCAGGAGGTGACCCACCGCCTGAAAGGCCAGGTGACGGCCGGCGAAGTGGGCTTGCAGGAGAAAAGCGCCGGGCGCATCCTTTCCACGGCGATCTTCGCGCGCTGGAATGCCTGATGCGAATCCGGGCTTGGGGATAAGGAAACAGATCATGGATACTTCACAGGCGACGATTGCATTGATCGGCCACGGCGTGATGGCGGAAGCAATCATCGGCGGGTTGATCCGCAAAGGGTTGACTCCCGCCGGTCAAATCCTTGCATCCGGCCCGCGCGCCGACCGCGGCGAGGAACTGAGCCAACGCTACCACATTCAACCCTTCACCGATAACCGCGCCGCCGCGGAACAGGCGGACGTGGTCA
>JAPKMQ010000264.1 GCA_026645875.1 Longilinea sp.
CGACCTGCGCAGAAAAAATGGCGCAGCAGATCCCTTCGGCATCAAGCTGTGGTGTCTGGGGAATGAAATGGACGGGTCCTGGCAGATCGGGCAAAAGACCGCCTATGAATACGGCCGGACCGCCAACGAGTGCGCCAAAGTGATGAAATGGGTCGATCCATCCATCGAGGTGGTGGCCTGTGGATCTTCAGCCTATGACATGCCGACATTTGGCGCGTGGGAACTGGAAATGCTGGAGCAGTGCTACGAGAATGTGGATTTTGTTTCCCTGCACCGGTATTACGGCAACGAGAAAAATGATCTACCCAATTTCCTGGCCAAAAGCATGGACATGGATGCGTTTATCAAGACCGTCGCCTCGATCTGCGACGCAGCCGGCGGGAAGAAGCACAGCAGGAAAAAGCTGAATCTGTCATTCGATGAGTGGAATGTCTGGTATCACACGCTTGGCCAGGACAAGGAAATCATCGCGCAAAACCGCTGGGGAAAGCAACTGCCGCTCCTGGAGGATGTGTACACCTTTGAGGATGCCCTGCTGGTGGGCGGGATGCTGATCACTTTGTTACGCAACGCGGACCGGGTAAAGATCGCCTGCCTGGCGCAGTTGGTGAACGTCATCGCCCCGATCATGACCAGCCAGAGCGGTTGTTGGGCGCAGACGATCTACTGGCCCTTTATGCTTGCATCGCAATTCGGCCGGGGTACTTCCCTGCAGCCGGTCGTCCGGTCACCGCGTTTCAGCACAAGCGAGTATGATGATGTCCCGTTGATCGATGCCGCCGCCGTGCTGGCGGATGACGACCACCTGAACATCTTTGCATTCAATCGCAGCGTCGAAAGCGATGTGCAGCTTGATATCGACCTGCGCGCATTTGGAGCGGTCAGGCTCGAAGAAACGATCTCACTGCAAAGCAGCGACATGAAGGCAAAGAATACGGAAGAAAACCCGGATTCTGTTACTCCAACGGTGCACAAATCTGGTTCGCGGGCAGAAAACGGGAAGATTTCGGTCGTCCTACCGGCTGCCAGTTGGACTGTGTTGAGGCTGGCAATGGAAGCGGTTTAGCCGCTCATAACGAAACCAAATTAATCAATTTGGCAACCAAAAGCAGAATGAACACCCGTGATTGGGCATTCATTCTGCTTTTCAAGAAGCCAGGGTCCGATCCCCTGCCGGGTCATTCCCAGGGCCACCGGTTGTTCTTTCACATCAAGGCAGGCGATGAAGCCTTACGAGATGTTCGACATTTGAACAAAATTGTCGCGCAGGTTCGGATAAAGCTGCTGAAAGACACGGTACGATGCTTGATAGATTTTCACCTGCAAAGGATCGGGAGAGGTGCTGCCGGTAATTTTGATGCAGGCGTCGCAGGCAGATTGGATATCCGACAAGACGCCCGCGGCTACGGCCGCCAGTAAAGCCGCGCCGTAGGCCCCGCCTTCGGTGGTATTGACCATCACCAGTTCCGCGTCGAGCACCGAGGCCAGAATCTGGCGCCATAACGCGCTCCTGGTTCCGCCGCCCGACGCACGGACCTGGGTGACTTTGCCCAGCCCGGCGTTTTGGATCAGCGTGAAGCTATCCTTCAGGCCAAACGAAACGCCTTCAAGTACTGCCCGGGTCAGGTGAGCGCGTCCATGCCGCAGCGTCAACCCGATAAACGCACCGCGGGCAAGCGGATCAGGGTAAGGCGTGCGCTCGCCCATCAGATAGGGCAGAAACTGCAACCCTTCGCATCCCGCTGGCGCAGTTTCGGCTTCCCGGATCAGATCATCGAAACTCATCTCGGGAGCCAGCCTGTCATGGTACCACTGCAGGCTGCCCGCGGCCGAGAGCATAACCCCCATAAAATGCCACATACCCGGAACGGCATGGCAGAAGGCATGCAACCGCCCATCCGGTTCGATCAGGGCGGATGGCGTGGTGGCAAAAACGACCCCGCTGGTGCCCAGGGTAAGCGAAACGACGCCTGGTTCAACCGCGCCCATGCCCACGGCGCCCGCCGCCTGGTCGCCGCCCCCGGCAGCCACCGGAGTTCCCGCCCTGAGCCCGGTCTGTTGGGCCGCTGCTTCTGTCACAACGCCGGTAAACTCGGTGCCTTCAAACGTGCGCGGCATCCATTCGCGCGGGATCTCCAATTTGGACAAAACCGCATCGGACCAGTCTCTGGCTTTAAGGTCAAACAGCACCGTTCCCGCGCCGTCGGCTTTATCCATGGCGTATTCATGCGTCATCCTGTAACGCACGTAATCTTTGGGCAGGAGGATGTGTTTCACCCGCGCATAGACCTGCGGTTCGTTTTCCTTTACCCACAGAATCTTCGGCGCGGTAAAACCGGTCAGCGCAACATTGCCCGTAATTTGAATAAACTCGGACTTGCCCACGCGCCGGTGAATTTCATCGCACTGATCCTGGGTGCGCTGGTCGTTCCACAGGATGGCGGGTCGTAGGACTCGCCCCGCTTCATCCAGCAGCACCAAGCCGTGCATCTGCCCGGTCAACCCCACCGCAGAAACGTCGTCGCCTGAGATGCCCGCCTTTTGAAGGGCTGACCGGATGCACAGCCTGGCTGCTTCCCACCATTCAAGCGGATCCTGTTCGGACCACAGTGGTCTGGGGGTCTGCAGCGTGTGCGGTGACGACGCCACCGCGATCACCTTGCCAGCGGCGTCCATCACCAGCGCTTTACTGGATGTGGTGGAGATATCTATGCCAAGGAAATAGCCCATCGGTTCTCCCGCGACCAACAATTGCCCGGATTATCGCGTTCCGGTGATGATGTCGATGGTCAGTTGATCCAAGCGCTCGTACTGCAGACCCCGGCTGGCAATGGCGGCGCGGTCGAACGCGTGTGCTTTGAGACCATTGGCTTTGGCAGCGCTGTACTTGCCAAAAAAGCCCGCAAGCGACGGATCATTCTGGTTGATCTCAGCCAGCAACGCTTGAACTTCCCTGTCAGCGTTGAATTGAGCCGCCTTTTCCTTGAGGATCAAGTAGGTGCGCATGCATCCGCGGGCAAAATCCTTAACGCCTTCATAATCCTCAGTGCGGTAAGCGTGCGCGTCAAAGTGGCGCGAACCAGCATATTTCACATCTTCCAGGAATTTGACCAGGTAGAAGGCGGCCTTGATGTCTCTTGAGCCAAAGCGCAAATCCTGATCATACCGGCCGGGGTATTGATCGTTCAGATCGATATGGAAGAGCTTTCCGGCTTCCCATGCCTGCGCCACGCCGTGCATGAAGTTCAGCCCGGCCATGTGTTCGTGCGCAACCTCCGGGTTCACGCCAACCATTTCGGGGTGATCCAGCG
>JAPKMQ010000265.1 GCA_026645875.1 Longilinea sp.
TTGGTTTCTGCCTTCAGCAACACCACATCCAGCGTGTCCTTGGAGACATCGATCCCTACGACTGATTGAATCATGGCCATGTCCTCTGGTAAACTAAGGGTGGGCACTGTTCAGACCCTGGGATTGGATCTTCCTTGTGAATGCAAGCTCTTCCCTGGTTGGCGCTAGAGAGGCTTCAGATACCGTCCGATCTCGGTTCCCTTTGGGGTGGTGAAGGGATCAAATCTACGCAACAGGCTTTTCGCCATGAGGGTGGGTTCAGATTCACCTTCACTGATCTGGACAGTGCCTTGTTCCTCTCTAGCTTACCAAATATAAAGATACAAGGGTGGGTTGAGGGCCCCGGACACGCTCAATGGATTGGCACGTGAATCAACCAATCCTTACCTGCCTTCAACCCACCATCCTCACCACAGCGTCAAATGCAGGTCGAAGACCGAAGGTGAAATAGCGCTCGGTCGGAAACCCTACCAGGGCAGGCCGATGCCATTAAAGGTAAAATAAAGTCCTATCAACATTAGTGGTAACAAAAAGGAGATCATTCATGGCTGACAAGTCATCCAAAGGTAGCGGTAAGCCGATTCCAAAAATTGAGGTTAATCTGGAATTATCGCCAGAACAAGGCGCAGAACTGCTCAAAACATTGCAGGCCCGCTTTGAGAAAAACATGAGCCGCCACGCAGGTCTTGAATGGCCCAAAATACAGGCGAAGCTGGAAGCCCATCCTGAAAAACTGGCGTCACTTAATGCAATGGAGAGCACCGGCGGTGAGCCGGATGTGGTTGGTTTTGATCAAAAGACGGGCGAGACCATTTTTTATGATTGTTCAGCCGAAAGCCCGCAAGGCCGCAGGAGCATCTGTTACGACGGAGCAGGGCAGAAGGAAAGAGAAAAGCAGGGTGTTCACCCGGCCGGTAACGCTGTTGATCTCGCGGCCGCCATGGGCATCAAGCTTTTGACGGAAGCAGAATACCGTGCGTTGCAGGAACTTGGAAATTTCGACACAAAAACGGAGAGCTGGGTGAAAACGCCGGCTGAGATTCGAAAACTCGGCGGCGCCCTCTTTTGCGACCGCCGCTACGGCCAGGTCTTTGTGTTTCATAACAGCGCGCCCTCATTCTATGCCGGCAGGGGCTTCCGCGGCTCGCTGAGGGTCTAAATATTATTCCTCCAGTAGGGTGCATTTCTTAATGCACCAAACCGCAATCATTCCACCCCGTCAATTTTGAAAGCTCCCACCGCTGGTTCCCAATCTGGTTCATAGTGCCCCATTTTTACAAATCGGTGAAAACTCGACCAGGGCCACTCAGAAACCCGTTGCACGAGGCCGTGTTTCACCGGGTTGAGGTGGATGTAATTCACGTGGTTGTAAAAATCAGAATCATCCCGCAGTAGGTGTTCCCAGAAGCGCCTCTGCCAGATGGCTGCCTCGCCGCGCCGAACGCGTGAATCGTTGCGTTCTTCGCCGGGGTCGATTTGCCAGGCATATTCGCGCGTAAACAGACGCTTGATCTCCTTCCATCGCACCGAATAGTTGGCGTCATTCTCCAGCAGCGTCCAGATGCAATGGATGTGATCCGGCAGCAGGCAAACCGCTTCGGTGATAAAAGGAAAGCGTTCGCACGTATTGACCCAGGCTGCGTGGAGGAAATCTCGCGCCAATGGATTGTTGAAAATCGGTTTGCGTGCATAGGTTACGACGGTGAAGAAATAGGAACCGCCGTGAAGTTTCAACCGGCGATATTCAGGCATAGGGTAATTATAGGATAATAAATCGGATGGGTGTTTGATGGTGCATTAAGAAATGCACCCTACGCCTGGTGCCTCGCCCTTAAAAGGGAACAGGCTGGCGCGGATAAACGGCTGCCACCGGGTGGCACCACCCGCCCGGACGCTATGAATCCTCCACCTCACGCGCGGATTCCTCCATGCGCGCGGGGGAGCGATTTCCTATAATGAAATTGAAATGACGGCGGTTCCAAAATCGCCGCGTCACGAACCCGCGGCAACCCGCGAGCACCCCTGTTTTATTTCACTCCCCTGTTGGCAAGCACCCATAACGGTTCGAAAGGAGAAAGATTGGTCAAAATTTCTCTTGGGCACCCTTCCGTTTCCACGCATTCGCAACCCGCAATGCGTACCTTCCAATTCACCCTGTTCGTTTTTCAAAAGGAGCAATGAAGATGAGAAAGTCGATTTTGTACGTCATGGCCGTTCTGGTCATCCTGAGCATGGTGCTCACCGCCTGCGGGACCGCCGCCACCCAGGCGCCCGCCGCTGGTGCCACCCAGGCTGCCCCTGCCGAGAAGGTGACCCTGCGCGTGCTGGTTCATCAGAACCCGCCCATGGTTGCTTTCATGGAAGAATTCAACAAGAAGTTCCAGGACAAATACCCGAATGTGACCGTGGACATGGCCGTTGTCAACGCCAATGACCTGAGCACCGTCACCCAGACCCGCCTGACCGCCAACGACATCGACGTGATCGATATCTTCGGTTTCGCCAACGGCGCGCAGCCCTACATGAAGAGCGTGGATGCTCCCAACTGGCAGCAGTTGATCGAAGCCGGCCTGTTGTTGGACATCACTGACCAGGCCTTCACCAAGAACTACGACGAAGCCACCCTCAAGGATGCCGGCAGCTACAACGGCAAGGTTTATTCCGTCAACCTCGGGCGCGTTTCCTACAGCGGCATCTACTACAACAAAGACCTGTTCACCGCCAACAACCTGGCCGTCCCGACCACCTGGGGCGAGCTCGTGACCGCCTGCGAAACCTTCGTTGCCGCGGGCACCCCCTGCATGACCGCCGGCGGTAAAGACGGCTGGCCCATCTTCGTGGGCGCCTACGGCCTGATTGGCTCGATCTACCCCGACCAGGCCGCCCTGGTGGAAGGTCTGTGGACCGGCACGATCAAGTGGAACGATGAGAAGTCGCTGGGCATGTGGGAAAAGATGCAGATCTACGCCCGCGATATGATGGAACCGGGCGCTTCCGGTGTGGCTGGCGACGCGGCTCCTGGCCGCTTTGCCTCGGGCGCCGTGGCCATGTTCCCTGGCGGCACCTGGTATGCTCCCGCCATCGAAGCTGCCGAACCGGCCTTCGAGTGGGGCTACATCCCCTTCCCCGGCAGCGACAACGCTGACGACAACAAGTACCTGTTCGGCAAGTACGACCAGGGCTGGGCCGTGGCCGCCAAGACCGCCAACAAGGACGCGGCCATGAAGTATCTGACCGAGTTCTCGGACCCCGAGAATTACCAGGCGTTCGCCAATGCCGTGGGCTTCATCCCCA
>JAPKMQ010000266.1 GCA_026645875.1 Longilinea sp.
AAGGGAGAAGGACAAAAGCTAAAAATGTTAGTAAGGAGAGGATTTTATAAGATTCGCTAAAAGTGAATAAAAGAAATGGACCAAATAATACGCTGGCAAGTGGCGGATAAAGATTATTTCCAATATATGGGGTTTGTTTATTGATAAATAGAGATTCACTGTACGAACGCATTTGCTTCAGATCATATCCTATTGGATCAATCGTTTGGATATATTCTGGAAATTGCATTATCGTAGAAGAGAAAAAAATTGGTTTGATAAAGAACAAAAGATATGAAATTAAAAAGCCAACAAAAACCCAGGAAAGCAACCGAGTAGAAAGAAATTTTTCAAGGACTTTATTCATGGTTTTCAAATTATTTCAAAACCTTATAGGCAGCAACAATAAGGAGGTTGTGAAGTTTATGAGAACGAATTAGAGCTTGATTTTTGTTATACCGTTGTAAAACCTCTAATTCCTCCCGGAATTGTGATTCATACTCACTCCCCCCTTTGGAAGCTGAATGGATCCGAAAGGCAGAGAGGGGTATTTCCACGCAATAGGGTCGGCAAAGTTGCATCAAACGCATCCAAAAATCATAATCGAAGGTGTAACAGAGTGATTTGTCTAAATATCCAATTTCGTTATGCACTTCGCGCTTCCAAAAAGTGCTGGGCTGAGCAATGTAATTGGTAAAAGCGAGTGCAGCTGGGCTTGAAAGCTTTCGGTAGAGCCGTTTATAAGAAGTTGTGAAGGGCTGGATGGGGTGCCCTTGGTGGTCGATGATGACATAATCTCCAGTCAGCCACTGGCGCTCCGGTGCTTCAAGCAACCGCTCGGCAGCAATACGCAGCGCGCCCGGCAACAGGTAATCATCGGAGTTAATAAAGCCAATCAATTCGCCGGTTGCACTTTGAATGCCTTTGTTGATGGCGTCAGCCTGGCCCTCATCCTTTTCTGAAATCCATTGCAACCGGCCGCTATATTCATGCAAAATCTCAACCGTTGAATCAGTCGATCCGCCGTCCATGACGATATACTCGATGTCCGGATAATCCTGACTTAAGACGCTCTCGATCGTTTGGCGGATGAACCGCGCCTGATTCAGAGATGGTGTAATGATGGAGAATCGAGGCAGGGTCGCAGTCATTCGGTAATCACGTCTTTCGGCACGTTCTGAATATCCAGCACGGCGGCCTGCAGCAGCAACTGCATGCCCAGGATGAGCGGCAGCACGGCGATCATCACCGTGCCGGTGGTGGCGGGCACGCCGGCCAGGCTGCCCTGCACCCATTTGACCACGCCCCAGGCCAGCCCAAACACCACGCCGGCCAGCCCGGCCACAAGGAACAGGCTGACCGCGGTGAAATCGCGCAGGAAATACTGGTAAACCACGCGCCGGAAGAAGCCGCGCACCAGCTTGGGCGGGAACTCGACCAGCGTTTTCCATTCCGACAGCGAGCTTTGCTCGTCCTGGTAGCGCGCCGGGATGCTCACATCCTGCACCACCGCGCGCAGGCGGCCCAGTTCGAGCAGCAGGCTGGTTTCAAAGAAGAAGCGCCGGTCGATGCGCGCTAGGTCGAGCAGCGGGATGACCGCGGCGGAAATGGCGGTGTAGCCGTTGGTGGGGTCGAAGATGTTCCAGTAGCCAGAGGCCAGCTTGGTGAGGAACGACAGGCCCATATTGCCGAAGCGCCGTTTGGCCGGCATGTGCTGCAGTTCGTGGTCGTGCAAAAAGCGGTTGCCTTTGGCGTAGTCGGCCTGGCGGTTGAGGATCGGCCGGATCAGCGCCGGCAGGTGGGCCGGGTCCATCTGGTCGTCGCTGTCCATCTTGACCACCACGCCGGCGCCCAGCTCGCGCGCCAGCCGGTAGCCCGTAAGCACCGCCCCGCCCACGCCCTGGTTGGCGGCGTGCCGCACCACCCTCACGCGCGGGTCAGCCGCAGCCAGCCGTTCAGCGGCGGCCGCCGTGCCGTCGCGGCTGCAGTCGTCAACGATCACCAGCCCATCGACGCGCGGCAAAACGCCCGCGGCGACCTTTTCGAGGCGCGCTTCAGCGTTATATGCCGGGATGACCACGAAAACCGGCCCGCGGCTGGATGGATCCAAATGGGTGCTTGCCAAACTTTCCCCCGGCGGTAATTCAATAAGGATGAGGACGGTCTTTCCCGATCATTATACATTGCCGGCTGCGATCTCCGGCGGTTCTTCGTTTATAATTCTGTAAGGCGGCGTTATTTTCCGCGTGGATTGTACGTTTGAGGCGAAATCGTTCTGCATTCTCCGCATGGACGGCCGGACTTGAAAACAGGAGGCCCTATGACGACTCTCGAAAGCGCGTTATCCATCTTCCCCTTCGGGCGCATCCGCCGGCACCACGGCATTGAGCACGCCACGCTGCAGGTGCTGGCCGAGCGCTACCCGGGCCGCTCGCTGGCCGGCTATTCGGACGCCGAGGGCTTCTGGGTGGTGGGCGAGGTGCCCACCGAGGATCTGGCGGCGGCCGTGGGGCAGGCCATCGCGCGCCTGCAGGCCGGCGAGAAATCGCTGGCCATTCACCCGCACTGCGGCACCAACTTCGTGGCCAGCGGGATGGTGGCCGGGCTGCTGGCCTGGCTGGCCATGCTGCCCTCGCGCGGGCGCAAACGCTCCGAGCGGCTGCCGTTGGTGGTGGCGCTGGTGACGATGGGCACCATCTTCTCGCAGCCGCTGGGTCCCTGGCTGCAGGCCCGCGTGACCACTTCGCCGGACGTGGGCACGCTGCACGCCCACCAGATCACGCGCTACGTCAATTCGAACCTGCCGCTGCACCGCGTTTTGCTCAAATCCTGAGCGCCCGCATGACTGCTCCCACCCAGGCGGCCGAAAAGCCGCGCATTTTCCTGCTCTTCGGCGACGACACCCACACCATGGATGCCTTTGTGCGCGAGATGATCGCGCGCATGGGCGACCCCGGCCTGGCCGAGATGAACACCACCCGCCTGGACGGCAAGTCGGCCAGCGACGGCGACCTGCGCACGGCGGTCGGCTCGCTGCCCTTTTTGTGCGAGCGCCGGCTGGTCATTCTGACCAACCCGCTTTCGCGCGCCCAGGGCCAGGAGGGCCGCGAGCGCCTCAAGGCGCTGCTCGATTACGTGCCGCCCGAGACCGCGCTGGTGCTGCTGGTGGAGGATCAGCCCTTCCGGGGCGACTGGGACACGCTGCGCGCCGGCCACTGGCTGCGCAAGTGGGTGCAGGAGGCCGGGCCGAAGGCGCTGGAGCGGGTGTGCGCGCTGCCCGCGCCGGCGGAAATGCCCGGCTGGATCCAGAAAGA
>JAPKMQ010000267.1 GCA_026645875.1 Longilinea sp.
CGCTGGACATGGTTTCGGCGCGCGGGCGGGCCAAAAAGCTGTTCGATTTTGACTACGTCTGGGAAGTGTACAAACCGGCCGAAAAGCGCCGCTGGGGCTATTACACCCTGCCCGTGCTGTGGGGCGACCGCCTGGTGGCGCGCATCGATCCGCGCCTGGAACGCTCGACCGGCACGCTGCGGCTGCTGGACTTCTGGCCCGATGACCCCGCCCTGCCCGCCGACCCGGCCTTCCGGCGCGCCTTTCAGCGCGGGCTGGAGCGTTTCGCAGCCTTCCTCGGCGCGCAATCCCTCGACCTGGCCGTGCTGCCGGAGGAACTGCGGTAAAGAGGCCACAGATAAACACGGATGTCCCACAGATGAACACAGATAAAGAATCATCTGTGAGTATCTGTTCTTGATCAATGTTGATCTGTGGTTTCTTTGCTTAAAGCCCCAACCCCGGCTGCTCCGGGCCGTCCTTCTCGGCCTTCGGCGCTTCCTTGAACGTGCCCGACGCCGGCGGCATGAGGATCTCTTTGCCCTCCAGCAGCTCGCCGATCGTCAAAATCTGGATTTTCGGGTAATCCTTGTTCCAGAACGCCGAGTGATAATAGCCGGCCGTGACCGCCTCTTTGACCATCTCGGTGGTCGGCTCTTCCAGCGTCAGCAGCACCGCCAGCGCGCCCTCTTCGCGCTCCAGCGTGCCGCGCAGGTCGCGCACGGTGGCCGAGTTGACGTGCCCGCTCTTCACCTGCACCAGCACGCGCTTGGGCGGCTTTTTGGCCTCGTCGGTGAACAGGATCATGCCATCGATGCCCTTGTCCGCGCCCTTCTTGCCGGCCTTGCTGCCCGCCTCGCCGCCCAGCGGACGCGCGCGCACCAGCGAGAGCGCCCACCACTGGAACTGGTAGCGGTCGTCGTGCGCCAGTTGTTTGGCCGAGCCCACGTCCTGCGGCTCGCCCACCACCTGGAATTCGACCTGCGGGAACATGGACTGCATGCGGTACCTCATCAGCGAGATCGACAGGTGCGTCACGTCGATGCCGATCCATTTGCGCCCCAGCTTTTCGGCGGCGGCCACGGCCGTGCCGCAGCCGCAAAACGGGTCCAGCACCCAGTCGCCCGGGTTGGAGGAAGCCTGGATGATGCGTTCCAGCAGCGCCAGCGGCTTTTGTGTCGGGTAGCCGAGGCGTTCGGCTGATTGGGAATTAATTGGTGGAATATCATCCCAAAGTTCTTGAGCTGGAACCCCTGGCGTTTCATCAAGGTACAATTTCAATCTAGGCCTGTTATTATTTGTCCAATAGATTTTATTATTCGCAATTAACTTATTAATTCCTTCTTGATCGTACATCCAATGTCTTCCTGCTGGTGGACTTAGTGGACCTTTATCTCCAAAAATCCTTTCAGGTCCCTGACCAGCCCCCGTAAGGTCAAAATCTGCCCATAATCTTCCATTACTATCTTGGGAACGGAACCTTTTTATGTATTCTTCATCATGTTTAGTAAATACTTTATTCCAAACTTTGTCCCCACTTTTCGAATAGAAAAGGATAGTATCAGTATTTCTGCCATATTTTTCTGGATCATTATGTGCACTAGTGCGTTTCCATATAATTTCATTTAGATAGAATTGTGGGGAAAAAATTGTATCAAGAATTATTTTTAAGTAATGACTGGCTGAGGAATCGCAATGCAGGTACAGGCTGCCGGTCGGCTTCAGCACGCGGTGCAGTTCCACCAGCCGGGCGGTCATCATCACCAGGTAGGCCATCATTTGGTTGCTCTCGCCGATGAACTCGCGCATCGCCCCCAGCATCACCGCCACCCGCTCCGGCGCGTTCTGGATGATCTCGTGGTAGGTGTGTTCGGTGCTCTTGCCCCAGTGCCAGGTGTCGTCGAAGGCGGTCATCTGCGCCTCCGACTGCTGCCCGCTCTCGTCCTTGAACAGCACGTTGTACGAGCGGTTCGAGTTGAAGGGCGGATCCAGGTAGATCAGGTCGATCGACTCGTCCGGTACGTATTCGCGCAGGATGGGCAGGTTGTCGCCGTAGAACAGCGTGTTGCTGGTGATGGGTTTCATGGGCGCGCCTCGCGGTGTGAAAGAATCGTTGCAGTTATTATAGCAGCGCTTTTATAAGCGCCGGCCTGCCCTGGAGATGGGTTCTGACCCCAACAATTCTTCGCCCACTTCATTTCCTGGCTGTCCAAAGCCTGGCTATTCAGGTATAATTCGCCTTCCGAAACGGAAAGATCAACCGCTTACGGGTCAGCCACGGCGGAGTTTATCGTTAAGAAGGCGGCCAATGAACGCAACCCATCCTGAATTTACTCTCACCCGCACCAACCTGCCTGTGCCCGATAGGGTACCGGAACCCGGCGCAAGCCGCGAAGTGACCCCGTGGGGCTGGCATCTGGCGCTCAACCTGTACGAATGCAGCCTGGAGCGCGTCACCTCGGCCGAAACCATCCGCGCCTTCGTCATCGAGCTGTGCGAGCGCATCGAAATGCGCCGATTCGGCGAACCGACCATCGTCAACTTTGGTGAAGATCCGCACGTGAGCGGCTATTCGCTGGTGCAACTCATCGAAACCAGCAACATCTGCGGGCATTTTGCCAACGCCAGCCGGGCCGCCTACCTGGATATCTTCTCGTGCAAGCAGTTCGACCCGCAGATCGCGGCCGAGTTTTGCATCCAATCCTTCCAGGCGGGCAAAGCCTCCGGCGTGTTTATGAGCCGGGAGTGAGACAGCGGATCATCCTCCGCGCTGGGCCGTCAATGTTGCAGGCCGGCAACCTCACCGGGTGCCCACCGCAAATTCGGGGTGATATACCGGCCCTGCCGACACCAGTTGGCTGGCGGACTGCAGGTTCATGTCATACAGCCACATCTCTTCGCGCGAATCGCCGCGGTGCACGGTATACACCAGGAAGTTGCCCGCCTGTGAAAATCCCGGCGAGAAGATGTTCAGGTCACCCAGCGGCAATTCCATCTCGCCGCCGCCGTCCGGACGCACCAGCCACAGGTTGCGCGAGTCGTCCAGGTTGAAAAAGCCGTCGCCGTTGACGTCCCGGCGCACGCTGCACACCGCAATCCAGTCGTCGTTCGCCGGGTTCCAGGCGTACTGGAAATTATCCAGACCCGCGCTGTTCTCGACCCGCGTAACCGTTTGGCCGGCCAGATCGTAGATGTATATGCCCAGGTAATCGGCGGTAGTGACCGCGCCGTTCTGGTTGGTGTCGCTGGTTGCCCGCCCAAAGACGACCCGCGTTCCGTCCGGCGA
>JAPKMQ010000268.1 GCA_026645875.1 Longilinea sp.
GAGCTAACTTTGCCCAAAAGAAATTTCAGGATTTCCTAGTACAGGGTATGGATGAGCGCGAAGCACGCAGTCATGTATCTGAATTGCTTGGTCACACCCGGATCGATGTCACGTATAAATATGTACCGAAGGGGTATGGTTAAGGGAAATAAAACCGGACAGGTTTTATTCTTTCTTTCTTTGATTGTCTGGCTCCGGAATTTCAAGCCGTGCGGTGATTCGGACTGGGGGTCGATTGACCTCACTTTGTGAATGCGATGTTCGGATGTGCAACCGCAGTTGCGGTCTGATTGAACATAACCCCTCACTGGTTATTGGCTTATCGTCTATAAGTTTACCATGCACGTCTTTGAATTTGTCAGCTGGCATCCTAATTTGGATGTTGCATATTATCTCCCGGTACCTTCGACACCGCCATGGTCAATCAATTAAGGTGTCTTGGAAATTTCACCTTAATTTTTCTGCTTAGTTTTCAAAAATCCGCTATCATCAGGGTATTGTTTTCTGCTCACGGCAGGAATCAAATGCGCATGCCTATTCAGTTGCTGTCGCCCACGTGGACGATGCGGCTGGCAAAATTACCATAGAAATCCATTTTCAGGACTGTCCTTGAACACGTTACCTTACTTAAATTCATCTTTGTCGATTGAAGAACGCGTTGCCGATCTGATGGGTCGAATGACCCTTGAGGAAAAAGTGGGCCAGCTGATGATGCTGGACGCCGGCGTAGAAGACATTTCGTTCATCAACTCCATGCAGCCAGGTTCGATATTGCACATCTTTGGCGAAAAAGCCAACCGCGCCATGGATCTTGCTGCAAAGAACCGACTGGGCATTCCACTATTGGTGGGCGAGGATGGCATCCACGGTCATTCATTCTGGAAAGGCGCGACCATTTTTCCAAGCCAGTTGGCGATGGCTGCCAGTTGGAATCCGGCCCTGATTGAGCAGATTGCCCGAGTGACCGCCGAGGAAATGGCGGCGACCGGCGTTCACTGGACCTTTTCGCCCGTGCTTTGCCTCTCACGAGACTTGCGCTGGGGCCGCACCGGCGAAACCTTTGGTGAAGATCCCCACCTGATTGGGGAATATGCCACAGCAATGATCCGCGGGTACCAGGGCAAGGACCTGAACGACCGAACGGCCGTGCTTGCCACGGCCAAGCATTATGCCGGTTACTCCGAAACGCAGGGCGGCCGGGATGCTTCCGAGGCGGATTTATCCAGGCGCAAGCTGCGCAGCTATTTCCTGCCACCATTTGAGCGCGCCGTGCAGGCCGGGGCCGCCAGCTTTATGACCGGGTACCAGTCCATTGACGGCGTCCCATCCACGGCGAACCGCTGGCTGTTAACCGAGGTGCTCAAGGAGGAGTGGGGTTTTGAGGGCGTGCTGGTGACGGATTGGAACAATATGGGCCGCATGGTGACCGAACAGAAGGTTTGCGCCAATTACGCGGATGCCGCGGTGGTTGCGTTGCGCGCCGGGAATGACATCATTATGACCACGCCGGAGTTCCTGGACGGCGCCATCCAGGCTATTCGGCGCGGTATGCTCAATGAAGCGGAAATTGATCGGCCGTGTGCCCGTTTGCTGGCGTTAAAATTTCGCCTGGGCTTGTTCGAAAATCCGCGCCGGCACGATCCAGCGCGCACCGATTACGAAACATCCCGGGCCGACCATCAAGCCGTAAACCTGGATGCCGCCAGGCAAAGCCTAATTCTGCTGAAAAACGACGGCCTGCTGCCGCTGGGGGTTGATAAACCGCTTTCCATCCTGGTGACCGGCCCCAACGCCGACGATGATTTATCACAACTGGGCGATTGGTCCTTGGGTTCACCACAGCATCCGCCTGAGTCGGGCAAACAACCCCGCGAGAAGACGGTGACGGTGCTGGATGGAATCCGTGCCATCGCACCAAGCGGGTCGACTATCCGCTTTGAACCTGGTTGCTCCATTGTCAATAACGATCTTTCTGGAATCCCGGCCGCAGTCTCCGCGGCCAATGAGTCTGACGTGATCGTCGCGGCAGTCGGCGACCACCTGGATTTCATCGGCGAGTGTAAAAGCACCGCGACGCTCGAGTTGCAGGGCGGGCAGATTGCGCTGCTGGATGCACTGGCAGCCACCGGAAAGCCGCTTATCCTGGTGTTGGTGAACAGCAAGCCGCTGGTATTGCCGCCTTCCGCGTTGCAGGCGGCGGCCATTTTGGAGGGCTTTAACCCCGGTATGCAGGGCGGTCGCGCGCTGGCAGAGGCGGTCTTTGGGATGATCAATCCTTCCGGCAAGCTCACCATTTCGTATCCGGTGCACGTCGGTCAGCAGCCGATATTTTATAGCCAGGTGCGCGGGCAGCACGGCGACCGCTACGCAGACCTCACTCAGGAACCGCTCTTTCCATTCGGTCACGGTCTCAGTTATACGCGCTATCACTACTCCAATCTGCGCGTCATCACGCCGACCCTCTCAAACGGACAGTCCGCGCGGATCAGCATTGATGTGGAAAACCTTGGCGATCGCGCCGGGGATGAGATCGTCCAGGTGTATGTAAGCGATGTGGTCACCTCAGTTACCTGGGTGAACAAAGCCCTGAAAGATTATGCCCGCATGCATCTGGAGCCAGGCGAGAAGAAAACATTGATCTTCACCCTGCCCTGGGAAGCCTTCTCGATTGTGGATGCGGACGGCCGCCGTGTGGTTGAACCGGGCGAGTTTGAAATCCTGGCAGGGCCGTCTTCACGGGACGCTGACCTTCTACAAGCCAACCTGCGGGTGGAATAAAGGCATTCCCCGGCGGTAAGCGCCGGACGGCAGGCTGAACCCGATCTGTTGGAAGCCGGATGGGGTGGCGCAGAGATTAAATTTGTCGATTTGCACACAAATCCTTGCATTGGATGCAATTATTCTTTGTCCAATGCAATGATGGTTTCGATCCCGTAATAATCAGCGGCTGCCCGGTTGACCAGGAAACCTGGATCAGAAGTGTAATCCCCCAGCCGGTTCAAGTCGCGGATGTACCAGACGGTGATGTGCTTTTCACCGCGCGCGATTGCTTCGCGGATGGTCGCAAGTGACGCTCCCCAACAGTTTCCAGAACCTGGGGATTACGTGATCGCGGTTCAGCGCGGCAGAGATTAGCCGGCCGCTCTGATAAGACCACAAGACCATAAACACCACCAGGATGAATTGCGGAATCACCAGCGCCCGATCCGGCGGTGGACCGGACATCACCGCGAAGCTGGTGAAAAAACCGGACCAAATCAAC
>JAPKMQ010000269.1 GCA_026645875.1 Longilinea sp.
CTCGAGCAAGCTGGCCAGAGGCAAGTTGAAAATCTACATCGCCGCGCGGCGGAATGGTTCGAAAAAAATGACTTCCTGCTCGATGCCATCCGTCATCGCCTCGCGGCAAACCAACCCGATCGAGTCGCCGAACTGGTGGAACGTGCCATCGGCGAAACCTGGGGAAGGGCGGAACAGGCAAGCTTCGTGAAGCACATCGAATCATTGCCCGAATCCGTGCTGGCGGAACATCCATCCCTGAGCGCGTTCCTGGGCTGGTCATGGATTTGGCTGGGCCAGGATAGCGAGCGAATCCTGCATTTGCTCGACCGTGCGGAGCAGAATAGCAAGGAAGATTTGCCTTCCCTGGGACGGTTGAATGTGGTGAGGAGCACCATTCTTCGTATCTCACAAAACAACTCAGTCGAGTCGCTGCGATTGGCCAAATTGGCGCTCGCCCAACTGTCTCCAAACGATTCCCTTTGGCATAGTTTTGCACAATTGGAGACCGCCATTGCCACCCATGCGACCGGCAAGCCTCTGGCGGAAGCAGAAAAAACCTACAGTGAAACCATCCGACTGTGCGAACAGGCAGGCGACCGCGTAACCGCGTGGATTGCGGCCTGCGCGCGGGTGCAGGTGGCAAGCGAAAGCGGAGACCTCGGTCGCGCCTTTACGCTCAACCGCCAATTACTCGATGCGCTTTGGAAAGGCAGCCCCAGTCTGGTGCACGGCTGGGCGCGCATCAATCAGGCAACCCTGTTGTATCAGGTCAACGACCTGGAGGCGGCGCGGCGTGAAGTCGATCTGACACTTGAATTGGTGAGACAATCAGGTGGCATACCGGATGTGAGCATGCGCTTGTATGCTTTATTGACGAAATTGGAATGGGTGGATGGCAAGGAGAGCCTGGCGCGAAAAGCGGCGGAAGATTTCATTGCACTGGCAAAACACAGCGGTGCGGCGAATGCCATGGACTGGGCCCATGCCGTGCGTGCCGAATTGGCGTACAAGCAGGCAGATTGGCCTGCATTTGATGCCTGGGCGCGGGCATATCAGCCGCCGCAACAGCCATTGTTCTTCCCATACCGGCTTGCGACACGAATGTATGCACGCCACTTGATCCGGCAAAAGGACTGGGACAAGAGCCGGCAATTGCTGGATGACCAGACCCGGCTGGCAAAAGAGGCGGGCCACATTGAATTTGAAATGGAACTTGACCTTGCGCGGGCCATACTTGAAAAAGAGGCTGGCCGCGCCTCCGAATCCATGCAAGCCTTACAGCGTGCGTTGACAATTGGCGCGGCAGGCGGATATTTGCGCGTCTTCATCGATGAAGGCGATGCGGTAAAAACACTCCTGTCGCAGGCTCAGAAACAGACCAAAGATGAAACGCTTCGGGCGTATATCGCGAAATTGCTTTTAGCGTTCAATGCGCCTGCAGCGCTGGGCCCATCCGCGCTGATCGAGCCGTTGACCGGGCGTGAGATTGAGGTGCTCAGGTTGGTCGCGGATGGAATGTCGAACCCTGAGATTGCGAGTAAACTATTTCTGTCCGTGGGGACGGTCAAGACGCACGTCAAGCACATTTACGGCAAATTGGCAGTGGATGACCGCGTGAAGGCGGCATCAAGAGCACGCGAACTTGGGATAATCAATTGACGGTCCACGGAAGGGGGACCGTCAATTTTTAGTCACAGTCTACATCTCATTCCCAACAGGGATGCTCTTCCAAATTACCCCAATACCCCCGCCATATACCTCCATTGGGGGATGAGAAGTCGTCTGTCCTTGTGTACCATGTGAGACATGACGACCAAACGAATTTCCATCCAATACCGCATCCATCTGCGCGGCAAACTGGACGCCGACCTTGTCTCCTGGTTCCCTGAACTTTCTTTGACCAACGATGCAGACGTTAATACAATCCTGCGCGGTAAACTACCCGACCAATCTGCCTTGCTGGGGATTCTATTACGCATTCATAACCTGAATTTGCACATCTTGTCTGTGGATACGGAAGCCACCGAGATAATTTCGGAGAAGCAATGAAAACTCTGTTCCCCAGGATGCCTGATCTTATCCCCGCCATGGTCGAGCAATTGGGCTCGCGACAGATTCGACGGATGTGTGACATCTTTCTGGTTTTCCCGGCGGTTGTGATGATGGTTGTCTGCGGATTCTACCTGGCACTTTGGCGCGTTGATCCGTTTGTCCGCTTTGCGCACATGGTTTGGGTCCTGGGATTCTGGATGCTCGGATCAATGGGAATGTTCGGATGCATCATTCCTGCACGGCTGAAACTTGGATTTCCAATCCTAATTTTGATTTTTTCCTCAATAACGCTTTTCCTTGCCATCGATTTCACCCCTCTATCCAGATTTACTGCCCTATTCTCAAATCCACCAGGATTGTTCGTGTCTTCGGCAATTGGCTTCTTGAATGGCCTGGTAAGTTGGCTCATTGTCCGTCGCTTTAGAAAAGAAATATCCGGACGATAACAAACCTGGATTTGACTTGTGACTCATAAAGGAAAAACCATGGAATCACTCAAATTGCTCAACCTTGGCCTTCGTTTTTTACTCGAATTGTGCATCCTTGTCATCTTCGGTTACTGGGGTTTCAAAACCGGAGGCAATAGCACGGTGATGAAATTCCTGCTCGGAATAGGCAGTCCCATCCTGTTCGCTGTTGTCTGGGGGATCTTCCTCGCGCCGAAATCTTCCATGCAACTGGGCGAGCCATGGAAGTTCCTGATGGAATTAATTGTCTTTGGCTTCGCCGGTTGGGCACTTTACAGCACAGGCAAAATCAACCTGACGATCGCCTTTGGCGTTATTTACCTTCTTAATAAGATCCTCATGATCATCTGGAGGCAGTGATGAACATAGACACCAATGCTCCCGTCTTCGCCCGCAAGGAAATCGTCATCCACGCACCTGTGGAGAAAGTCTGGGAATTACAAACCGACATCGAGAACTGGAACAGGTGGCAGCCCGACATCACCTCAGCAAAACTCGAAGGCGCGCTGAAGGCTGACACTATCTTCCGCTGGAAGGCGAAGGGCCTGAACATCGTTTCCACGTTGCACACGGTAAAGCCATTGAAGCAGATCGGATGGACAGGCCTCTCGCTCGGCATGTTTGCCATCCACAACTGGATGTTCGAGGCGCGTGGAAAAACCACGCTTGTGGTCACAGAAGAGTCTCTTTCAGGCTGGTTGACACGCTTGATGATCCTGCTTGATCC
>JAPKMQ010000026.1 GCA_026645875.1 Longilinea sp.
AACAAAAAAAAACTGGAGCCAATCTCCAGTTTTTTGATGAGTTCAAGGGTCAGATCATTCCAGGAAAACTTCCACGCGCTCGCCGTCCTTTTCATCCACCACGTCCAGCACCTGGCCCGTGGCGCCTGCATTGATCAGGCTCATCAGTTGGTCCATGTCCAGGCCTTCCACCTCCGGCGAAAACCGGGCGCCCATCTTCATGCCGGCGCTTAAAACGTTCACCGGCAGGCGCACATTCACGCGCGTCTTGCCGCTGCCCGTGTCGGTAACGCGCACCCGAAACCAGCGTGCGCCGCGCCCCGGCGTAGCCGGCATACCGCCGGGCTTGCTTCCCCCGGCCTGCGCGGCGGTGTCCAGGCTTTCCAGCAGCCGGATGCCTTCCTCGGCTGAGATTTTTCCATCCTGGATCAACTGGAGTACGCGCAGGCGTTCTTCTGAAGTGGGCATTCAGCCTTTCCTTTCAACCATCAACCAATCTCATTCAAGGCATTTTACCCTGAATGGATAAATATTTCCACCGCGCCTACTTTACCCGCTCTGAGCGCCGTTCCCATTCGGCCGCCGCGGACCGGATGAGGGCAGTGATTTCAACATCCGGCACGCTGTCCAGGCCAGAAAACTGGCCGCCGTCCAACAATACCATGATCCCGCCGTGGGGATCCTGCGTGATCTTGACCGAGCGGTGACTTTGGGATGACTGGCTGACCAGCTCCTGCAAGATTTCATCGACCTGTTCGACCATTGATTTTGGGTTCACCTGAGGTTTGGGGGCGGTCACCGATGCGATTGCATCGACCAGGGTCGGCGCGGCCTTCACAGTCTTAACGGCTTTCGGCATCGCGACCGGCTCCGGCTCGCCAGATACCGGCCGGACCGGCAACTCCACGGCCGGCATTGACCTGGGCTGTTCCACACGAAGGTTCAACCATTGCAGCAATCGTCCGGCCACTGCTTCCAGTTTCAAACGTTGGCCGGGGTTGGCCTGTTTCGCATCCGTCAGGATTTGATTGTCCAATTCAATCAGCAGGCCATCCTTCTCGTCGCTCCAGATGCGCAGCTGTGCGGTGTGCTTTTCCGGATCGATACCTTCGGGCAACGACCCGACCTGGCGGTCCTGTTTGCGCTTCTCCCGTTCTGTATACATAAATGTGATCAGAACGCCGCCGATATAACCCACAACGATGCTAACGACAACCAGAAGAATGTAGATGACAGATTGTGGCATGTGAACCTCTCACCAAGTTTAACATCCGATTATAGCATCTGGCAGCGCGGGCAAAAATGCGTTCCACGCTGCCCTACAACGATCCGTGCAATGGTCGTGCCGCATTCAGGGCAGGCTTGCCCTGTCCGGCCATAGGCGCGAAAATTGTTTTGAAATTCACCGCCGCGATACACCCAGTCGATGCTCGCGCCGTTGGTGCGGATGCCCTGCTGCAAAACAGTCCGC
The DNA here is from genome assembly GCA_026645875.1 of Longilinea sp. Classification (GTDB taxonomy): domain Bacteria; phylum Chloroflexota; class Anaerolineae; order Anaerolineales; family Anaerolineaceae; genus Longilinea. The sequence continues at coordinate 1,451 of JAPKMQ010000026.1, forward strand.
AGCGCTGCCAGCAGCCCTTCCGCACGCTCCAGGGTCAGGTCGGCAGAATTCTGCAAAGGATGGATCTTCGCCAGGTGCAGCGCTTCATCGGTGTAAATATTGCCCATCCCGGCCAAAAAGCTCTGGTCCAACAACAGCGGTTTAATCTGCCGGCGGTGCTCCCGCAGGCGTTGATGGAAAACGCCGGCGGTCAGGGTGGGATCAAAAGGCTCGGGGCCCAGTCCCGCCAACACCCGCTCCGCGTCCGACACCAACCAGACACGCCCAAACTTGCGCGCGTCGTTGAAAACCAGCCGCCACCCGTCCAAAAAATTCACCGCCAACCGGTCGTGCGGCTGCAGCGCGCCGCCCGGCTCCACGCGCAAATCGCCGCTCATGCGCAGGTGAACCAACAGCGTATCCTGTTCCAACCGAATGACAATGTACTTGCCGCGCCGCTCAACCGCCATCACCCGCTGGAACGGCAGGCGCGTCAAAAACTGGCCGCCGTCAGGCTCGGCCAGCGTCCGCGGCCACAACAACTCGGCTGATTGGACCTGTTTTTTCAGGATGGACGGCCCGCCGCGTCCCCCCGCTCGCAGCGCCCTGACAATGGTTTCAACTTCTGGCAGTTCGGGCATGGTTGATGGAGGGCCGTCTTACTCGTTGAACAGTTCGCCCACGCTGCGGCCTTCGTTGGCCCGGCGAATCACTTCACCCAGTAGCGGCGCGACCGAGAGAATGCGCAGCCGGTCGCCAAACAAGGCGCGCTTTTCCGGCGGGATCGGGATGGTATCGGTGGCGATGAATTCGGTCACCGGCAGCGCCGCCAAACGGTCGGCCGCGTTCAATGACAGCACGGGGTGCACAAAAATCACATACACGTTGCGCGCGCCGTTATCCTTCACCAGGTTCACAGCCTGCACGATCGAGCCGCCCGTGTCGACTTCATCGTCGACGATGATCGCGTCGCGGTCATACACGTCGCCGATCAACGTCAACGCCTGGGCCTTGGCGTCGTTGCCCATGCGCCGCTTTTCAATGAAGGACAAAGGAATGTTCATCGCAGCGGCGTAATTGCGCGCCTTCTTGGCAAATCCCAGGTCAGCGGTCACCACCACCGGCGAGTGCATGCGGTCCTTAATGGAACGCAAATAATCAACGTGAATATAGAATGCCGTGAGAACATCGCCGGGAATGGAAAAGAAGCCCTGGATCTGGCCGGCGTGCAAATCCATGGTGATATAGCGGTCGGCGCCGGCCACTTCAATCATATCCGCCACCAGCCGCGCGGTGATGGGGATGCGCGGTTGATCCTTCTTATCCGAGCGCGCATAGCACAGGTAAGGAATCACGGCGGTGATACGCGCCGCCGAATCCAAGCGCAGGGTCTGGATCATGATCAGCATTTCCATCAGGTTGCGGTGCACCGGCGCAGAGGTGGTTTGTATGACATAGCAATCCTGTCCGCGAACGCTGGAATGCAGTTTTACGAATAAATTATCATTCGGGAACATCACCACGTCGCGCTCGCACAGCGGAACATTTAAATAATTCGCCACGCTGGCGGCCAGATCCGGGCAGGCGGTGCCAGTATACAGTTTCACATCGCCAAAATTCATGCGCTCGTGCCGAAAACGGATTGCTGATGGCATTTATCACCTACCTTTGGAAATTCTTTGCCAGACCTTCTACTCTGACCATTCGGAGCGGATGACGCTCATCATCAACAAATCAATATAGCGGCCGTCCTGGAATATGGCCTGCCGCAGGCGGCCCTCATGCCTGAATCCCGCCTTTTCATAACACTTAATTCCACGCGGATTGGATTCATACACTCTAAGATATACGCGGTTCAAATTCAAGGTATTAAAACCATATTTCAACATGAGCTGCATCACCTGCGTGCCGTAGCCGCGGCCCCAGTATTCCTTATCACCGATAAAAATTCCTATCTCGCAGCAACGGTTGCGCCAATCCAAATCAAAGAAGCTGCAATTCCCCACCAGTCGCCAGCCCTCCGGCGTGCGCACCTCAATCCCCAACGGCTGCTCTTCCAGCGGGCGGGCCAACATCCGGTCAAACCAACCGTCTTCCTGCGCCTGCGAAAGCGGAATGTTCACCAGCAAATGCTGGCGCACTTCCGGGTCGTTCAACCATGCCACAAACAGCGGCAGGTCTTGCCTTTCGATCGCGCGCAGGCGAACCGTTTCAGAGATGATCATTTGGGGTCACCATCCTGGGGTGGAAAATGCACTTCCCTGAAGCGAGTCTGTCCTCAGGGAAGTGCCGGGGATTACGGGGTCAAGCGTGTGGGACCGCGGAACAGGAAGACCGTTTCGCGGATATTGTTCAGCCCGAGCATCACCATCAACAGGCGTGAGAGGCCCAGGCCGAATCCGCCGTGCGGCGGACAGCCGTAGCGGAAGAAATCAAGATAGAACTGGATGGGCTCGAGGTGCAGGCCCTTTTCCAGCGCCTGTTTGGCCAGGATGTCGGGCCGGTGCTCGCGCTGCGCGCCAGTGGTGATCTCCAGGCCGCAGGCAATCAGGTCGTAGCTGCGGGTCAGGCCGGGGTTGTCGGGGTGGCGCATGTGATAGAAGGGGCGCACCGCAATCGGCCAGTCGGTGAGGAAGACAAACTCGTGGTTGTATTTTTCCATCACGTAGGCGGCAATTTCGCGCTCGCCGCCTGGATCGATGTCGCCCTTCTTGTCGGCGGGCAGTTGGTAGCCGCGCGATTTGAGAATTTCCACCGCTTCGGCCATTGGAATGCGCGGGAACGGCAGCGACGGCACGATCATTTCGTGGCCAAACACTTCCTGGATCTGTTCGCCATGCACATCCTTGACGCGCTGGTAAACGAACTGCAACCAGCGTTCCTGCATCACCATCACATCCTCGTGTGATTCAACCCACGAGATTTCCATGTCCACGCCGGTGAATTCGGTCATATGCCGCGAGGTGAACGACGGATCGGCGCGGAAGACCGGGCCAAATTCAAACACGCGCTCAAACCCGGCCGACATAGCCATCTGCTTGTAGAACTGTGGCGACTGGGCCAGGTAGGCTTTGCGATCAAAGTAATCGATGGTGAACAGCTCCGCGCCGCTCTCGCTGGGCGTGCTGATGATCTTCGGGGTGTGGATTTCAATAAAGCGGTTATTCACCCAGAATTCGCGCATGGCGGCTTCCGCCGTGGTCTGCACCTGGAACAGCAGCAGGTTTTCCTTGCGGCGCAGGTCGATCGAGCGCCAATCCTGGCGGAAATCAAGCTGTGGCAGCGTGTCGCCGTACGGCTCGAAGGGCATCGGGTTCTCGGCCAGGTTGTTCACCTCCACAGTCTGCAACTGAATTTCCAGACCGCCCAGCTTGACAACCGGGTTATCCACCACGCTGCCGGTGATGGTCAACGCGCTTTCGGTGGTCAGTGCTGATATTCGCTCGGCCAGAGCGGCATCGTTGCCTTTCCAGAAGGCCACCTGGGCGGCGCCGGTGGTATCGCGCACCACCAGGAATTGCATCTTCTTCTGGTCGCGCAGCACTTGCAGCCAGCCCTGGATCTTCACTTCTTCGCCGATGTGCTGGCGAAGGTCCGCAATCAAGGTTCTTTCCATATTTCTAAATCCTGCCTCTCCTCCAAAATGCTCACCCTTTGGCGGGGTGTTTTAATAACTTTCCGGGACCGCGTCCAGGTCCAATAACTGTTCGACCGCCTTCAGGGGCGACAGCTCGCGGTCTTGCAGGCGCGAAACCACATCGCGCAATTCAGCTTCGCTCACGCCCTCGCGCCAGCGTGCCACCAGCACAGCCTGCAGGAGCTGGTTGAGCTCGGTTTGCAGGCGCTCGTGTTCGCGTTCCTGCCACTCGCCGGTCACCCTCAAGTGCGCCAGGTGGCATTCAATCGCAGCCACCAGCTCGGTCACGCCGCTTGCCTGCGTAGCGATGGTGCGCAGGACCGGCGGGACCCAGATTTGTTCGTCCAGTGCTTCCGGTGCGCCGGATTTGGGCTGATTGGCCTTGCCGCCCCGCCCGCAACTTCCCGTGCGCATACGCTCCGGGTGGGCCAGTTCAAGGTTCGAACGCAGCGCCCGTTCGGTGTTTTCCACGCCCGGCCGGTCGGCCTTGTTGACCACCAGGATATCCGCGATTTCAAGGATGCCGGCTTTGATCGCCTGAATATCATCGCCCAATCCAGGCGCTTCAACCACCAGGGTGGTGTGCGCCAGCCGGGCAATGTCCACTTCCGATTGGCCGGCGCCAACCGTTTCGATCAGGATCTTGTCAAACCCAGCCGCGTCCAACACCTGCACCACGGCCGCCGTGCTGTGTGAAAGCCCGCCCAGCGCACCGCGCGATGCCATCGAACGCACGAATACACCCGGATCGCCGGCCAGGTCGCGCATGCGCACGCGGTCGCCCAGCAGTGCGCCGCCAGTGAACGGGCTGGACGGATCGACCGCCACCACCGCCACCTTGCAGGGCTGCATGCCATCCGCCGGGGTGCGGTAGGCCTTTGCGATCAGATTGACCAGCGACGACTTACCCGTTCCGGGCGAACCGGTCACGCCGATCAGGTGCGCCTTGCCAGTATGCGAAAATAGCCTGTTGAGCGCTTCGCGCCCCTCAGGCGTATCGTTTTCAACCTGGGTGATCAGCCGGGCCAATGCCAGCCGCTCACCTGCAAGAACGCCCGCTACCAAATCCATTCAAACCGCCCGCTCAGGCCGCAACCTCGCCCAGCACAGCAGCGCGAATTTCGTTCACATACTTACTGCTTGGGGTCCCTGGGCCGTAGACCGCCAGGATGCCCTGATCCAATAACGCCTGCGCATCCGTTTCTGGAATAATGCCCCCCACAAACACATGCACGCCGCCCTGACCATTGGCACGCATCAGTTCCAACACCCGCGGCACCAGGGCCATGTGCGCGCCGGAAAGAATCGAAAGCCCCACCGCGTCCACATCTTCCTGCAACGCGGCTTCGGCAATCATCTCAGGCGTCTGGCGCAGGCCTGTATAAATCACTTCCATGCCCGCATCCCGCAACGCACGCGCCACCACTTTGGCGCCGCGATCATGTCCGTCGAGTCCTGGTTTGGCAACCAACACGCGAATTTTCCGCTCGGCCATCTTGTTCTCCATTCAGGGTTGTGATCATTTTCATTATACCGCGCATTGCAGCTCCTTCCGATTACGTAATTCGTCACTATGTCATCAGAAAAATGACGTCGACTGCCGGGAAAACCGTCGCAAGCGAATCTAGAACACAAGATTAGACTCCTTAACGTTTACCGAGATACCTATTTATGGCGTCCTTTTTGAAAAAACACCTCATCTACCCATATATGGTGGTAGCATGACATGTGAAGCCACATTTTCACTAAATTCATCATCAATTTTAAGAAAAAACAAGAATTGCTATTGTCTTAAAGAAAATATTGCGTATAATATTATTATGAAGGGGACAAGAATTCTATTTTCATTATTACTCACCCTGGTGATCCTGGCCGGCTTTGGCGGCCAGGGTTACGCGCAAACTGAGAATGAATTGTACTTCCAGGAAACCGGGCACACCGTCCGCGGCCCATTCCTGGAATTCTTTTTAAGCGCCGATGATCCGCTGCTACTCTTCGGCTATCCCATCACCGACGAGTTCGAGCACCCCATCACACACGTGCGCGTACAGTACTTTCAAAAGGTGCGCCTGGACCTCGTTCAGGGCGGCTCTGGCGAAATTGTGCAACTCGCCCCGCTGGGAGAAGATTTGCTCGACGATCAGGCCCCGCTCCTGGATATTCCCGCCAACAGTCCGGCCTGCAATGAGATCGATGGCTTCCCGGTATGCTATGCCTTCCTTCAATTCTACGACGCCAACAACGGCATGCGCTACCTTGGCGCGCCGATCTCAGCCGCCCAGGTTTATGAAGGTCGAATCGTTCAGAATTTTGAATATGCCCGCCTTGAATGGCGCCCGGAAAAGCCCACCGGCCAGCGCGTTGTCCTGACTGATCTGGGCCGCATTCATTACGACCGCACCCTGGGCGACACCAGCCGCATCCGGCCGCAGGAATCGGACAACATCCCGGGGCGCCTGGTTCAGCCGCGCGCCTACGCGTTTGTCGCCCGGCCGATCCTGCCGGCCGACAGCCAGCAGACCATTTCAGTGGTTGTGATGGACCCATCCCTGACCCCGCTCGCCGGAGCGTTGGTCAAGGTGGAAGTCCTCTGGCCGGATGGCACGACGGATATTCACCGCCCCGCTGACACGGACGCGGATGGTATCAGCCAGTTGACCATCAACAGCGGCAATTTCAAAGCCAATCAAATCGTGCGCATCAACGTCACCATCAACTACAAGGGTGAAACAGCCGCCGCGGGCACCTGGTTCCGCCTGTGGTGGTAGCCTGCCTGAACCATCGAAGTGCCTGACCGCCTGAGTTGGGCATCCATCGAATAAACCCTCCCCCGGCGCCGGTCCTTAAAAGGTCCAGAGCGCCGTGAACTTTTAAGAGTTCTCATCAAGCCAGACCGAACTCACGTGCTATAATGTGGCATCACCGGGCACAAGTCATGTCATTTGTTCATCTCCACGTCCACACCGAATACTCGCTCCTCGATGGTTTCAGCAACATCAAGAAGCTGGTCGAACGCACCCGGGAGATGGGCATGCCCGCCGTCGCCATTACCGACCACGGCACCATGTTTGGCGTGGTCGATTTTTTCAACACCGCCACGGCCGCCGGGATCAAACCCATCATCGGCCTGGAAGCCTACCTGGCGCCGCGGCGCATGGGCGAGCGCGACCCCAAACTGGACAAGCATGCCTATCACATGCTGCTGCTGGCCGAAAACGAAACCGGCTATCAGAACCTGCTGCAAATCGCCAGCGCCGCGCAGATCGAAGGTTTTTATTACAACCCGCGCATCGATCATGAATTCCTGGCCGCCCACTCCGACGGTCTGATCGCCACTTCGGGCTGCATGGCAGCTGAAATTCCGCGCCTGATCATGGACCGTGGCGAGGCGGCCGCGGCGGAAAAGCTGGACTGGTATTACTCGGTTTTCGGGCCAGATCGCTTCTTCCTCGAACTTCAACAGCACAACATCAAAGAGCTGGCCACCATCAACCAGGCGCTGCTGCGCATTGGCAAACGCCACAATGCCCGCTACGTGGCAACCAACGACGCGCATTACATCAACCCTGAAGATGCGCGCATGCAGGATATTCTACTGGCCATTCAAACCGGCTCGCTGCTCAGCGACCCGAACCGCTTCCGCATGAGCGACAACTCCTACTACCTGCGCTCGCCGGAAGAAATGAGCTCGCTGTTCAGCGAGGTGCCCGAATCGCTGTCCAACACGCTGCTCATCGCCGAGCGCTGCAACGTCGATCTGTCGCCGAAGGGTTACCACCTGCCAAGCGTTGACGTGCCAGAAGGATTTACAACCGAAACCTATCTGCGCAAGTTATGCGAAGAAGGTTTGCAGATGCGCTACGGCGATCATGCCAACGACCCCCAGGTGCGCGGGCGACTGGAGTACGAACTTTCGGTCATCCACAGAATGGGCTTCGACGCCTATTTCTTGATCGTGTGGGATTTGTGCCGCCACTCGCGCGAAGCCGGTATCTGGTACAACGTGCGCGGGTCCGGCGCTGCCTCGATTGTTGCCTACACCCTTGAGATTACCGCCCTGGAGCCTCTCCAGCATGGTCTGATCTTTGAGCGCTTTCTCAACCCCGGCCGTATTTCCATGCCCGATATCGACCTGGATTTCCAGGATGACAAGCGCTCGGAGGTGATGACTTATTGCGCGCGCAAATACGGTGAGGACAAGGTCGCCCAGATCATTACCTTCGGCACGCTGGGCGCCAAGGGTGCCATCCGCGACGTGGGCCGCGTAATGGATATTCCGCTCAGCGAAGTCGACCGCGTCACCAAGTTAATCACCACTGCGCCCAACAAAGCAATCACCATTCAAGAGGCGCTCGAGACCCTGCCGGATTTCAAGGCAGCATATGACAGCGCCGAATACCTGAAGGACCTCATTGACAACGCCAGCCGCATGGAAGGCGTGATTCGCAATGCCGGCACGCATGCCGCCGGCGTGGTCATCACCGACCGGCCGATCGTCGATTACGCCCCGCTGCACCGCCCCACCAGCGGTTCGGAGGACAGCCCGATCAAATCGGTGGTGCAGTTTGAAATGTCCATCGTCGAAAACCAGGGCCTGCTGAAGGTCGATTTCCTCGGCCTGGTCACCCTCACCATCATGCAGCGCGCCTGCGATTTGATCCGCGAACGTCGCGGGGTGAACCTGGATCTCAACAACATCCCGGTCAACGATCCGGCTTCCTTTGAACTGATGGGGCGCGGGCATACGGCTGGCGTCTTCCAACTGGAAGGCACGGGCATGACCCGCTATATCACCCAGATGAAGCCGCACAACCTGGATAACGTCATCGCCATGGTCGCGCTGTACCGCCCCGGACCGCTCGAATTCATTCCATCCTACATCAAACGGATGCACGGCGAAGAACCCATCACATTCCGCCATCCAACGCTTGAACCGATCTTCGGCGAAACCTTTGGCATTCCAATCTACCAGGAACAAATCATGCGCGCGGCCGTCGACCTGGCCGGCTATACGCTGTCTGAATCGGACGAGCTGCGGAAAGCCATCTCCAAGAAACAAAAAGAGAAACTCCAAAAGCACCGCGACAAATTTATCGAAGGCGCGGTTGCCCACGGCATTGAACAGGAAACCGCTGAGCGCATTTTTGCGGACTGGGAAGAATTCGCCCGCTACGGCTTCAACAAATCGCATGCTGCTGATTACGGCGTGATCGCCGTGCAAACCGCCTACCTGAAAGCGCACTATCCCGAAGAATACATGACCGCGCTCCTGTCGGCCTCCAAGAATGAGACGGCCAAGGTGGCCTTCTACATTGGCGACTGCCGGGCAATGGGCATTGACGTGCTGCCGCCGGACATCAACTTCAGCGGCTGGGATTTTGAAATTGAAGACCGGCCCGAACAGCGCGCCGCGATCCGCTTTGGCGTGGGCGCGGTGAAAAACGTCGGCCAGGGAGCCGTGGAGCTGATCATCAAGTCCCGGCAACAATCTGGGCCGTTCAAAGACCTGAACGATTTTGCCCGCCGCGTGGATTTGCGCGCCGTGGGCAAACGCGCGCTGGAATGCCTGATCCGCGTCGGCGCCATGGACAGCCTGGGGCAGCGGCGGCCGCTGCTGGACGCGCTCGATCGGATCATCTCGGTCAGCTCCAGCCATTTCCGCGCCGCCGAATGCGGCCAGCTCAGTTTCTTTGGCTCCATCGCGGGCGTCGAGGAGGATATCACCCTGCCCGCGGCCGGCGTTCCCAACCGGCGCGAACAGCTCGAATGGGAACGGGATTTGATCGGCCTGTATGTGTCCGACCACCCCGTCTCGCCCTACATGCCTGCGCTGCGCCGCAAAATCACGCATTTTTCTTCGCAACTGGCCGGGTTGTCAAACAAAGACAAGGTCATCGTGGCTGGCATGGTGACTCAATTTCGCCAATACCAGACCAAGGACGGCAAGCTGATGGGCTTTGCCACCCTGGAAGATACCCAGGGCGCGGTTGAGCTGGTGCTCTTCGCGCGAAGTTGGGAAAGGTTCAACCGGCTGCTGGCGGTGGACGCCATTTTGATCGCCGAAGGCCGGGTGGATACTGAAAAAGGCGACCCGAAAGTGCTGGTCGATAAGCTGACCCAGGAAAAGCTGGAAGCAATCGCTCCCGAAGGCGGTAGTTACGATTATGGCAGCTATGCTGCCGCAGGCGGCGAGTACGGCGCTGAAACGCCGGGCGAATACAATCCGTCCTCCATGTATACGTATGAAATCGCCGAAACGCGTGGCCAGGTTGGCGCGCCGGACTCTTTCGGGGACATGGATAGCGAATTCGGCGTCCCGCTGCCTCCAGAACCGGACGACTGGCATCTCTACGATGCGCCGCCGGCCGAAAACAAACCGCAGCCGCGGCAGAAGTCGCAACCGCCGCCGCCCACTCCGGAACCCACCCCCACGCCAGCAAAACCGGCCGCGACAGATGAAGCTGCGCCGAAAAGCCCGCCGGCAGGATCGACCCCGACCACGGCCCCGGCATCAACAGCCGCGCCCATCCAATACATCATGCCGCCTGCCGACCGGCTTGCGCCGCCCTCCAGCGAAAGCGCTGAACTGCGCATGGTGACGGTTGTGCTGCGTTCGGGCGGCGACCGCCAGCGCGACGTGCGCCGCATGCGCCGGGTGATCGGCATGCTCACCTCCTACCCCGGACGCGACAGGTTTGCCCTGCGCATTTTTGAAAACGGCAGGCATTTCCTGCTTGAATTTCCGAATGATACCACCGGCCTGAATCCCGACCTATTGCGCGATTTGAAATCGCTCGTGGGTGACGACAATGTCCGCGTGGAGAATATTACACTCCAGTAGAACGACAGGTATTTTTATATGGTTGCCAGGAAATCAATCAAAACGATTGGTGTGATGACCTCTGGGGGCGACTCGCCGGGCATGAACCCGTGCATTCGCGCCGTGGTCCGCACCGGGCTGGCCAATGACTTGCGCGTCATTGGCGTCGAAGATGGGTATGAAGGCCTGATTCACGGCCGTTTTCGCACACTGGGCGCGCGCGACGTGGGCGGCATTCTGCAGCGCGGCGGAACCATTCTGCAAACCGCCCGCAGCGCTGAATTCCGCGAGCCGCACGGCCAGCGCGAGGCCATCCGCCAGATGAGCAACGCTGAGATCGATGCGCTGGTGGTCATCGGCGGCGACGGTTCGCTGAGCGGCGCGATGAAGCTGGCCGAGCAGGGCATCCCGATCATTGGCATCCCCGGCAGCATCGACAATGACATCCACGGCACCGACATGTGCATCGGCGTTGACACCGCGCTCAACACCATCGTGGACGGCATTGACAAGCTGCGCGACACGGCTTCCTCGCACAACCGCGCCTTCCTGGTTGAAACCATGGGCCGCGAATCCGGCTACCTGGCTGTGCAAGCGGGCATCATCGCGGGCGCCGAGATGGTGTTGATCCCGGAAGAGCCTGTCATCGTCGCGGACGTCGCCAGTACGATCGAGAACGCCTACCTGCGCGGCAAGACTCACGCCATCGTGGTGGTCGCCGAAGGCGCCAAGCCCAGCATCCATGAACTGGCCAGCCAGATCGATGCCATGGATATCGGCTTTACCATGCGCGTGACCATCCTCGGGCACATCCAGCGCGGTGGAAAGCCTTCGGCGTACGACCGCTTCCTGGCCACCCGCTTTGGCTACCAGGCCGTCCAATTCCTGCTCAACGGCCAGGCCAATGTGATGGTCGCGCTGGATGGGCGCGAGGTGGTTCCGATCCCCTTGCGGACGGTGGTTTCCAACCGGAAGACGCTATCCCTTGAATATTTACAAATGGCCAAGACTCTGGCACAGTAATTAGAATGCTGATGAATCAACAGCCCGTTTCTTTGAAACGGGCTGTTATTATTCGCTTCAAAAATGATATTTATTCGCTATATTACAACTATTCATCGATGTGAATGCCCCGCTTCCTGCGGGGATGGGCCAGATGAGGTCAACCGGACGATCCCGGCTGGCCTCTTCACTTTTTCTGTAAAACTCCTCGAACGATGAGGCGTTCGCCGCGGTTTAGGCGGCCGCACGGCTGTACAACTGCTCGCGGATCTGCAACACCTGCCGGCGCAAACGGTCGTCGCGTTCCATCATATCAGCCACCTTTTCACAGGCGTACAGCACCGTGGTATGGTCGCGCCCGCCCAGCACCTCGCCAATCTGCGGCAGTGAAACGTTCACCTCTTCCCGCAGGATGTACATGGCCACCTGCCGCGGAAGCGCCACTTCGCGCGAGCGGTCGCGCCCCAACAGCCGGTCAATTGTCAGCCCAAACGACGAGGCCACCAGGCGCACCACCTGGCGCGGCTCCAGCGCGCTGCGTTGCGGCAGCAAGTCCACCAGCGCCACCTGCACCAGTTCGGCGGTCAGCGGCTTGTCGCTCAATTCGGCATATGCCAGCACGCGGGTCAGCGCGCCTTCCAGCTCGCGGATGTTGGTGTGTACCTGGCGGGCGATCGAATCAAGGATTTCTGGCGGCACCCGGCGATTCGAGCGTTCGGCTTTGCTGCGCAGGATGGCTGTGCGCATTTCCAGGTCGGCGGGTTGAATATCCACAGTCAGGCCCCACTCAAACCGCGAGCGCAGCCGTTCCTCCAGGGTCACCATTGCCTTGGGCGGCCGGTCTGAGGAAATCACAATCTGCTTGTCCTGGCTGTGCAGGGTGTTGAAGGTGTGGAAGAACTCTTCCTGGGTCGATTCCTTACCGGCGATGAACTGGATATCGTCGATCAACAGCACGTCGATGCTGCGGTAGCGGTCGCGGAAGGCCTGCGTGTTGTGCGTGCGGATGGAGTTAATCAGGTCGTTGGCGAATTCTTCCGATGACACGTACAGCACCTGCAACCCCTGTTGCAGGGCGGCATTGCCGATGGCGTGCAACAGGTGCGTTTTGCCCTGCCCAACGCTGCCGTACAGGAACAATGGATTGTAGGCGCGGGCCGGGTTGTCGGCCACGGCCTGGCTGGCAGCATGCGCCATGCGGTTGCTGCTTCCAACAACAAAATTATCGAATGAATAGCGCGGGTTGATGTTGGTGTTCTGGCGGACCGGCTCGGGCAGGACAGCTTCGACCGGCGCTGCAGCGCGGGCGGCTTCCACTTCCTTGTGCCACACGTCAAACTGAACAGCCTGCTGGCAGCCCATCATGCCTGAGAGGATGCGCGTCATGGTGCCGTTCAAACGATTATCCAGCCAATCGCGGGCGTACGCATTGTGAACACCGACGACAAACGTGTTATCCTGATGACGCACCAATTCTGCGCTGCGGACCCAGGTATCAAAGGATGCTTTTGGCATTTCAGATTGTAGTTGGCTCAAGGTGGCCTGCCAGGCTTGCTCTGCATTCATCTTGACAGCATCCTCCCGCGTGAATAGATTACCCTGGCCAAAATTCTGGCCCAGGGTTGAGGGGCGTTTACCACTGCCGCTGCAGCGGTGATCAATTTTCCTCGGCTATCGGTGGTGTACGGTACACCTGGAGTTTATGTAAAAAACTTGGGTTCCCCCAGCCCGAAGTAAGGTCATTCTAACAGATACATACAGGTGAAACAAGTTGACCAGCCTACGGTTGCCTAAAAAAGTTTGAATCTTTAAGCCTTCTCATCTTAACGAATAAAGTAATCAAACAAAATTTAAGACTGTGTTCCATTGACTCTTACTGCCGCATTTGTGCGGTTTTTGCCTTTGCGCACCCCCCACATATAGGGGTTGCAACTTCACTTAGGCGTATAGTTCCACCTATTGGCCTATTGATCTAAAAATTTTCCAGGCCCTTGAAAATGCGAGAATCAAAATTGAAAGGTCGATTCTGGCACTTCGCGGACGAGTTTTGCGGAAGCCTAAGATTAACAGTTTTAAGGTTGTTAAGCTCGGTAACAGGGCTGCCGGAAAACGGTTAGTTTTCCGTCAAAATGCGCGCGGCAGCCTTCCGGGCCACCTGGACAGCGTAATTGGTGCCGCGGTCCCACGGATAGACCTGGCTCATACTGGCGAAGTACAAACCGGGCATCGGCGTCTTCAGGTCGGGGATGTTGCGTGAATGGTTCAACAACGGCACGGGTTGGGCGTAGTTGGTCTTCCACAACCAGCTCTTGCGTACCCAGTCGGGCGAGAAGGCCGGATTGACCCGCGCCAGTCCAGGCAGGAAACGCTGCAGCAGCTCTTCCTGGCTCAGCCGGAAGTATTCGTGATCAGTTTCCAGGTAGTCGCCGCAATACACAATGTGATCGCCGCCGTAATTCTCGGCCGGCAGGAAGTTGGTGTGCTCGACCAGCGCAAGGAACGGAAAGCCGGCTTTCTTAGGCAGGTTGTACCAGTAATACCCCTTCTCGGAAAGCTTGCGGCGCAGCGCCAGCACCATCACCACCGCGCCCAGGCTCTTCAGGTTGAGCAGCCCTTGCAGGTAGTCGGGCGCCAACGAAGGCGCCATGCGCGCCATGATGCCCGGCGAGACCGTGGAGAGCACCCGGTCAAACGTTTCGACTCCCGTTCCGGCCACGCTCAGCGCCAGTCCGTCCGCCTGCGCCTCGATGTTCTGCACCGCGGTCGAGAGTCGAATCTGCGCGCCGCGCTGGCGCAGCACAGCCGCCAGGTCGTCAGAGAACTGCTGAAAGCCGCCCCGGTAGGTGCCCAGCCGGGTGGTACGCGATTTGAGCCGCGCCCACATCCAGGCCATGTTCACTTCCTTGGCATAACGCTCGCCGAACTTGCCCACCAGCATCGGCTCCCACATTTCTTCATATACCTTGTCACCGGCCCACTTGCGCATCCACGCTTCCACGGTGACGCTTTCCAGCGCTTTCCAGTTGTTGGTCAGGCGCAGGTACAGCCCCACCAACCCGAAGCGAATTTTGTTGATGCCATATCCCAGGCCCGGGTACAGCAGCGCGGCAGGAATTGAATCAAACGGGTAAAACTTGCCCTCGTGATACATCACCGTGTACGGGCGCGGGAAGAGCACCCGGTCCTGCCATCCCAGTTCGCGGATCAGCCCCAGCATGGACGCATCGCTCTGGAACCAGTGATGGTAAAAGCGCTCCACCGACCAGTTCCAATGCGGTTCCTTAAAACCGGCCGCCAGCCCGCCAACAGTATCGGCAGCTTCAAACAGGGTCACTTCATGCCCGGCCTTCAGGAAATCATGCGCGGCGGCCATCCCGCCGATTCCGGCGCCAATCACGGCGATTTTCATGTTCGCTCCTTTGTCAGGCTGCCGCAGTCTCAACCTTCGCTGCGCAGCGTCTCCATTTGTTTTCCCCAACGCAGCGGCTGGCGGAGGTAGTAGTACGCACCCAGCAGGGTGATCGGGAACCACAGCGCCGCGTGCAGCACCAACGTATAACCGGCGGCCACGGCCTGCGGCACGTGATAGGCCATCAGCAGGGCAATCCCCGGCGCGTCGAAGGTGCCCACATAACCCGGCGCGGAGGGCAAGGTTGTTGTCAGGTTGACAATGCCATTCATTAACATTAGCGCGAAGAAACTGACCTCAAACGGGAAAGCGTGCATCACGAACCAGTACTTGGCCGTTTCAAGCAGCCAGATCAGCACCGTGGTGAAGAAGATCATCAACGCTTCCACAGGTGAGCGAAGGCTTTCCAGCCCGGTCAAAAACCGCAGCGCAAATCCGCGCAATTTCTCGCGGAATCGCAGCGGCACCAGGCGGTCAATCACCCAGTTGACAATCCGCTCGGTGACCTGTGGAAACATGGCCGCCAGCAGAAACACCAGCAGCGCGCCAATGAAGACCACGGCCCCGATGATGGCCACGTCGCGGATGTTCATCGTGCCCACTACACCAGAGTTTTGTGTCAGGCGTGCCAGCTCGGGCAGGTTGACGAATACGAATCCCAGCATCACCACGCCGTCGAAAATGCGCTCGACAATCACCGTGGCCAGCGAGGCCGAAATCGGCACGCCTTCGCGTTCCTTTAGCACTGCCGCGCGCAGCAATTCGCCGGCCGATGCACACGATTGGGAACATCTTGCGCGTGGAGATCTTTTTGAGCGGACGCAGCATGTAATGCCAGCGCCACGAGCGCACCCACACGCCGATGAAGTAAACCGCCACGCCCGGGATCAGCCACCAGTATTTGGCGGTCTTGATCGTCTGCCAGAATTCACCCAGGTGCATGCCGCGCAGGGTGAAATATAGAAACACCGCGCTGATCAGGATTCCCACCCAAAATTGCCATCGTTTCATGGGCTGAATTGTATCACGCGCAAGCAAAACGGGCACATGCCATGCGCCCGTTGCGTGGTTACCTAATGCTTTGACTTACAGTGTAAGACTTACAGTGTGACCAGCAGCGCGGCAATCCACGAGATAATCAGCACAACCGACAGCACGATGAATACCGTCTGCTGCCATGAGCGCTTTTGATTCTTGCCGCTTTCGCGCCGGTTTGTTTCCTGCTTGGACATGCTTAGCCAATCTCCGGGATGATGCAAAATCAGCCCAACCACCCTGCGTCGCAGGGAAGATTACGATTTGTCGCCGCTTTTCTCAGCGGGCGTAGAGGAAGAATCGCTCTTGGTTTCCGTCTTCGGTTCGGCGGGCTTGCTGCCTTCACCCTCGCTATGCGAGTTGGAGGAACGGCTGGCGCCGGATGGCGAGCGGTGGTCGGTGGCATAGAATCCTGAACCTTTAAACACGATGCCAACCGGTTGATAAACCTTGTTCAGAGCTTTCTTCCCGCACTCGGGGCACCACTGCAGCGGCTGATCGCTAAACTTTTGCGTCTTCTCGAATTGCACACCACAATTTGCGCACCGGTAGGTATAAATCGGCATAATTCTTCTTACCTTTCACTTGCTCTTGATCGATCGTTCAACCTTTGGATTATACACCCAACCTGTCAGAATTCAAGCGCTCGAGCTTTGCATCCCGCGCGGAGAAAAGTCGACAGGCCGCACCGTTATCGGGTAGAATTAACCCAGCAGGAGGAGCAGGCATGTTTCGAAAAAATACTCAGCCGGTGCCAACCAGCATCGCGCCCGCCGAGCGCGTTACCTCGGTGCTTGGCCCCGGCATTAACTGGCGGGGAAATTTGCGCGGCAGCGGCGGCGTGCGCATCGAAGGCGCCTATGAAGGCGAAATTGCCATCCGCGGGATGGTGGTGGTGGGCGAAACAGGCCGGGTGAGCTGCGAAACACTGCGCGCCAACACCGTCATTGTCGCCGGCGCGGTGCGCGGCAATGTTGTCGCCGAAAAGCTGGAAATCCGTTCCACCGGCCGCGTGTGGGGCGACGTGACCGTGATCGCCTTTGCCACCGAAGAGGGCGCGTTTCTGCGCGGCCAGGTGCGCATGGAGGAAAAGATCGAACTGGAGCTGGAAAACCCGGAAGAGGAGACACTGCCAGCCGAAACCGATCCGGATACCGGGGAAGCCGCATGAATTCGAACGAACTGATCCTGCTGGCCGCGGAATACTTCGGCGTGATCGCTGTGGTGATGTTGCTCGTACTGAGCCCGCGCGTCCGCGGCCGCCGCAAGATCACATTCATTTATCCCCGCCGTGAGGCCCTGTACGCGCTGGCGGGATTCTTCGTCATTTTTGCGCTGGCGGTGATTTATTATGAAAGACCCGGCAGCAGCGGCTTGCGCGCCAGCCTGATCCTGGCCGGTCTCAGCGCGTTGCCATTCATTGCGCTCCTGTTTTTCCGCCGCCAGCCCTTGCGCAGCGCCGGCTGGGGCAGCGCCAACCTGCGTATTGGGCTGTTGGTCGGTCTGGCGCTGGCACTCCTGACCATTTTCCTGCGCAACCGCTTCAACGATATCGTGCGCGGTTTGCCGCCCGAACAGATCACGCTGCTGCTCTACTGGTTGGGCATCTGCCTGCTGGAAGAAAGCATCTTCCGCGGTTACATCCAGCCCCGGCTGGCCGCCTGGCTGGGTGAAATTCCCGGTTGGGTGTTGGTTGCGGCCCTGTTCGCGCTCTGGCGGCTGCCCCTGTGGCTCAGCGGCGGCCAGCCGCTGTCTGCCGCCCTGCCCGATTTGGGACTGGCATTTGCGCAGGGCATCCTGCTTGGCTATATCCAACGCAAAACCGGAAGTGTATTGGCTCCGGGGTTGTACCGCGCAATTTCCACCTGGATCCGTTTTTTACCCTGATTGCGGCTTAGTTTTCTTCGATTTTTACGCGCCGCTTGATTTGCGGTGCTTTTTTGCGTCCGTCCAGCAGGTGGCGCAGCGCCAGGGCAGGGTGGTGCAGCAACATGCGCGGGCCTGCGTAGCGCATCACCATGCGCACCTTCGCGCGCATTTCGGGCTTATAACAATGCACCGGGCAGTTGGCGCAGGTGGGTTTTTCAGCGCCGAAAACGCATTTTTCCAGCCGCTGGCGGGCATATTCCGACAACACGGCGCACTCCGCGCATAAACCGCCTTGCGCCGCATGGTTTTCGCGGCAGTAAAGTTCGATCATTTTATCCACAGTGACACGCTCGCGCAGCAGCCGTCCAGATAATTCAGCCATCATAGCTCCAAGATATCCAATTTTATCTGCCTTGATTATAACCGCGTCCAAACGTGTTACCTTGCGCCAGCGCAAAGTATAATCAGAGCCATCAAGTCGACTCCTGGAGGATATCCATGCGCTTATCGCATCTTTTTGGACAAACATTGCGCGCCGCGCCTGCCGATGTTGAAGTGGCCAGCCACCAACTGCTGCTGCGGGCTGGCTTCATTCGCCAGCAATCCGTCGGCATCTTCAGCGCGCTGCCGCTGGCCCGCCGCAGCCTGACGCGTATCGAAGCCATCCTGCGCGAAGAGATCAACGCCATTGGCGGCCAGGAGATGACCATGCCAGTGGCACAGTCCGCCGAAATCTGGAAGGAAAGCGGCCGTTGGCAGCAGATCGGCGCGGAAATGGCGCGCTTCAAGGACCGCAACCAGAAGGACATGGTGCTGGCCATGACGCACGAGGAAGTGGTCGGCCAGTTGGTGCGCACCGAGATCAAATCCTACCGCCAGTTGCCTGCCCTGATCTATCACATCCAGACCAAGTTCCGCGACGACCCGCGCCCGCGTGCCGGCTTGATCCGCGTGCGCGAGTTCACCATGTTGGATAGCTACTCGCTGGATGCCTCCTGGGAAGGCCTCGAGGCGCAGTACCAGGCCCATTACGACGCCTATTTCAACATCTTTCGGCGCTGCGGGCTGCCGGTGGTGGCGGTCAAATCCGACACCGGCATGATGGGCGGCAAGGTGGCGCACGAATACATGTACCTGACCCCCATCGGCGAGGACACGCTGCTCTTCTGCGATTCCTGCGGCTATTCGGCCAACCGCCAGGTGGCGCGCTTTGCCCGCCCGGCCGTGGACGCCGAGGACGCGCTGCCGCTGGAAAAAGTCGCCACGCCCGGCGCCAGCAGCATCGATGATCTGGCTGCCTTCCTGGATATCCCCGCCAGCCGCACCGCCAAGGCCGTCTTCTACATGGCCGAGATCCCCGCGCCCGAAGATGAACCGCAGGAACAATTCGTTTTTGCGCTGGTGCGCGGCGACATGGAAGTGAATGAAACCAAGCTGGCTAACCTGATCGGCGCGCGCGACCTGCGCCCGGCGACCACAGATGAAATCAAAATCACCGGCGCGGAAGCCGGCTATGCCTCACCGGTCGGGCTGCGCGGCGTGCTGGTGGTGGCGGACGAACTCATCCCGCAGTCTCCCAACCTGGTAGCCGGCGCGAACGAGCCCGGTTATCACTTGCGCAACGTCAACTACGGCCGCGATTTCACCGCCAGCCGCGTGGGCGACATCGCCGCCGCGGGCGAGGGCTCGGCCTGCCC
>JAPKMQ010000270.1 GCA_026645875.1 Longilinea sp.
TTGCTATCAAAAGATGCATGAACGCAATTTACAGAAAAACTGAGCAAAGTTAACACAATGAAAAAAACAAATATCTTGTTCATCGTTTCCTCCATTTGAGTATTAACCATGGTTTATTATTCATATTTACAACATTATAGCAATTATTATTTATTCTTCAACACCTTTCAATTGTGGTGTTTGTCCCAAGAATAGTTGCGACTCTCTATTCAATGCTTGTGGCAGCATTTCACACAAATGACTCCTTAAAGGTGCCGGGGTAAATATGTACTGCCCAAAACCACTGGTTTTGGCAGGCTCTTATTTCTTGTACCAATGAATATTCATAATCAAAAAAATATTAAAAGCAATAAGTAAATTTACCCTGTGTTCGGAATAAGCTGGACGCGCCAGCCGTTTTTCATGCTGGAGGCCGTTTGTTGGTCTGAAGATCCTCGACAATGGAACCTGCCAATCCTTTGCTGCGCGAAACCGCTCGTTGAGGACGACAACTTTGAGCGGATTTTACCATCCCGGATTCACGTGATTTGACAGGCCAACCGGCGGGTCCTGACGCGCCAAAGGTTTTATGTACATTTTAGCCAGATGGCCGGTTGCCAGTTCCTTTATTACACATATAATTGACCAAGTTGGTCAAAATTACCTCATCCACCCCGCCCGGGTACAGCAAGTTCAAATGATGAGGCAGGCTTTGACCGCCATCAATTCTTATTGGAATGAGGTACAGGAGAATGGTTCGTAAATTGTTTCGCAACAAGATTTTTGTCTTTCTGATGACCGCCGCGGCAGCCGCGTTCGTGTTCCTTCAGTTCATCCCGCAGGACGAAGCCCTCGCCAACCCGCCCGTGGTGCGCGAGCCCAACTGGGACAGCGCAGAAACGCGCGCGCTGGCCAAACGCGCCTGCTTCGATTGCCACAGCAACGAGACCGATTGGCCCTGGTATGCCCGTGTCCAGCCCATGTCCATGATGATGCAGCAGGATATCGCCGCCGCGCGCTCGCTGATGAACTTCTCGGAATGGAAGGACGTGACCTTCATCACCGCCGATTTGATCGAGAAGAAGCTGCGCGCCGGTGAGATGCCGCTGCCCGAATACGTGCTGATGCACCCGGACGCGAAACTGACCGACGCCGAGATCGACGCGCTGGTAGCCGGCTTGAAGGAGACCTTCGCCGCGAGTTCAAACCAGGTGGTCGATTCCAGTGAAGCCACGCAAGACGCCAATTGAAAAGAGCCTACAGCCCAAATAAAATCTGACCTGGCGCAAACCGGGTCAGATTTTATTTATGCTGCGGGAGGTTCTTTACCGTTCCCGCCCGGGGGATATTTCGCCAGAATGGATTGCAAATCCGGCTGGCTGAACAGTTTCGATTTGAGCACCTTGCCGTCGGCGCGGAAGATCGGCTGGCCATTTTCGTCCAGCTTGCTCATGTTGCTGCGCTGCACCTCGGCGAACAGCTCCTCGGCCGGGTCCTGCAACCCGTGCGCCACGTAGGTACCCAGCACCACGTACATCAAATCCGAGAGCGCGTCCGCGATGCCCACCAGGTCGCCGGCTTCGGCCGCCGCGCGGTATTCGTCCAACTCCTCCTGGATCAGGCTGACGCGCAGGGCAATCACTTCCGGCGGCAATTGGGCGGTCGGCTGGCGGTTGTAATAGGCCCGGTAAGTTTCGTGGAATAGCTGTACCATGTCCAATTCTTTTTTCATGCTTTGCCTCCGACGTGGCGTTGGATCCATTCCACGGCGGCGGCGTGACCGCTCTCGCGGGCCAGGTCCAGCGCGGTCTGTCCGTTGGCGCGCGCCACATCCGCCCGCGCGCCGCGCGCCAGCAGCAGTTCGATCATCTCCGTCTGTCCGTTTTGCGCCGCGCCCATCAGCGGGGTGAAACCGTCGCTCTGCACGGCGTTCACATCCGCGCCATGTTCGATCAGCAGGCTTGCGATGCGCAGCCGCCTCGCCGCCACCGCCGAATGCAGCGGGCAGACGCTCATGCGGTTACGAGAGGGCGTATTGACCTCGGCACCGCGCGCCAGCAGCAGTTCGGCCGCTGCGTCCTGCCCGAAGAAGGCCGCCAACCCCAGCGTCTGAAAGCCGTCCGGCGAAAAGTCATTAACCCCGCCGTGCTGTTCATCCAACAGGTCGCGCAGCCGGTCGATTTTTCCAGCCGCGGCAGCCTCGAACAGGTTCACCGTCGCGCCGCGCTCAATCAGCAGGCCGGCAATTTCCGGCTCCATGTAGTACAACGCGGTCATCAGGGGTGTCAACCCGCTACGCGGATCCAGCATGTTGACCAGCTCCGGCTCGTTGTCCAGGTACACGCTGACCGACTCGCGTTCGCCTTTCTGGATGGCATGGAAAAAGACATTCAAATCCTGCATGGCAACCTCTCCAAATGATCGTATGCGCGAAATGTGCTAGGACCGGCCAAATGCTTCCAGCAGCATGCGCACGGGCAGCGTTCCCAGGAACGGCAACCCCAGCCGGTAGAACCAGCCTGGCACCACCACCAGCGACCCGCCGTTGCGAAGCGCGCGCAGCGAATCGCGCACCACCGCGTCGGCCTGCGTCCAGAGCAAGCCGGGCAGCTTTTCGGTGCGAAAGCCCTCAAACTCGGCGCTGCTGTGGAAGCGCGTGCGGGTGAACCCCGGGCACAACGCCTGCACACGCACGCCCGTGCCGCGCAATTCGGTTTGCAGGCCGCGTGAAAAATTGACCAACGCCGCCTTGGTAGCCGAATACACCGGCGTGTGCGGCATGGGGGCAAACGTTGAAACCGAGGCCACGTTGACGATTGCCCCGCTGCGGCGGGCAATCATCCCCGGCAGCGCTGCCCGGCACAGGCGCAGCGCAGCCGTGACGTGCAGATCCACCATACCCACCTGCCGCTCGATGTCGCTCTCCGCGAAGTAGCCGGTGGTGCCGTAACCGGCGTTGTTGACCAGGATATCCAGGTGCGGCAGCGCTTCAATGAAATTGATGGCCCGCTCCACACCCTGCGCGTCACCCAGGTCGGCTGCCAGCGTCTCGACCGCCACGGGATATGCCGCGCGGATTTCTTCGGCGACCGGCGTAAGGCGCGCCTCGCTGCGCCCGACCAGCGCCAGGTGCACTCCCTGCGCGGCCAACTGCCGGGCAAACTCTGCGCCAATCCCGCTGGACGCCCCGGTAATCAATGCATAACGTTCGATCATTGGCATAGA
>JAPKMQ010000271.1 GCA_026645875.1 Longilinea sp.
CTGTGATCCGCTCGGCCGGGAAGGTTGCTCGCGTTGCGGCGCATCCGCGCGCCCGCTCGGACCACCGCCCGGTCCGGTGGGACGCCTGCGTTCGACACGCTGGGTTGGCTTCCCGCTGTTCGTCGCCATCAGGTAATCTTCCGGGCGGCGGATGGGAAACAAGTCTGAGTTGACCATGCTTCACCTCGTTCTTCGTAAGATGAGATTAACTCATTATACAATAGCCTGCTGGAATGCATGTTTGTTGTGGGGTAAAATTCAGGCATGAGCCTGTGCAGTTCAAGAGTGGCAGGCTTAACGGAAAATTCATCAAGAAGGAACCTGGAATGTCGACATTATATGGATTTGAACTGCTCCGCGATGAGCATATCGTTGAAATAAACTCGCGGGCGCGTCTTTACCGCCACATGCGCACCGGCGCGCGACTGCTCTCGCTTGAAAATGACGACGAGAACAAAGTTTTTGGGATCAATTTCCGCACTCCGCCGGCTGATTCAACCGGCATCGCGCACATTATGGAGCATTCCGTGCTGTGTGGATCGCGGAAATACCCGCTCAAGGAGCCTTTCGTGGAATTGATCAAGGGTTCGTTGAACACATTCTTGAACGCGTTCACCTACCCGGACAAGACCTGCTACCCGGTTGCCAGCCAGAACGTGCAGGATTTCTATAACTTGATCGACGTATACCTGGACGCGGTGCTGTACCCGAACCTCACCCGGCACACGTTCGAGCAGGAGGGCTGGCATTATGAACTCGATGCGCTTGAAGATGCGATGACTTTTAAAGGTGTGGTGTTCAACGAGATGAAGGGCGCCTATTCCACGCCCGAAGAGGTGCTCGCACAGCAAAGCCAGTCGATTGTATTCCCCGAAAACACCTACTTTCACGATTCAGGCGGCGATCCGCGCGCGATCCCGGATTTGACCTATGAAGCCTTCAAAGCCTTTCATCAAAAGCATTACCATCCTTCCAACGCGTTCATCTATTTTTACGGCGACGATGCCCCGGAGAAGCGATTGGAGATCGTGGACGCTTACCTGAGGGACTTTGACCGGGTGAGCGTGGATTCGGCCGTTCTGATGCAACCACGTTACAATCAGCCGCGTCGCGCGCAGCAATCCTATGAAGTCACGCCTGAAGAAGAAACGCCCAAGGCTATGCTGACGGTCAACTGGCTGCTGCCCGACGGTGCTGACGCAGAAGAGAAGCTGGCCTTCTCCATCCTCAATGAAATTTTGATTGGTACGCCGGCTTCGCCGCTGCGCAAAGCGCTGATCGACTCGGGCCTCGGAGAAGATCTGACCGGCCGCGGGGTCGAAACCAGCCTGGCGCAGATGATGTTTTCGGTGGGCATGAAGGGCGTTCAACCAGGTGATGTGGACAGTGTGGAGCGCCTGATCCTCGATACGCTTCAGAAACTGGCGGCAGAAGGGATCGATCGCGATACGGTGGCCGCAGCGATGAACACGGTTGAATTTGCGTTGCGCGAAAACAATACCGGATCCTTCCCCCGCGGCCTGGCTGTGATGCTGCGTGTGCTGGATTCCTGGTTGTACGACCGCGATCCGCTGGCGTTGGTGCGGTACGATCCGCCGTTGTCTGCAATCAAGGCAAAAATCGAAGCCGGGCGCTATTTTGAACAGCTCATTGAGAATCACCTGGTAAAGAACACGCATCGAGGTACGGTGGTCTTGCTGCCCAACGCGGAACTGGCGCAACAGCGCGAAGCCGCGGAACAGGCGCGCATCAAATCGGCGCGGGATGGGCTGAGAGCGGCTGAACTGGAAGCGATTGTGGCAAACACGCGCCAACTGAAGCTGCTGCAGGAAACGCCTGATTCCCCGGAAGCGCTGGCGACCATTCCAGTATTGAAAATGGATGATCTCGACCGCAACGTTCGCATGATCCCATCGGTTGAATTGTCGCAGGGCGGGGTCCGCCTGCTGCATCACGATCTGTTCACCAACGGCATCATTTATCTTGACCTGGGTTTTGATCTGCACGCGCTGCCGCAGGAGTTGTTGCCATACGTGCCGCTGTTTGCCCGCGCGTTGCTCGAAACAGGCACGACCGAACTGGATTTTGTGCAGTTGGTCCAGCGCATCGGCAGCAGTACGGGCGGTATTTATCATGCTTTGTTTAATTCCTCCATTCCCGCGACCCGCAAAGCCTCCAACTGGTTGTTCCTGCGCGGCAAAGCGATGGTTCCACAGACCAGCGAGCTGCTCGCCATCCTGCAAGACGTGCTGCGCTCGGCCCGCCTGGATGACCGCGAACGGCTGCGCCAGATGATCCTGGAGGATAAGGCTGGCTTTGAGTCAATGCTGACGGATGTGGGCCACCGCGTGGTCAACTCGCGCATTAAGGCCGGATTGAATGAAGCCGATTGGGCCGCTGAGCAGATGAACGGCGTCAGCCAGTTGTTCTTCCTGCGTGGCCTGGTGGAGAGGCTGGATAAGGATTGGCCGAGCGTGCAGGCGGCGATGGAGCAGATCCGCGACGGATTGGTCCGCCAGGGCAACATGCTGGCCAATGTCACCCTGGATGCCGAAAACTGGCGCGCCGTCGAGCCGCAATTGCGCGCCTTCCTGGCCGAATTCCCATCAGGGAGTTCCCCGGCGCGCGAATGGCAGCCGGCCATGCCAGAAAAGCCGGAAGCCATTACGCTTCCCAGCCAGGTCAATTTTGTCGGCAAAGGCCTGAATTTGTATCAAAACGGTTACCGCTTCCACGGTTCGATCCTTGTGGCGTTGCAATACCTGCGCAGCACCTGGCTGTGGGAGCGCGTGCGCGTACAGGGAGGCGCTTACGGCGGCCTGGGCGCGTTTGACCGCTTCTCGGGCGTGTTCAGCCTGCTTTCCTACCGCGACCCCAACCTGGATAAAACGCTTGCGATTTACGACCAGACCGCCGATTTCCTGCGAAACCTGAAACTGGAAGCAGCCGAATTGAGCAAATCAATCATCGGTACGATTGGCGAGTTGGATGCCTACCAGCTTCCCGACGCCAAAGGCTACACCGCGATGACGCGCTACCTGTTGGGCGTGAGCGATGAAGAGCGCCAGCGCATGCGCGAAGAGGTGCTGGGCGCGAAGGCTGACGACTTTCACGCACTGGGCGAGATACTGGTGCATATGAAGGGACGAGGTTCAGTCGCCGTGCTGGGTTCACAGCAGG
>JAPKMQ010000272.1 GCA_026645875.1 Longilinea sp.
AGGCGAAAGTTTCAAGGCCCAGGTTGCCGGTAGCATTGCCTGCTATCAGACGATGTTCATGGATTATTCAAACTTGAGCTGGGAGCGGGCCAAACAGTTGTCGCGCCAGTTCATTCCGATTATTACCGAGTATAACCCGGATTATATTGAGGAAATGAAGGGTCTCGCCGCTGGCTCCGGCTTTGATTTCGAGGATATCCTGGCGCTGAACTGCCGCAGTGAGCTGGTGTTTGTCGGCAAGGAGTTCGACAAGATGGATGGCGGCTGCACCTCGATCGGGGTCAGCGTGGAGGCCGGCGAAAACGGGCATGCATTCCTGGCCCATAACTGGGACTGGAAGACGAGCCAGCGCTCCTCGATGGTCATGATGAAGATCCGCCAGAAAAACGGCAAGCCGACGATTTTCATGGTCACCGAAGCCGGGATCATCGGCAAGACGGGTTTCAACAGTGCAGGTGTCGCACTTTACCTGAATGCGCTGTCGACGAACCAGGCACCACGCGGGCTGCCACTGCATATGGCGATGCGCGGGATCCTCGACTGCGAGACGCTGGCGGAGGCGGTCAAGGCCGCGATCCGGATGCCGCTCGGCTGCTGTGCCAACTTCATGCTCGGGCACAAAAACGGGGAATGCATCGATCTCGAGATTGAAAATGAAGACTTTGATGTGCTATATCCACGGAACGGGATGATCGTCCATACGAATCATTTCATCAGCCCGCGCCTGCCGCTGGCGCCGCGCAAGGATACGACCAAGCATAAGCTGACCGACAGCTTCGTCCGGCTCGGCCGGGCTGACAAGCTGCTGCGCGCGACGCCGAAGATCACGGCGCAGGATATTATGGCAGTGCTGTCCGACCACGTGGAATATCCGGCCAGCATTTGCCGGCATGATGACCTCAAGCTCGAACCGGGACTGCGCATGGGCACGGTTTTCTCGATGGTCGTTGACCTGACGGCCGGTGATATCTATTTTTGCAAAGGCAATCCATGCGAGTGTCCATACGAGCGCTACCAGATCTGAACATTTTTATGAGCTACAATCGCATGGGCTAAAAATTCCAGTTGCCCAACCTCGAACAATAGTCACACCCGACCGCCTCTTGCCTTGTTATTTACTTATATGCTCACCGCACGTCCCCGTTCAGCTGGTCGACGAACCGTCAAATCGTCAGCCGCTGAAGGGGGCTTTTATTTTCAAGGCAGTTGGAAAGTGCTGAAAACAGTGCATCTCAAGGTTATCAATGGTAGAATAAATGCGGAAAAAAGTGCACAGCCACTGACTGCCACAGGTTAAATATATCCGGAGGAATGTTGCTGAAGGTATGGAAAAGCCGATAAAGAAAACAACGATTGTTTACGAAGTGATCGATCGCATTATCAGCATGATTCAAAATGATATCATCAAGCCGGGTGACCGCCTGCCGGGCGAACGCCAGTTGTCCGAAATGCTGCAAGTCAGTCGCACCTCGGTCAGGGCAGCGATCCAGCATCTTTCCTACAATAATATTCTGGAATCAAAACAAGGCAACGGCACGTTTGTGCGCGAAGATGTAAGCTTCATCAAGTCGCTACCCAATAAATCAACGACTGAACATGCGCTGCGGGTCAATGATGCAGGCACTTTCATGAATCGTATGGAGTGCCGGATCATTCTCGAACCCGTGGCGGCCCGCCTGGCCGCGTTGTATGCCACGCCGGAGCAGATCAGCGAACTGCAGGCAATTGTTAGCCGGATGGCACAATATGTCGATAATTCCACCGGAGGCTATTATATCGAAGACACCAATTTTCATAAAACCCTGGCCGAAGCCTCGGGCAATACCTATCTCGCCGAAATCATCACTAACTACTGCATCACCGCGATCCACCACCTTTATGCGTTCGGCAAGATCCCCAACCTCGAAAAATCGACCCTGGCCCACCATAAATCAATCATCAGCGCCATCGAGCGCCGCGATGCCGCCGATGCCGAAGCCAGTATGCTCAAGCACATCCTGTTCTCGCTGCAAGAAAACGCCAAATACATCTACAATAGCCCGAAGACGCTCCGGGCGGGGGTCTTGGGCCCTGGCGAAGCTGGCACCAAGACCAGAAAGCAGGGAAATTAAGCTACCTTGAGTATTTCCGGAACTGGTTCTTGCCGACTTTTATGACTACATGTATGGCTTTGTCGGCGAGTTCGATCCGGTCGCAGATTTCGAGGGTGTCGTCGCCGCAGATGGCCATGCCGGCGCTGAGGGCCGGGCCAGGTCAATCGTGTTCGCGGCGGTGCTTGTCGTCGGGCCGTAATCAAAATCAACAAACTCAATTCCATGGAAATTGATACAATTTTTATAGACTCAATCGAAAGGGTGAAGCAGATCGTGCAACTGCAATTGTGGGTCAAGTCCGTGATCCAGGACGATTTTAATCGCTCGCTGGTCACCTTAGTCATACCAATCGCCCTGCAGAACCTGATCTCGGCCACAGCCATTTCGGCTGATGTACTGATGCTGGGCCTAATCAATCAGACGGCTATGTCTGCCTTATCACTGGCGGGGCAGGTCTCCTTCGTGCTGACTCTGTTCTACATGGGATTGGCCACCGGTGCGGGTATCCTTACAGCCCAGTATTGGGGCAAAAAAGATGTCAATGCGATACAACAGGTATTCAATATTGCCACAATGTTTTCAGCCTCCATTTCGCTGGTCTTCTTCATGCTGTCACTGAGCCTTCCGGAAATGCTGATGCGCATCCTCACCAACGACGAGGGCCTGATAGGTTATGGCGCCCATTTTCTGCGATGGTTGTCTTTCTCCTATCTGGCGACGGCATTTTCCCAGATGTATCTGGCTGTGGTTAAAAGCATGGAAAACGCCCGCTTGAGCGCCTGGATCAGTTCATCCTGCCTGCTGTTGAACATCGCGCTTAACGCGCTGTGCATCTTTGTGCTGTTTCCTGGAAACGCGGAGCAGGCCATTATCGGTGTGGCCTTGTCCACTGTTATCGCCAAGGTTGTGGAGCTGTCCTG
The DNA here is from genome assembly GCA_026645875.1 of Longilinea sp. Lineage (GTDB taxonomy): Bacteria > Chloroflexota > Anaerolineae > Anaerolineales > Anaerolineaceae > Longilinea. The sequence goes on from JAPKMQ010000272.1 coordinate 3,014, forward strand.
TTGCGTGGCGCATTCCATTCGCCGCGGCAACATCCGCTTCTGCTTCCCAGGCCCTGGCTACCTGGAACGCAGCCTGCTCCGTGATTATCTGAAATATACCTCGCCGGTGCAGGCCAATTACATCGTGTGGGGCGTAGCTCTGACGGGCGTA
>JAPKMQ010000273.1 GCA_026645875.1 Longilinea sp.
AGGCAGTGCTGTCGGTCAGGATCACGACTGGATTCATGGGCAGTTCCCCTCTCAACGGGCGTTGTTTTTAATAATTACCGGTAGAATCAAATGACTCGCAAAAAGATTGTTTCTTTTATACCATACCTGAAATGAAAGTGGAAATGTGATCAGATTCACATCGGGGTCACAATGACCCGCGTGAATCACGCACACCGAACCGGAAACTGGAGCGCAGCGATGGAAAACGAAGGCATGCAGGCCAACCGCCGCCTGTGGGATGAATGGGCCAAATTGCACGTCAAATCGGAGATGTACGCCCACGAGAGCTTTTTGCGCGGGCGCAACTCGCTCAACGCGCTGGAGATGGGCGAGTTGGGCGACGTGCAGGGCAAAACCCTGCTGCACCTGCAATGCCACTTCGGGCACGACACCCTCTCCTGGGCGCGCCTGGGCGCCGCGGTGACCGGCATGGACTTCTCGCCCGAGGCCATTGAAATCGCCCGCCGGACCGCGGAAGAGTTGAAACTGCCGGCGCGTTTCATATGCTGCAACCTGTACGACCTGCCTGATCACCTCGACGAAACATTCGACGTGGTGTTCACCTCCTACGGTGTGCTCACCTGGCTGCCGGACGTGCGCGAATGGGCACGCATCGCCGCGCGCTACGTCAAACCGGGCGGCAGCTTCTACATGGCCGAATTTCACCCCTTCAGCATGGTCTTCAACGATGAGGGCGATCAGGTCGAGCAGCGTTACCCCTATTTCAATGAAGGCGCCATCGTGCTGCCCGCGCAGGGTTCGTATGCCGACCGCCAGGCCGACGTGCACGGCCTGACCTACGAGTGGGCCTACCCCATGGGCGACGTGCTGACCGCCCTGATTGAGGCCGGGCTGCGCATCCAGTTTGTCCACGAGTTCCCTTACACCACCTATCAAGCCTTTCCCTGGCTCGAACAGCGCGCCGACGGCAACTACTACCCGCGCCCCGGCATCCCCTCGCTGCCGCTGATGTTTAGTGTAAGAGCCGTGAAGGATTGAGCGCCGCGTGCTTTTCAATTTGCCATCATCCTGCTAGAATGAACCTGAATAGGAGAACCCATGACCCAACCCACCCCGCCCGCCGCCGCACCCGTCGTTTCCCCGCTCGAGCTCAAGCTGCGCTACCAAAACCGCCTGCGCTCCGGCGCCAACTGGTTCTTCTGGATCGCCGCGCTGTCGGTGATTAATTCGGTGATGATGGCGACCGGATCCTCCATCAGCTTCATTTTCGGCCTCACCGCCACGCAAATTATCGACGCGCTGGCCGTCTTCTTCGCAGAGGATTTGCAGCTCGAAGCGATCAACATGTTTCGAATCGTCGGCTGGGTGCTCAACCTGCTCATCGTCGGCGTCTACGCGCTGTTCGGTGTGTTTGCCAACAAGCGTAAGAAGTGGGCCTTCATCGCCGGCATGGCGCTCTACATCCTCGATGCAGTGGCCGCGTTGTTCATCTGGGATCAGCCCGATCTGCTCAGCTTTGCCTTCCACCTGATCGTCATCTGGGGCCTGATCGGCGGCCTGCGCGCCGCCGGCAAGCTCGACCAGATCGACGCAACCCTGCGCCAGGCCGGCCTGCTGCCCACCGATCCCCCGCCTTCGGCGATACAGCCGATGTAGGGAGAGGTACGGTATTGGGTATTGGGTATTGGGTATTGGGTATTGGGTATTGGGTATCGGGTATTCGGTATTCGTGATTTGATAGCCGCAAAGCAGATTGAAGCTCGATCGTGTGATTTGAATTAAAATAGACGTTATCATCACTAAAATTCAACGAATCACCAAGTACCGAATTGACGATTACCGAATCAACGAATACCGCATACCGGATCAACGTTTCACCCCCATGAACTACACCTCCCGTCCCTACTCCGGCAAAAAAGACTACATGGCTATGCGCAAATTGCTGCAAGCCGCATACGCCATCAACGGTCCGCTGGTCTATGCCACCACCGGCGGCATCGACTGGTGGCGCGCGCTGCGCGACAACCCCAAGGATTGGTCCTTTTTACGCCTGTGGTGGGACGAAAAGGACGAGCTGGGCGGCTTTGCCTGGCTGGGCAGCGGCCACGTCGACCTGTTCTCGCACCCCACCCGCCGGCGCGTGGAAGCCGACATGCTGGCCTGGGCCGAGCAGCAGCGCCGCGAGCAGCCCGCCGGTGAGGACGGCCGCCGCCCGTGGCGCGCCTGGGCGCTCACCAGCGACTCATCCCGCCAGACTCTGCTGGGCCGCAACGGCTACGCCCGCGCCGCGGATGCCTTCGCCTGTTTCAGCTACCCGCTGGAGGGCGAAGTTGCGCCCACCGTCCTACCCGAGGGCTTCAAGATCCGCCCGGTGGCTGTTAAGGACGAGTGGAAGGCGCGCGTCGAGCTGCATCGCCAGGCCTTCGATCCCTCGCGCTTCACCGCCGCCAAATACCGTGCCGCCCGCGGCGGACCTTCGTACCGCGCCGACCTCGACCTGGTGGTCGCCGCGCCGGACGGCACGCTGGCTGCCTTTTGCATCCTGTGGTACGACGAAGCCAACCGCGTCGGCGAGTTCGAACCGGTCGGCTGCGCCCCGCAATATCGCCAGATGGGCCTCACCCGCGCCCTGCTTCTGGAGGGCCTGCGCCGTATGCGCCGCCTGGGCGGCCGCTTCGGCCACGTCTTTGCCAAGGTGGACGAAGAACCCGCCGTGCACTTGTACCAGTCTGCTGGTTTCAAAGAGGTCGACCGCGTGCTGGCGTGGGAGAAGGAGCTGTAGCTTTTTTTAGCGATTGGCGATTAGCAGTTAGCGATTACCTCTATCCGCAATGACCAAAAACAGCCTTTCATGGAAGGGCCTTGCGCTTCCACGTAGGGGCGAAGCAGGTCGGAATTTGGGTCGGTGTCATATCAGCGATTTTTGCCGACCTGCTTCGCCCGCTCCCTCTCAGCGTTTATAATTATTCACAGATGTGCCCATAATTACCTAAAAGTGGATTTTTGGCATGGAGAAAAGCCCTTGAATAGTCAATTTTCCATTCCATTATCTGATTTCCCTCAGTTTTGGGAATTTTTGGCGGTGCTTTGCCTGCTTTTGGCAATTTACTTCGGATATATTGGCTATAAACGAATTCAAGGGAAGGGCGGTCTGTTACCAAATGAGTTAATCTTTCTTTGGT
>JAPKMQ010000274.1 GCA_026645875.1 Longilinea sp.
GGATGAAAAAGGACGTTTCAGTCAAAGGCAAGGGCTGCATGGCATCTCCCAATAAGTAGATATACGATATATCGTACAACTACATATTAGTAAGATCCGGACGCCTAGTCAAGCAATCTTGGTATTTTCTAAGAGATCATCCTGCCTTCAGGAACCAGGCCGCCGCCCAACCGCGCTCGCCCTTTGAATTTTCGCCATAAATCCACTGATCTTGTTTTCCGATCTTCTGGCGCGCCGCAGCCAGATCAGGCTCGATCACGGTCAGCGGCTCGTTGGTAAACACCCCACTGATGCGCGGTGAATTGACGCTCGGTTGCGCGCGCAGGTTCAGATCAGCAATTGCGATCACCTTCAACCCGGCAGGCGCTGGTTGCGGAGGCGGCGGCGCGGCCAACACGCGCACCAGCCAGGCCGCCACGTATCCGCTGATGCCGCCCGGGGTACGCACATTCAGCCATTGGTCGGCCTGACCCAGTTTGGCCTGTGCCGCGGCTGCGTCGCCCAGTACGGTCAGCGCGTCCGCGTTGGTGGCCACCGCCAGGACGTTGTCGTGCGTGGTAGGCCGCGCGCGCACGTTAACCCACTCGATCGGGTAAACCATCAGCCCGCTTTCCGGCGGATTCTGCCCGGTGGCGTGCACCAGCCAGGCTGCCACAAAGCCGCGCTGGCCTTTGGCGGTCTGCACCTGGATCCACTCGTTCTCCTTGCCCAGTTTGGCCTTCGCCAGGTCGGCGTCGCCCAACACGGTCAGCGCATCGTTCAGCGTCAGCGCGGCCAGCAGCGCGAAGGCTGTGCCCGGCCCGCCGCGCAGGTTGACCAGGTCGTTGGGGTAAATCACCAGGTCGCTGGGCGGGAAGGCCTGCCCGGTATCCTGCAGGAACCAGGCGGCAGCGTAGCCGCCCTGCCCGCTGGCGGTCAGCACCGGTAACCACTGCCCTTGCTGGCCGATCTTCGTTTGCACTTCGTCCGCCATCCCCAGCAATTGCAAACGTTCGCCCGCCGGCAGCCCGGCGATCACGCGCGACTCGGTATTTGGTCCGGCGCGCAGGTTCAATTCGATGGTTGTAAATGCTTCCACCCCGCTGGGCGGCGGTAGCGGCCCCACGGCCGGCTCCGGTTCCACCGCCGGGCTGTCCTTCAGGTACGGCCACGGGTCGACAATCCCGGCCGGGTACCCCTTGGTCTGAGCGCCCTCGATCTTGAGCGTCAGGTGCAGGTGCGAACCGCGCGAGTTGCCGGTATTGTCGGCCTTGCCGATCAGCGCGCCGGCTGTCACCTGCTGCCCCTCGCCCACCAGGATCTCCGAAAGGTGGCTGTAAACCGTATGCACCACCTTCCCGGCGATCTGGTGGCGGATGCGCACGTGCCGCCCATAGGGGTGATTCTTCGGGAAACCCGCCTGGTACACCTCGCCCTCTGCGGCAGCGTAGATGTTGGCGCCGTCCGGCGCGTACAGGTCCAGGCCTTCATGCCCTGGCAGGCCAAAGCCCTTGTAACTCTCAGGGTTCTCGGCGAAGAACTGGTTGACCCGCCGGCTGTCGACCGGCCAGCGCAGCCGGAAAGCTGGCACTTCGGCCTCGAAGGCCAGCACCGCCTCCGGCCAGGCCTGCACGGGCGGCTTGCGGTTGCGCTTGTAAGCTACCACAAACAGCCCGGCCAGCGCCGCACCGCCGTATTCCAATTCGCCGGTTGCCAGCGATATCGACAGGCGCTGCGTGGCGCCCGGATGGTTGGGATCGTAGAGCGTCAGGCTGAGCCGCCGTTGGCTCTCGTCCAGCGCGTAACCTGCCGCAACGACGAAATGCCCCACGGGCTGCGCCTCCCTCACGTCGGTATAAAGCAGCGCCAGCACGACTGGCTGGTCGACCTCCAACCGGCGGCGCAGCCGGGCCAGTTCGCGTCGCACCTGCGCCCGGCGTTTGCCCGGCTCGGCCAGCAGCCCGGCCATCATTTTGAGCAGGGTCCCGACGCTCAGGCAGTCCACCTGCCGTCCGCGCAGGTAGGCCATCAGCCGTTCGTCGGCCGCGACAGGCGGGCGCAGCCCGGCCTTGAAGTAATCCAGCGCGGCAAAGCACATCCCGCCGCTTAGCCCGTCGCTGACCGCGTTAAGGTCAATCGACCCGCCCAGCGGCAGGTCGTAACGCAATGGCATCCGCTGCTCGAAGACGTTGTTGAACGGAAAGCCGTGCGTGTGCGGTAAAAATCCAGTCTGTGCCTGAACCATCCGACACCTCCGGAACAATCAAACGAAAATGGTATCCAATTGATTATACCGAGTTCAGGTTGAATCTTGACATAAATACTAGATTATTAAGAAAGAAACCACAGAGACTCAGAGGGCACAGAGGATTAGAAGGAAGGAGGAGAAAAAGTTTATTTATCCCTATTTTTTCTCTTCGCTCTATTGCATCTTTTTACTCTGTGAACTCTGTGCCTCTGTGGTTTATCTTCCCCTTAACAAATTAATCTTCCGCCTGCGGCCACTGGATTTTCAAATACTTGGTATAACCGTGCTTCTCCACGCCGTACACCCGCCCAAACGACTCCTCGCTGCAGCCGGGCTCGTCCACCACCGTCGCCGTGGTCTGGTAAACCCCGATCGGCACAAAGGTCAGCCGGCTGGCGCGGCACACCCAGGTTTCCAGCAGGTAGGGTTCCTGCTCCGAATCGTCGCCGGCGCGCAGCACCAGTGGCGCCCAACTTACCTTTACCTCATTGCCATTGCGCGTCGCCGTCACCCAGCTCAATCCGGCGTAGAAGGGCGACCAGGGTCGCTTGACCGTCAGCGGATCGACTGGCTGCACCAGGTTGATATTGCCCTGCACATCCATCCACTCCAGGTTCATCCAGCACGGGTTGTTCCCGCCGATGGCCTGCACTTCGATGTAACCAGTGTCGGCGATATAGCCAATGATATCCAGCCGGTTGCCCTTCAGAAGTCCATATTTGTAGAGATAAGCCTTGGAGGGGCCGTAGAAGCAGCTTACGTGCTCCTGGTTGACGATGCCGCGCAGCACCACGTAGGTTGGAATGGGCGTAATCGTCGCGGTCGGGGTACTTGTGGGCGTGAAACTCGGAACAGGCGTGGCAGTTGCGCTGGGCAACGGCGTTTCGCTCGGCGCGGCCGT
>JAPKMQ010000275.1 GCA_026645875.1 Longilinea sp.
TGCGCAAGTTCGGTCAGGAAATCATTAGCATCCTGGGCGGCCGACGCATTCACCCCAACTTTGCCATTCCAGGCGGTGTCAACCGAGCCCTGACCATCGCAGACCGCGACAAAATTCTTGCCAACCTGGACGAATCGATCAAAACTATCCAGATCGGCATTGCTGTGATAAAGGATTGGGCGCAGCGAAACGCTGAAGATATCGCCAAATTTGCTCCGCTCAAGTCGGGATACTTCGGCCTGGTCACGCCCAACAACAGCCTCGAACTCTACGATGGGGATGTCCGCCTGGTCGACGTGAACGGTGAGCAGCTCGAGAAGTTCGATGGCCGCAATTACTTGGATATAATCGCCGAGCACGTTGAAAGCTGGTCATACCTCAAATTCCCGTATTACAAGAAACTGGGCTGGCCAAACGGCGTTTACCGCGTGGGACCACTCGGACGGTTAAATGCCTCCGACCAAATCGACACCCCGCTGGCCAATAAAGAACACAAGATCTGGAAATCCATCAATGCCGGCCGTCCGGTTGAAAACACGCTTTACTACCATTATGCCCGCCTGATCGAAACCTTGTTTGCCGCCGAACGCGTCAGCATCATCCTCAGCGATCCGGATGTGCTCAGCACCGACACGCTCAACACGCGCCAGGACTTCCAGGGCGTCGGCGTTGGCGTGATCGAAGCGCCGCGCGGCACGCTGTTCCACCATTACTGGGCCAATGACAGGGGCCAGCTCGAACGCGTCAACCTGATCGTCGCCACCGGCCACAACAACTGGGCGATGAGCACCGCCGTCGACAGCGTTGCCAAGACCTACATCACCGGCCCGACCATCACCGAAGGCATGCTTAACCGCGTGGAAGCTGCAGTACGGGCGCATGACCCGTGCCTCTCCTGCTCCACCCATGCCGTTGGCCAAATGCCGATGGTGGTCGAAATGTTCGATGCCGAAGGCAACCTGGTTCAATCAGTTTCCCGTGGCGTGTAACCCCTTACTTTTTTCACTCATTCACCTTCTCTCCCCCGATCGGGGGAGAGAAGGCTTGAATCGACCCCGCGTGCTGATCCTCGGTTATGGCAATCCTGACCGGCAGGACGACGGTGTGGGGTACCAGGCCTTGCTTCAGGTTGCGGAACGGCTCGGGCGGAATAATCTGGACGATCCGTATGAGGCGCTGATTCCGCAAGGCCTCAATCCAGATTTGTGGTTTGATCTGCAATTAAAACCCGAGATGGCCGAAGACCTCAGCCGTTACGATCAAATATTCTTTATCGACGCCCACACCGGAAGCGTTCCAGAAGAAATAGGTTGGCGTGAATTGCAGGGTGAATTTCAAACATCTCCCCTCACTCACCACCTTACTCCCGAAAGTTGTTTGTCGCTGACCGAAACGCTGTACGGGAAAAAACCGGATGCGGTATTAATATCAATTCGCGGGTACGAGTTTGGGTTTACAGATGAATTAAGCCAGCCAACCAGAGCGTTATTATCGCAGGTGATTGATCGGATCATGGGCTGGCTGAATGACCGTGGAATTTGCGAATTTCCATCCTGAGTTTAATTGACAACCCGCGCTTTACATCGTGACGTTTGAACCTTGCGATTCAACCGCCACGGGCCTAAACTTAAGATACGGTTATAAGGTCGCTGCACCCCCTGCCAGCGCAATGCTTTAGTGCAACGAGCGCCATGCTCCACGACTGGAAACAAAGCTGGTTTGGTTTTGCCTGCGTGAAACCAAAGCATTCTAGCTAATGTGAGTGGAAAGGAGTGGTATGTTCCAACTAGCTGAACTTCAACATATCCTGCATACCATCCCCTGGTTTCTCGAATTATCCGACAATCAGATCGAAAGTCTTGCATCGATTGTTAACATTCGACGCATCCATCAGGGCGATATCCTCTTCCGGGAAGGCGATAGCGAAGGCAACCTCTACATTCTCCTGGATGGAATAATCGACCTGGATATTCAAATTCCCGGTCGTGAAAAGGTCTCCATTTTCAAAGCCGAGCCGCTGGATATCATCGGATGGTCCAGCCTGACCCCCATGGTGCGCCAACGCACAGCATCCGCGCAAGCGATCCAGGATAGCGACTGCCTGGAATTCAACAGCGATGCGCTCATGTTGCTGTGCGAGGACGATCCCAAGCTGGGATACGTCATCATGAAACGCATCTCGAACCTGGCAGCCAGCCGGTTATTGACTACACGAATTCAATTGATGGACCAAATCCTTAAGAACCAAACGGATTGAGCCTGTTTCCGGATATTACCGATGGAAGGTGGCAAAACATCCTGACCCTTCCGATATCTTGAGATTACCGGTAGAATCGAACAACCATGCATGAATTAGCCGTCACAGAGAGCATTCTGGAAATTGCCAACCGGCATGCGGCTGCCGCGGGTGCAACCAGGATTACCGACATCCACATCACGCTGGGTAAGTTATCCAGCATCGTGGACGATTCTGTTCAATTTTATTGGGACATCATCAGCCAATCGACGCTGGCCCAGGGCGCCACGCTTCATTTCAACCGCGTGCCTGCCCGTATGCACTGCAACGGCTGCGGCGCGGAATTTGAAATGCTGGCGGAATTGTCCCCCTGTCCTGAATGCGGTAGTTATAAATTGCAAATCCTCTCGGGCGACGAGTTCTTTTTGGAAAGCATTGAAATCGAAAAAGGACCAGGAGAAATCCTATGAATGTTAACCGTATTCCTGTGGTTGAAAAAATCCTGAGCGCAAATGACTCGATTGCTGCCATGAACCGCAAGCGCCTCGACCAGTCAAAAACATTCGCCGTAAATTTAATGGCCTCACCCGGCGCCGGTAAAACCAGCGTCATTCTTCAAACCATTGCAGCATTGACCGGCCGCTTGAAACTCGGCGTCATCGAAGGCGACACCGCGCCGGTGACCATCGACGCCGACCGAGTGATCGATGCAGGCATGCCGGCGGTGCAGATTAACACCGGCGGCGACTGCCACCTGGACGCCCCCATGATCGACAGCGGCCTCAATCAACTGCCACTGGAGGAATTGGATCTGCTGATCGTTGAAAATGTGGGCAACCTGGTTTGCCCGGCAGCTTTCAACCTGGGCACGCACGCCA
>JAPKMQ010000276.1 GCA_026645875.1 Longilinea sp.
ACCAGTCGCCGTCCCAGCCGTGCCGGTTGAGCGCGTCCTTCAAACTTTCGCGTACCACGGCGCATTTTTCAGCAAATGCTCCATCGGCCCGCGCCTGAGCCAGCGGAATGAAGCTGCCCAGGATCATATAAAGAAACTCACCGACCCAGAAGCTCTCGCCCTTCATCAGCGTGCCCACCGCGCTCAGACCGTCGTTCCAGTCGTGGTCGCCCATCAGCGGCACGCCGCGCGGCGAAAAGCGCGAGAAGGAGCGCTCGATGGCCCGCTTGCAGTGGTTGTAAAGCGGCTCAGCCGGACCGTTCAGGTAGGGTGCCTCTTCATCCAGGATGGCATAATCGGCCGTTTCCTTGAGATAGGCATCCAGGATGAACGGCAGCCACAGCAAATCGTCCGAGCAGTTCGTGCGCGGTCCGCCGCCGCGGATGGAGAACCACCAGTGGTACACGTCGCCCTCAATAAACTGGTGCGCCGCGTGCAGCATCAACTGTTTTTTGGCATATTCCGGTTGGCTGACCAGGAAAATCTGGCTGTCTTGCAACTGGTCGCGGTAGCCGATGCCGGCCGAAACCTGGTACAGCCCTGATTTTCCCCACAGGCGGCCGGAAATCGACTGGTACTTGAGCCAGTAATTGGTCATGAAGTTCAGGGCTTCGTCGGGGGTCTCCACCACCTCGGTGTCAATAAAGCGCGACCAAAAAGCCTTTACGCCCTGAAGTGCCTGCTCGCTTTTCTCCGGCGCGGTGTAGCGCCGCACCAGCTCGGCGGCGTCCTCCTTGCCGTCCTCGGCCGCGCCCAGCGTGAACACGATGATCTTCGACTCACCTGGCGCCAGGCTCACCTGCACCTGCAGCGCGGCAATTGCATCGGTAAAGCGGCCGCTGCGCCCGGCCAGGCGAGCGTCCAGCATGGCCTGCGGCCGGTCGTCATTCCGGTACATGCCGATGAACGTCTCTTTGTCGCAATCGAACGATTTCAACGGCTCGCTCACCGCCATGAAGGCCGTGTACGGCCAGTCGATGTTGTTGTGGCGGCCCTTGTCGTCTGCAAAACCCCACAGGCACTTGCGTGCGTAAAGCGTGCTGGCGCCCAGATCGGCCGAGGTGTCAATGAAAAGCTTATGGAACTCGCGGTGCTCGTCCGGCGCGAACCCCAGCAGCCATTCGGCGTAGGAGGTCACATCCAGCTCGCGCTTTTCAGCGCTCTGGTTGGTCAATTTAAGATGAAAAATCTCCACCGGATCACCGGCGGAGACAAAAATGGTCAATTCGCTTTCGATATCTTCAATGGTCTGAAAAAACTTGGAATAGCCGATGCCGTGAATGACCTTAAAGGCCTGATACGGGTGCATCACCGGCTTGTAAGCCGCCGACCAATAGACATTGCGCTTGAGGTCGCGGATGTAAAAATACTTGCCCCAGTTGTCCTTGACCAGGTCCTGAAAGGAGCGTGTCAGGCGGTTCTGCCCGGCGTTGCCGCGCCAGCTGTAACCGGACCCGGTTTGCGACACCATCATGCCAAAATCGCCGTTGCTGATCACGTTTCCCCAGGGTTTGGGGGTTAGCGGGTTGGTGATCACATACTCTCTGCCATCTTCTGAGAAATAACCATAAGGGGTCGCAAATTTCATTGGGTTGCCCTCGATAAAGGAGAAGATCGGTTGTAGGAGTGCGAAACTTCGCGGCAGCTACATCCCCGCGGCTGCCTGTCGCGAAGTGAAACGTTTCACTTGACTATTTAATTATGACAACTTTTATTGAAATGTCAATGATTTTTTAAGGGATTTAAAGATTCAATTTTTGAATCCATCCTGTCATTACAAATCGATCCCCCGGCGGATGCCGGGAGATCGATGGATTGAATGGTTTTCCGGTCGGAGCCGCTTCACGTCACGCGAAAGGAACCTTCCAGGCTGGCGTTGCTGTCGCCGCCCACCCACACTTTGAACTCTCCCGACTCGAGCACCCATTGGCCGCCCGGGCCATAGTACGAAAGCTCATCCGCGCCCAGTTCAAAACTGACCCGTTGTGATTCGCTGGCCTTCAAGGCCACGCGCGCAAAACCTTTCAGCTCGCGCACCGGGCGCGTCAGTCGAGAAACACAGTCCTGCAGGTAGCATTGCACCACTTCCTCGCCGTCGCGCCCGCCGGTGTTGGTCACCGTCACCGATACGCGCACCTTGCTGCCGGGTTGAACCACCTGCGGCTGCACGTCCAGCCCGTCGATGGCAAAGCTTGTATAGCTGAGCCCAAAGCCGAATGGGAAGAGCGGCGTCACGGGCATGTCCAGGTAGCGCGGGTTGAAGCGGCCGGTACTGTTGTGGTTGTAATGTACCGGGATCTGTCCCTCGCCGCGCGGGAACGTAACCGGCAGCTTGCCGCCCGGGTTGACCGCCCCCAGCAGCACGTCCGCGGTCGCCTCGGCGCCCAGGCTGCCCGGGTGCCAGGCCAGCAGCAGCGCGTCGGCCTGCGGCACGATGCGGGTGAGCGACAACGGCCGGCCAGTGAAAACCACCACCGCCAGCGGCTTGCCCAGCCCAATCAACGCGTCGAACAGTTCCTGCTGTCCAGCAGGCAGATCGATTGAAGCCACGCAGTTGTACTCGCCGTTGCGCGCGTGCGATTCGCCCAACGCCAGCACCACCACATCCGCCTCAGCCGCTGCCATCAACATTTCGTCATACAGGCCGCTGGGCGCGGTCAGAATCTGCGCGTCAGGCAGGGCAGCGCGCAAGGCGTCGGCCAGCGTGCCCGGCTCGTCCGCCAGGATGTCGTTGACCCACGAGCCCAGCATCGTGCGGCGCGAACGGGCCAATCACCGCGACGCGGCGGGCATCCACTTTCAGCGGCAGCAGCCCGTTGTTCTTTAACAGCACCATGCCCCGCGCGGCCGCGCGCCGGGAGGCGGCTTTATGCTCCTCGAGCGGAAGCTGTTCGAGCTGCCGGGCCGTATCCGCGTACGGGCGGTCAAACAGTCCCAGGCGGAATTTCACCGCCAGCACGCGCCGGACGGCGTCGTCGAGCCGCTCCGCCGAAATCGCGCCTGCCTGCACCAGTTCGGCCAGGTGGTGGGTGTAACACTCGGTCGCCATTTCCATATCCAGCCCGGCATCA
>JAPKMQ010000277.1 GCA_026645875.1 Longilinea sp.
AGCGCGTCTTTTTTCGAAAAACCGGAGGAATACACCGGGCTGAGCGGTTGGTTTTCACCATGGATGCGCAGGGATACCCGGTAAGTGGTGTTGCCTTCGTCGTCTTCAGAAATTTCCACTGCCGCGCCCTGCAGATCGCTGAGCGGAAAGGTTTGCGTGCGGCCGCTGCCAAACAGGTTGCGGGCGGTCAACTGGCAGGTGCCGCCGCTGCCCAGGCGTTGGCATTCCAAAACGTACAACCTGCCCAGGATCAAGGTCAAAACAATGCCCATCACCAGCGTGCCCAGGCAGATGAGCCACATCAGGATGGGAAGGCGCCGCAGCGCAAGCGTGGTGGGGGTGGATTCAATGATTTTCAAAGCGGTACTCGTTGAAGTCGGCGATTGGGCGGTATCCGATCTGTTGATAGATATCGTTGGAGGTGGGGTTGGCGAGGTTGGTGAACAGCGTGCAGAACTGGTAGCCGGACTCAAGCATGCGCTGGCTGAGTGCGGCCACGCAGTTGGAAGCATAGCCGCGGCCGCGATGTTCGGGGGGTGTGTAGACCAGGTTGACGGTGATGCCGTGCAGCGTGGGTCGGGCTGCCGCCGCCATCGAAACTGGACTGCCTGCGCCCCAAACGAAAAGTTGCCGGTCATCGACCCTGGTTCCGGTTGTTGCAATGGCATCTTCCGGCAGCATTTCCTCGTGCAGCGCTTCCAGACTGAATGCTCGAGTCCATTCCGCCAGCAACGGCAGGTCGGCTGCCTGGGCCTGGCGCAATAGACCGTCCGCAGGTCGCGGCGGAATGACCTCGCGCAGCTCAAAGGCTCGCTCGCGCATGTTGACATGGACCTGGCAGCCGGTGCGCTGCGACCACAAACTGGCAAATTGCGCGCTGTGCGGCAGCTCGCCAAAGACGCCAGGCACACTCCATCTCTGCGCGGTGAGTTCTTCGGCCAGCAAGTCAAGCGCGGCGGGGTTGCAGCCGTAGGCGCAGGAGAGAATGAGGTTGTGCGGCGGTGTCATGATGGCGGCCAGTTCCAACCGGGCAGGGTCGCTGTACACAGTGAAAAAGAATGGCGGAATCTTCACGCGTTCGGGATGTTCTCTCACGCGCTGGCTGATGCCCAGGATCAGGCTGGTGGTTGTCTCGCGTTCCAACAGATTGTCCTGGGCTTGTTGCAGAAAAGCATCCGCGCTGGCGTGGCTGGTGGGGGTTAGCATATTCGGTTCCGGTTGTCAGGCATTGGGATTGATAGAAAAGAGTATAACCCACCCGCCTTTGGGTTACAATCATACAATTATGCTGAGACTTGGATTATTTAACGAAGTAACCTGCTTACTTGATAGAAAATCAGCAAATCCATGCTTTTAATTGCTTGACGAATAGCGTGGTTTTTTCTACACTTATGTGTACTGTAAAATATTAAAGGTGTATCTGGTAATTAATAGTACTCGGGCTTATTGAGTCTAGTCCATCCCAGTCCCCAAAAATTGAATAATGAGAGAAATTCCTCATAGAGACAGGCGAAAACGCATGAATTCTCCAAGTGTTGGTGCTTCCCTCGTTCAACCCGATCGCAGGCGGGGCCTCAGCGGGCCGCAAAAACGCCAGTTGCGGACATTTTTTCTGGCGCTGGGCTACCTGGCTCCCTCGTTAATCATTTTTCTGGTTTTCATTTTCATTCCGCTGATACGCACCTTCTGGCTCAGCAGTTACATCACCGACCCAATTGGCCGCCCGGCAATGTTTGTCGGCCTGATGCAGTACAAGAAGCTGTTTGCCACGCCGGTTTTTATGAACAGCCTGATGCGCTCGCTGACCTTTGTACTGTACACGGTGCCCACCACGCTGCTGCTGGCGTTGATCCTGGCCTCGCTGGCCAATTTGCGCTTGCGGTTCATCTCAATCTTTCGCATCATCTTCTCATTGTCCATCGCGGTATCCGGCGCGACGGCGTCGTTGATGTTCATGTACCTGTACCACCCGTCAATTGGAAGCATCAATTACCTGCTGGAGTTGGTTGGGGTCACCCCGATTCCCTGGTTGGTCAGCGAAAGCAGCGCGCTGCCGGCGGTTTCGATGGTCTCCGTTTGGTTGCAATTGGGCCTTAACACCGTCATTCTGCTGGCGGCCATGCAGAGCATCCCGGATGAATTGTACGAATCGGCGATGATCGACGGCGCCAATGGCTGGAGTCGCTTTGTGCACATCACTTTGCCTTTCCTTTCGTCCACTTTCTTTTTTCTGTTGATCGTGGACATGCTGGCAGCGTTTCAGACCTTCACCCCCATTCACATCATGACCAGCGGCGGACCGCTCGATTCGACCAACCTGCTGGTGTATTCAATTTACCGTGAGTTTTACTTCAACGGGCAATACGGCTTTGCCGCGGCACAGTCGATCATGCTGTTCCTGATCATGCTGGGGCTGACGATCTTCCAGTTCACCGTGGTCGAGAGAAAGGTGTTCTACGAATGAACCAATCTCATCTCCTGCGCAGAAGGTTGTTGACCGTATTGGCATATACTGTCATGATCATTGCGGCGCTCATCGTCATCTACCCGATCTACTCGGCCGTCAATATCAGTCTGCTCAAAGACACCGAAGTGGCCATGTACCCGCCTCGTCTGTTCCCCAGTTCGCTCCACCTGGTGAATTTCACCCGCGCGCTCGAGCAGGCTCCTTTACCGCGTTACCTGTTGAACAGCATCATGCAATCGTCGCTGGTGATGATTGGCCAGTTGATCACCGCCAGCCTGGCCGCCTATGCCTTTGCCTTCCTGAATTTCAAAGGACGCAATTTCTTCTTCCTGGTGTTCATGGCCACCATGATGATTCCAGGGCCTGGCGGTGCCCTTCCTGGCGACCGGCTTTGGCACCTTCCTGTTGCGCCAATTCTTTTTGAAGATTCCGCGGGATTTGTACGATGCCGCCGTGATGGACGGCTGCAGCAACTTCCGCTTTCTCACCACCATCGTCGTGCCGCTGGCGCGGCCGGCGCTGGGCACCCTGGCCGTTTATTCCTTCCTGCAAACTTACAACCAGTACCTGTGGCCGCTGCTAATCACCAACGATGAATCCATGCGCACTGTGCAA
>JAPKMQ010000278.1 GCA_026645875.1 Longilinea sp.
TTTGTCTGGCTGGCGTAGGCGCTCAGGTCCACGGTGTGCATCAACCACTCATTGGCTGCGCCCACGCGGTCAAAGGCCGGACCCACATTGCTCCAGGTGGCGCCGTTGTCCAGCGAAACCTGCACCTGCACGGTGTCATGGGAGCTGGTCCAACCGGTGTCGTGGAACATCCAGAAGCTCAGGCCGTAGCCGGGCAGCGCCGTCATGTTC
Source organism: Longilinea sp. (assembly GCA_026645875.1). GTDB lineage: Bacteria > Chloroflexota > Anaerolineae > Anaerolineales > Anaerolineaceae > Longilinea. The sequence continues at coordinate 211 of JAPKMQ010000278.1, forward strand.
ATCGAAGCGGTCTGGTACAGGCGCGCCGCGTTTGGACCGCTTACGGTGTAAGAGTTGAAGAAGGCCAGTTGCGTGCCGCTCTGGGCCGTGTAGCCCGAGGGATAGCGCGTGCCCACGCGCGTGGCCCAGGCGGTGGAGGTGTTGGTGCCGGCGGTTTGCACCATGGCCCAGCCTGCCGGCAGGGCCGGCACGGTCAGGCTGTCAAAGTTTTCGGCAACCGGGCCGGGAACAACCATATAACCCGGCGCTACGCAGGCAGCGGCGTCGATCAGCAGGCCAAAATTGACCACCTGGTTGCTGGCCGGGACGGTCAGCGTCTCCGAGTCAGGCAGGTAGCCCGGCAGCAGGGCCGTGGCCGTCAGGGTGAACTCCATACCTTCCGGCAGTTGCACGCTGTAAGTGCCGTTTACCGCATCGGTGTAAATCGGGCTGTTGGGATAGCCCTCGATGTCGATGCGCGCGTACAGCGGATAGCTGTGCCCGCCAGGGGTGGCGTCGGTGACGGTGCCCGAGACGGTACGCATCTGCGCCGGATCCAATTCGGCGTTCAGCGTGGTAGTGGCATCCACGGTCACATTCACCCCGGTGACGCTCTCCGGCAGATAGGCGTAGGCCGAGAAGTCAACGTCATACGTGCCGGCCGGGATCTGGATGGAGTATGCGCCGTTCGCGCCGGTCACCGCGCCGTACAGACCCACGGTCACATGCGCACCTTCGATTGGCAGGTCCGTGACCGAATTGGTCACCGTGCCGCTCAAAACGCCGGTCGGCTGGTCGGTGCAGGTGGGGAAGCGGAACGACACGATACGCGTGCGCCAGTCCCAGCTACCGCTGCTGTATTCCGTTGTGTACCAGAAGGTGCAGCCGTCCTGCGGGTCGATGCTCATGGAGGAGTAATCGCCCCAGCGGTTGACGCCGCTCTGCGACGCCGTGCCGCTGAAGACGATGGCTTCAGCCTGCGGCAGGGTGTTGGCCGGGTCGCTCACCAGGCGGCCCACCAGGCCCACCGACGGGTAGACCGAGCTGCTGGAAACCGAGTAGCCCAGCGCCAGGTTGCCCATGCGGTCGATGCCGATGGAGCCCATCCAACGATGGTTGGTGTCGCTGGCGGGGTTGGCGCCAGCAAAGGTGCCCTGCTGGTCGAGCGTGAAGGACGTGCTGGCCGCGGGCGCGCTGAGCTGGTACCAGCGCACGCCTGCGCGCGCGCTGCCGGCATCCACGGTGTGGTTGACGGCCATCATCTGCGTGCCGTCATCCATCACGCGGTACGCCAGCCGGTACATCAGCCGGTCGCCGATGGCATCCAGTTTCTGCGTACCGGGCTGCGGAACGCAGTCGCGCGTGCTGAGGCACAGCGGCGTGAAGTCTGCCACCGTCAGGGTCTGATTGGGCAGGCCGCTCAGACCAAAGGTGGAGTTGGCCGGGGTGGCCCAATCCACGTGGAATTGCCAGAGACGCATGCTGTCCTGCGGATCGCCCAGGAAGGTGGTGTCGTCCACTTCGGCAAAGAAGTTGGGCGTGCCAGCCGGGGGCGGGGTGCCCTCAAAGTCGGCGGGCAGCATGCCGCCAAAGTTGGAGTTGACGCTGTACAGATCGAAGACGATCTGGCGGGCGGCCGGATTGCCGGCCAGCAGCGCGTCGCGTTCATACACGGCCGCGCCGGCCCCACCCCAGGAGGAACCGCCGGTGAACTGGTTGACGGTCATGTAATAGCCGTCCGGCCAGATGCCGTACTTGGGGTAGTCGTTCATCTTCGTGTTCGAGTACAGGAAGGCATAGCGGTACCAGGCGCCGGTCGGGTCGCCGGATTGCGAGACCGCGATGCAGTTGTAGTAGGGACCGCTGACCGAGAACTGGCTGATGAACCAGCGATGCGCCAGTTCGTCATACAGCACAATCGGGTCGCCGTCATTGTTGGATGCACAGGCGCCGCCAAAACCGCTCCAGATGGCGTTACCGGCAATGGGACCGAGCACGCTCACCGGGGCAGCCGGGTCATCCACATCCCACACCTGGATGTGCAGGTTGACCCACTGGAAGTAGTACTTGGTACCGGTGGCGGGGTCAAAACCCATGTCGCCTTCGGTATCGGGCGGCGCGACGCCGGCAATGTTATTGATGCCGTCGAAGTTGGCCTGCATGGCCGGCATCTGGCCAGTGACGGGCGCATTCTGCAGCGCGCCGTCCGCCCAGACGGAGGTTTTACCCGTCAATGACTTGGGCAGTTGCAGCATGGGCTGCTCGCCGCCCTCCGCCGGTTCGGCGGTGTAGTCCTGCGCCACATCCCGCAGCGCAGGCAACACATCCGCCCGTTCGGCGTACGTCACGGTGGGTTTGAGCGTGCTGCTCTCCTGCACGGGGGCCTTCGCCTGAACCCCCATGGGGGCGGCCAGGCTGAATGCCAGGCCGAGCAGCACCATCACCGAGAACAGGAATTGCCATTTCTTTGCAGTAGACATCGTTTGTTCTCCTTGATTGGGTTAGGTGGATCAATTCTTACAGATACAGATGGAAAAATGCCAGTCAATCAAAACCAATAAAGAACACCCAGGCAACAGCGCCGGATGGCTATTTTCGTCCAGGTATGCGAACCGTCAAGGTGGATTTCTGTGGTTATACAAATAACCCCACAATGTATTTCAGTGCGACTGGGTTGTTATTGCGGTTTCACGAAACGGGTGGTTATGCGGATGAGCAATTGAATGAAAATTGGATTGGATGAACAAGCTGCGGAACAAATATAGACCCTGAATGCTATCTATTAATATTCCACTAATTATTATTATAGCTAGATTTTGTCAAGAAAGAAGCTGTTATTACCTTAAAAAATGATTAACTTTCAGCCAGTTCGGCCCAGGCGGC
>JAPKMQ010000279.1 GCA_026645875.1 Longilinea sp.
GGGCCAGCACAAAGCCGGCCGCGCGCGTCAGGAATACCAGCGGAATCAGCAGAACGCAAACAACGGTGATGATCAGCAAAGCGGCAAACCAGTCGTTGTTGGAGGTGATGCGGATGAATTGCAGCGAAACGCCGATGGCAACGATCAAACCCAACCACAGCGCCACCCCGCCCAACGACCAGCCCAGGCTGGCATCTTTGCTGCGCGCGGCTGCAACGATCAACCCGATCAAGCCGGCCAGCGCCGCAGCACCCATCAGGATGCCGCCGCCCCCGCGGACAAGCAATTCAAAGACCACCGCCAGGCGGTCCAGGATGGTATTCACCCAGCGCCCGCGTTCGCCCAATGGGATGACCATGAAAAGCACAGCCAGCACTACCAAAAAGCCCGCCAGCACCAGCAGGCTGCGACCCAGGCGGCCTTCTCGGTGCAATTTGCGCCCGTTGATGAAGACGATCACGCCGGCCAGCGCCACCCAGCCCACGAACAGGGCCAGGCTCAAGCCGTCGAAGAAGCGCGTGCGCAGCGTGTTGGCTTCTTTTTCATGTTCGGCGCGCGTGTTGACCTGTAAACTGAACGCCTGAGCGGCCGGCGCGGCAGCCGCCAACGCCGCTTGCCCGGTCTGATCCAGCGCGCGTTTAAATTCGGGGTTGTTCGATGGGATCCCGATCATCATCTCGGGCACGCTAAAGCCGTGCAGATCGTATTTCGGTTCCAGTAGTTGAGATTCGAGCAGGAAGTAAAGTTTGGCAAAGCCGGGGTCCTGCTCGGCCAGTGCGAAGACCGACTCGTCCACAATGGCCAGCCCCAGTGCGGCCTGCACGCCCTGTTGATCGGCGGCCTCCACGCGCACGTCCAGCCCGGCGGTCTCGCCCGGAAGGTAGCTCTGCTGCCCGGTAAGGATGTTGACCGCCAGATCCTGGCGGTTTTCCACCGCCACCAGGCGCGTATCGCGCACAATCGAACCCGAAGTCAGGATCTTGTAGGCATGAAGTTCCAGCGTGCCGTAGAGATCCGGCGTCAGGTCCACGGCAGCTTCCGCGCGTCCATCGGTCAGTTCCAGGCTGCGCGTCGAAACCGTCTGCCCGGCCCGGATGATGTCCAAATAGACGCTGCCCTGCTGCGCCGTGGCCAGCACGGTCAGGTTCATCGTATCGCCCACCCGGTAAACCGGGCGGTCAGGGCGCAGCAGCACTGTCTCCTGCTGCCAGTCGGCCTGAAACGAAAACGCCGCGTCAGCCTGGTTACCGGCCGAATCACGCGCATTGACCTGAATCATCTGGTATGGATTATTCGGTGTAAAGAGCAGTTCAGCCACGCCAAACTCGCCGGTCTGCGCCTGGGTAACGACCGCGCCATCATTCAACGTGACGTTCAAGTCGCAGTCCACAGGGCTGCCGTCCGGGTAGCTGGTCATTACATAGAGCAGGTTCTCCACCCCCGGCCGGAGCACGCCGCTTTCGGGCACGGCTTCAATAATGATCGTGCGCGCCGCCACCGGCAGACTGAGATTGCTGACCTCGACGTGATTGGTCTGGTCGGTCACCATGGCCTGCACGTAGAACGTGCCCAGCCCGTTATCCAGATCACTACCGGCGATATAGGCAGGCAGAGTGAACTCAAAGGCATACTGCCCGTCTGCGTCGGTCTGGCCGTCCAGGGTCAGCTCCAGGTTGCGCTGCACATCGAAGGTGGCGCCTTCAATGCGCACGCTGCTATCAGCCACCGGCTTGCCGAAGAAGTAGCGCGCCAGCAGCGTGCCGCGCACCACATCACCGGGCCGGTAATACGCACGCTCCGTTTCCAGCGTCACTTCGAACTTGGGCAGCACGTAATGCTCGACCGTGACGGTCTTTTCCGAGCTGGCGTTGCCCAGCACCGCGCTGATCTTGTAGGCGCCGGTGTTCACCTCGCTGGCCAGTTGAAAATCGGTCCAGGCGGCGCCGTACTCGCTGCTGGTCACCTTCTGGCGGAAGACCTTGTTGCCCTTGCCGTCAGCAATGATCACTTCCATTTCCTGTCCGGCCGCCGGGGTCAGGTCAAACGCGCTCAACGCCAGCACGCGCAGGTGAATCTCCTGCCCGGGTTGGTAGATGGGCTTGTCGGTGGAAAGCAGCAGTTTGAAGTCGCGCTCGACCGTGATCGGCCGTTCCACCCGATCCGAACCCAGCGGCGATTGTGTGTTCACCACCAGGGTCTGGTCCGCGGCGGCGTCCGCGGGGATCTTCAACCGCACCAGGGCCGTGCCGGTCTCATCGGTGGCGCCGCTGAAAACCGCCCCGCCCGCAGGTGTCAACTGCGCCTCCACGCTGGCATTGGCCAGCGGCTGCCCATTGCTACTGTCGCGCACCAGCACGCGCACCAGCGCCTCGCTCCCCGGCGCCCAACGCGACTGGCCCAGCACCAGCGTTTCGTGCTGGCTCAGGTTTTCTGGCAAACGGGCATAAAAAACGGCCAGGCCCGCCAGCCCGCCCAACACAAGGGCAGCCAGCAGCAACCCGGCCCAAAGCGGAAATCTCCTCGCTTTCATGGCTTCTCCTCCCGTGATACCGGCCGCCGGACGCGCCGGACAGCGCAACTTTCGTTCCGGCGGCGCGTATATCTACATAGCTAGGACGCACGCCAGGGCAATCCAGTTCCCGGGATTGAATCCCCTCACCCAATTCTTTATACTTCTTATTAAGAAGGGTTGCAATCTTTCAACCCTTTGCAGGAGAAAGCCATGAATACCCCTGAAAGTCCCCGTCAGCGTTCCCTGTTTTGGCCGGTCGTCCTGATCGGCATTGGCGTCATTTTACTAATGGCCAACCTGAACATCATCACCACCGCCAACCTGGCCGCGCTCGCCGCACTATGGCCGTTGCTGCTGGTGGCGCTTGGCCTCGAAATCCTGTTCGGCCGGCGTTCCACGCTTGTCAGCGGCCTGATCGCCCTCCTGATGGTTGGCGCGGTCATCTTCATTCTGGTAGCCGGGCCAAAAGTGGGTCTCAACCTGCCCACCGCGCAGGTGATTGAAGAGCAATTCAGCGAACCGCTCGGCCAGGCCAAACGCGCGG
>JAPKMQ010000027.1 GCA_026645875.1 Longilinea sp.
CAGCCTGCGTGGGCGCGGGTTTTTCAATCTTGATCTCGCCGTCCTCCGAGCGCGTGCGAATCTCGGGGGCCAGCGGGTAGCCGCGCAGCAGCGAGTCCACCGCCGCGGCCACGTCCGCGTGAACCGCCATGCGGTCGCGCTCCTGGATCTCCACCAGCATATCAAAGGTCGGCGGCGAGCGCCGTTCCAGCACGGTCTTTTGCGTACCGCGCCGGCGCGCTTCCTCGTCTGAAAGCGTCACCGATTCGATACCGCCCACCAGGTCAGAGAGCGTGGGGTTAAGCAGCAAATTTTCCAGCGTGCGCCCGTGCGCGGTGGCCACCAGTTGCACCCCGCGCTCGGCGATGGTGCGCGCGGCCAGCGCTTCAAGCTCGCGTCCGATCTCATCGATGACGATCACCTCGGGGTTATGGTTTTCCACCGCCTCAATCATCACCTCGTGCTGCAGCGAGGGCTTGGCCACCTGCATGCGCCGGGCACGGCCCACCGCCGGGTGCGGCACGTCGCCGTCGCCGCCGATTTCGTTGGAAGTATCGACGATGATGGTGCGCTTGCTCTCAGCCAGAATGCGCGCCGATTCGCGCAGCATGGTGGTCTTGCCAATGCCGGGCTTGCCCAGCAGCAATATGCTCTTGCCCGATTCCACCAGGTCCTGGATGATATCGATGGTGCCATAAACGGCGCGCCCCACCCGGCAGGTGAGCCCCACGATGTGCCCGCGCCGGTTGCGGATGGCCGAAATGCGGTGCAGCGTGCGCTCCAGGCCGGCGCGGTTGTCCGCGTCCACCTCGCCGATGCGCGAGACGACGTAGTCGATCTCATCGCGGGTCACTTCGTTGGAGAGCAGCTCAATTTCGCCGTCCACAAAACGCGCCATCGGCTTGCGCCCCAGGTCCAGGATGATTTCGAGCAGGTTATCGCTGTTATTGGCTTGAATCACCGCGTCGGCGATCAGCGCAGGCAAAACGCCAAGCAGCGCATGTAAATCGTCGGTAATTCTGCGTTGTGTCATAGGTTCGATCATGACTCCTGAGTTTTGTAGGAAGCGGAGGAGGGCTTTTCGCCGTTGGCCTGCATGCTGCGGGCGATCGGCGCGCCTGGTTCAGCGCGTCCTTCCAGCATGTTCAGGCGCGGCAGGGCCTGCATCACGCGGACGGCGTTGGCCAGGTGGCGCACCAGCAGCGCCTGCCGGGGTCCCACGCTGGCGCCCAGATCTTCGAGCAGCGGCTCGAGCCAGGCCTCATACGAACGCACCGCCGCGTACACCGGGCGGTTGGGCGCCGGGCGCAGGCGGGCAATCAAGCTGGCCAGCAGCGCGGGGGTCGCTTCCACGTCCGGGTGGATCAACGGCCGTATAAAAATGCCCGCCGGTCCGCTGGAGGCTTCCACATAGGCAGCCAGCTCATCCTTCTGGTAAAACACCAGGCCGTGGGAAAGGCGCAAATGCAGCGGTTCGGCGGCCTGCACCAGCGGCGGCATCACCTGTGCGTGCAGGTTTCGTACCGCCTGCTCGTCCACGCTGGCCGCCGCGCGCCAATGATTAGCCGCGGGCAGCGCCGAGAGCGGCGCGTCCAGCCGCCAGACGCGCTGGCGGGCATAGGTGGAAAAACCGGCCGCGCGCAGGCCTTCAAAGGCCGGGCTGCGCTCGTCCACCTCGGCCAGCAGGTGAAACGCGCCCCAATCGCCGGCCTGCCAGGCCAACGCTTCCATCAGCGCGGGCAGTGTTGGCGAGGAAATTTCGTTCAACGGCAACAGGTAGGTCAGGCGGGCGCATTTCTCACCGCCGCGGTAACTCACCTGGCCAATCAGCGTCCCGGCGCCATTTTCAGCCGGCGCGACCGCCGTAAAGAATTCATTGGACGGGCGCAGCCGCGTGAGCATGCCAGCCAGGGTGAACGGACTGCCGTGCGTCAGGCGCAGCGCGCTGTCCAGGTACAGCACCTGGTTGCGGTGGCGAAAAACCGCCGGCAAATCAGACCAATCTAGCGCTCGGATTTCGATTGCACCATCTCCAGAAAATAGCGGTGAAAGCGGTCGTCCCGCGTCAGCTCCGGGTGGAACGACGTTGCCAGCCAGCGGCCCTGGCGGGCGGCCACAATGCGCCCGTCGGGCAGCGCGACCAGCGCCTGGGCCGTCCCCCGCACCGCCTCGATGAGCGGCGCGCGGATGAACACGGCGTGATAGGCTTTTCCGCCTCCGTTCAAATGCCGCAACGCGGGCACGTCCAGGTCGGTCTCAAAGCTGGCCACCTGGCGGCCAAACGCGTTGCGCTCAATGACAATGTCCATCAATCCCAGCAGCGGCTGCGGGCGGCCCACCTCGCGCGCCATAAAAATGGCGCCCGCGCAGGTGCCCCACAGCGCGTGTTCCACCGCGAAGGCCTTCATCGGCTCCATCAGGCCAAAATCCACCGCCAGCTTGCCGATGGTGGTCGACTCGCCGCCGGGGATGATCAGCCCGTCCAGTCCGTCCAGGTGAGCGGGCAGGCGCACCTGGCGCACCTCGGCGCCCAGGCGCTCCAGCATCACCTGGTGTTCGTGGAACGCGCCTTGCAGCGCGAGTACGCCAATCCGCATGCTTTTTACCAGCCCCGTCCGGCCAGCAGCTCGTTTTCGGGGATGCTGGTCACGTTGCGGCCAACCATGGCTTCGCCCAAATTGCGGCTGATCTCGGCCAACACCGCGGGGTCGTTGTAGTGCGTCACGGCTTTGACAATCGCCGCGGCGCGTTTGGCCGGGTCGCCGGATTTGAAGATGCCCGAACCGACAAAAACGCCGTCCACGCCAAGCTGCATCATCAGGGCAGCATCCGCCGGTGTGGCCACGCCGCCCGCTGCAAAGTTGACCACCGGCAGCCGGCCCAGGCGTTTGGTTTCCACCACCAGCTCATAGGGTGCGCCGTTTTCCTTGGCGAAAGCCATCAGCTCTTCGTCGGGCAGGGTCTGCAGGTGGCGAATCTGGCCCATCACGGTGCGCGCGTGGCGCACGGCTTCAACCACGTCGCCAGTGCCGGCCTCGCCCTTGGTGCGGATCATGGCCGCGCCTTCGCCGACGCGCCGCAGCGCCTCGCCCAGGTTGCGGCAGCCGCATACAAACGGCACCTTGAAGGCATGCTTGTTGATATGGTGCGCCTCGTCCGCCGGGGTCAGCACCTCGGATTCGTCGATGTAATCCACGCCAATGGCCTCAAGGATCTGCGCCTCGACAAAATGACCAATGCGGCACTTGGCCATCACCGGGATGGAAACGGTGGCCATAATGCGCTCGATCAAATCGGGGTCGCTCATGCGCGCCACGCCGCCGTTGGCGCGGATATCAGCCGGGACACGTTCCAGCGCCATCACGGCGCACGCGCCGGCATCTTCGGCGATGCGCGCGTGTTCGGGCGTGACCACGTCCATAATCACGCCGCCCTTGAGCATTTGAGCCAGGCCCGATTTCACCGCAAAGGTCGCTACCTGCTGATCCATTCATTCCTCCCGAACAAAATAAGTGAAACCCTGCGGGGAACCATTCCCGGCAAGGCGGCGCATTCTTCCGCTCCTATTTTCGATTCTACCACTCCCCACACATCCGATCAACGGCCTGTGCAACCCCGGCGGATGGCCTGTGATGGGAGTGGCTTTGATGGTTCGGATCCCTGACCCGAACATCTCTGGTTTCCCCGGTCTCCGACCCACACTCCTTGATCAGACGGTCAAAACTGAAAAACAAAATTGGGGCCGGTCTGAGACCGGCCCCATCGTAGTGCAAGGCGGCAAAACCGCTGTTATTCAGCGTCCAAGCGGGCAGCGCGTTCTTTGGCGTCGGCGCGGCGCAGGAAGAACTTGGTAATTTCTTCGCAGATTGCTGGAATGATCGCCAGGCCAAACACGATCGCCCATTCTGTCGCGGTCGGGTTGTGGGTGTTGAAGATCGGCTGCAGGAAGGGGATGGTCACCACCAGGATCAGCAGCAGGATGGACAGGCCCACCGCGTACTGCATCCACCGGTTGGAAAACACGCCCAGCTTGAAGATCGAGGCACGCTCCGAGCGGACCGTGTAGGCGCGGAAGAGCTCGCACAGCGACAGCGTCATGAAGGCCATCGTTTCGGCGGTCTGTACGTCCACCCCGTTCCAGTTGTGCTGGAACAGGTAGGCGAAGGTGCTCATGCCCTCGGGAACCACCGCGCCGGCTTCCAGGTGCCAGGCCAGGCCGATCAGGAAGGCGGTCAACACGGCGCCGGTCTGCGCAATCGTCTGCACGATGATACCGATGCCCATGGTCTTGTTGATGATCGGTTCGGTCTTGGCGCGCGGCTTTTGCTGCATGGTGTCCGGGTCGCCCTTTTCCATCGCCAGGGCCAGCGCCGGGGCGCCGTCGGTGAGCAGGTTCAGCCACAGCAGTTGGATGGCCGTCAGGGGAGTGGGCAGCCCGGCCAGCGTAGCCAGGAAGATGATCATGATCTCGGCCACGTTGGAGGAGAGCAGGAAGAAGACGAACTTGCGGATGTTGGCGTAAATGACGCGGCCCTGCTCGACGGCCGAGACGATGGTGGCGTAGTTGTCATCCGTCAGCACCATGTCAGCGGTCTCTTTGGCCACGTCGGTGCCAGTGATGCCCATCGCCACGCCGATGTCGGCGCGCTTGATGGCCGGGGCATCGTTGACACCGTCGCCGGTCATGGCCACCACCTCATCGTTGGCGCGCAGCGCATCCACGATGCGCATCTTGTGCTCGGGCGACACACGGGCAAACACGTCGGTGTTCTTGACCACCTCGCGCATTTGCTCATCGCTCAGTTCGTTCAGTTCGGCACCGGTTCGCACCTGGTGACCCGGGCGCAGCAGGCTGATCGATTGGGCGATGGCGCGGGCCGTGTTGGGATAATCGCCCGTGATCATGATGGTGCGGATGCCAGCACCGCGAGCGTTCAGCAACGCCGGTTTGACCTCAGCGCGGGCCGGATCGATCATGCCGATCAGGCCGGCATAGATCAAATCCTTTTCCAATTCATCGTGATCTTCCGAGTCGGGCATCGCCGAAATCACGCGGTAGGCCACACCCAGCACACGCAGCGCATCCTTGGTGAGTTCATCATTGGCGGCCAGGATCGTCTGCCGGGCAACTTCGTCCAGCGGCTTGACCGACTGATCGTCAATATCCAGGTAGTGGGTGCACAGACCAAGCACCACATCCGGCGCGCCCTTGACGGCAATGGCGTACTGCTCGGTCCGTCCGGCTACTGCCGAAGGCGCGATTTCCAAGCGCGGATCGACCAGCGTGTGAACGGTGACCATGCGCTTGCGCACGGAGTCAAACGGGATTTCACCCGAGCGCGGGAAAGCCGAGTGCATGGTTTCGGTCAACAGTCCGGCCTTGGCCGCCGCCACCAGGATCGAACCCTCGGTCGGGTCGCCGACGATGCGGTGGGTGATCTCGCCATCCTCGGAGGTATATTGATCCAACTGGGCATCGTTGTTCAACGTGCCAATCCACAGCGCGGTCAGGGCGCCGGGATAGTCGCGCATGTTGATCTTCTTGCCCTCGTAGAAGAACTCGCCTTCGGGCTTGTATCCGGTGCCGGAAATGTCAATGAAGTGCCCGTCCACCCAGATGCGCGTGACGGTCATGGCATTTTGGGTCAGCGTGCCGGTCTTATCCGAGCAGATCACCGTGGCCGAGCCAAGCGTTTCCACCGACGAGAGCCGGCGGATGAGCGCGTGGCGGCGCACCATTTCCTGCATGCCCAGCGCCAGGCTGATGGTCACCACCGCCGGCAGGCCTTCGGGCACGGCGGCAATCGCCAGGCTGACCGCGATCATGAACAGATCGACAATCTCTTGCAAACCGTGTTCAGTAAAAATCTGCGACCAGCCGCCGATGGTATCCAGCGCGCGGATGAAGCCAATGATGAAGACCAGGGTCACAACGATCAACGAACCGTAAACCAGCGTCTTGCCCAGGTCATCCAGGCGTTTCTGCAGCGGCGTTTCTTCCTGCTCAACCGTCGCCAGCATGGTGGCAATCAGGCCGAGCTGGGTGTGCATGCCGGTGGAAGCCACCACGCCGTGCCCGCGCCCGTACGAAACCACCGTGCCCATAAAGACGGTGTTCTTGCGGTCGCCCAGCGGCGCATCCGGCAGCAGCACGGCCGCGGCGTTCTTCTGCACCGCGGTCGATTCACCCGTCAGCGCGGCCTCTTCGACCTTCAGGTTGACCGCTTCCAGCAAGCGGATGTCGGCCGGGATGAAGTTGCCGGCTTCCAGGAAAACCACATCGCCGGGCACCAGGTCGCGCGCGGGAATCGAAGTGCGGTGCCCGTCGCGCAGCACCTGGGCTTCAGGCGCGGCCAGCTTCTTCAGTGCGGCCAACGCCTGTTCGGCGCGGCTTTCCTGTACAACGCCCAGCACGGCGTTGAGGATCACGATTGAAATGATGGCAATCGCGTCAACCGTTTCGCCGAGCAGAGCTGAAATGACAGAGGCAATGATCAGCAGGATGATGACCAGGCTCTTCAGTTGGTCCAACACCAACATGATGAAGCTTCGACGGGGAGCTTCCTGCAACTGGTTGGGACCATACTTTCCCAGGCGGCGGGCGGCTTCTTCAGAGGTCAACCCATTTTGCAGGGGCACCTGAAGCTGGTCCACCACCTGGTCTGCGCTCATGGCGTGCCAGGTAATCTCCATATCTGGCGCGGCAGGCGCAGGCTTTTCGCTTTCTTTGAGTGTCATAAGCAACTTCTCCTCGATACAAAGTTCGGGCAGGTCGTCCTGCCTGCCCGGTTTTTCCGGAATTAATCCATTTGTTCTGCAATCTCAGGGCTGATCACGGTGCCCGGCGGAATGGTCGCGCTTTTGGGAATCACCACTACCCCATCGCGCACAAACCAATTATTGCCATCCACATCCTTGCTGTCACGCGGGAAGGGTTTGATGGTCACGCCGCGCCCGATGCGCGCGTTCTTGTCGATAATGGCGCCGTCAATCACGGAACCCTCGCCAATGCCAATCGGGATCTGCCCGCTTTCTGGACTGGGGGCGCAGCTTTTGTCGTCATAGTAGTCCGCGCCCATCAGGATGGTGTTACTCAACTTCACGCCGGCGCGGATCTGGGCGCGCACGCCCACCACGCAATTGCGCAGTTCGGCATCTTCAATGCAGCAGCCTTCCGAAAGCAGCACATCTTCGAGCTTGCTATCGTGAATGATGGTGCCCGGCAAATAGCGCGGATGCGAATAAATAGGCCGTTTGGGATCATAAAAATCAAACGGCGGGTTGGGCGAGGCCAGCGCCAGGTTGGTATCGTAGAAAGAGCGAATCGTTCCAATATCGGCCCAATAGTCGTCGAAATCATAGCCGACCACTTTATACTCTTCAATCGCCTTGGGGATGATCTCGCCGCCAAAATCGGTGTAGGCGGTGCCTTCCAGCATCTTGAAGAGCACATCGGTTCTGAACAGGTATATGCCCATTGACCCCAGGAACGGCCGCTTCTTATCCTTCAGGCTGACCATTTCTTCCAACACGGCGGGGTCTTTGGGTTTTTCGGCAAAACGGGTGATGCGGAAATTCTCGCCGCGTTTGAGCAAACCCAGGCGCGACGCCTCATCGCGCGGCACCGGCTGCACCGCCACGGTGATGTCAGCATCCAGGTCAAAGTGGAATTTGGCCATGGCCGCGTAATCCATGCGGTACAGGTGATCGCCCGCCAGGATCAACGTGTATTCCGCGGCAGTCGTGCGAATTTCGTTGAGCTGCTTGCGGACGGCATCCGCGGTGCCCTGGTACCATTCCGCGTGGCTCATGGTCTGTTCGGCTGCCCAGATCTGCACCCAGCCGGCATGGAAGGTGTCGAACTGGTAGGTGCGGGTGATATGCCGGTGCAGGCTGACCGAGTTAAACTGCGTCAGGACCGCGATGCGGTAAATACCCGAGTTGATGCAGTTGCTGATCGGGATGTCGATCAGGCGATACTTGCCAGCCATAGGTACCGCCGGTTTGGAGCGCATCTTGGTCAGCGGAAACAACCGGCTGCCGCGCCCGCCGCCCAGAATCACTGCCAGAATATTATCCAATGCCATAACCATGTTCATCTCCCTTCTTGGTGCGCCAGCCTGGGTCAACCGTGCCCTACCGGCCAGGTTGAGGGTGAATCACAACTTGTTTGCAAAGGGGGGATCAAACCGTATTCAAGCACAAGCATACTCATTCTTGAACGGTTTTTCAATGTGTAATATGTGATAATTATAGGATGATACTCGGATAAAATTCGGCCGTTTTGCCGATCAAAACCAGCTCCAGACCGCTTACGGCTGCCAATCGCCCACGGTATCCCGGTGCACCATTAGAAATTCATCCACCAGCGGCTTGGCGCGCGAATACGAAATCACCAACGGGTGCGCCATGAGCGCTTCGACAGCCAGCTCGCGCGAACGTTCGCTGACGGCCTGCACAGTCAGCCTTTCGTAGAGCTTGACAGACTTCATCAGGCCAAGTTGCGGCGCGGGCACCTCGCCGGCCGGCTGCGGGTGCACGCCGCTGCCGTCCACCCGGCAGCTCACCTCCACCACGTCGTCCGCCGCCATGCCGGCAATCGCGCCCTCGTTGGGCACATTCAACGCGGTGTAGAGCGGCTTGTCCTTCTCCAGCGCCTCAATGATCGAGAGCGCCACGCCGGCGTAGCCCTCGCCGCCCTCGGCGGGAATATCGGCGTCAAAGAGCTGCTCCCGGTCCGCCTCCACAACATTCTCCCCATCGTCCGCGGCGCGGGCATAATGCATATAGGTGGCACCACGGCGGTGTTCATAGCCAAAAAAGGCGCGCAGGGCGCGCTCCGGGTTGCGCCGCACGCCGATTTCCTCGAGCTGCTCGATCAACTGCCGGTTGAGCGCAACGATCTCTTCGCCGCGCGTCAAACGTTCGGCGCTGATGGCGGCCACGGCCTGCTCGGCGTAATAGTAATAGTAGAGATACTCATTCAGGTGCATGCCGGCCCGGCGCACCAGTTCAGGCGCGAACAAGCCCTGATGGTCACGTAAAAAGCGGTCGTCCGCGATTGCGCGCGGCATCACGTTCTCGCCGTCGATCCAGGCGCGCCGGCACCAGGAAAGGTGGTTCAAGCCAAACACCTCGGCCCGCACGCGCTGGTGCTGAACACCGGCCCAATGGGCGATGGCCCCCTGCCCACCGTTGGCGCCGTCGCAGATGCCAATGGTGCGCTCATAACCTGCCTCGCGCAGCGCCTGCGTAACCAGCCCGGCCGGGTTGGTGAAGTTGTACATCCACGCGCCGGGGCTCACCTCACGCAGCAATTCGGCATAACCCAGGATGGCCGGGATGCTGCGCAGTGCCATGGCAAAACCGCCCGGCCCGGTTGTTTCCTGGCCCAACACACCGTGGCGCAGCGCGATGCGCTCGTCGGTGGCGCGGCCTTGCTCAAAGCCCGCGCGGATGGTGGTGACCACGTGCCGGGCACCGGTCAGCGCTTCGCGCGCGTCGCTGGTGGCAGTGATGGTGAAAGGCTTGCCGGCGCGGTTCACCAGCTCGCGGCACAGTCCGCCAAACAGCTCCAGCTTGCGCTCGTCGATGTCCATCAGGCATAACTCAGTCACGCCCAGGCGTTGCTGCCAGCGCAGCAGGGTCATCACAAACAATGGCGACCGCACGCCGCCCCCGCCGATTAATGTCAGTTTCATAAATTGAGCTCCTGAAAGAGAGGATAACCACAGAGACTCAAAGGACACAGAGAAGCTGAATAAGGATTGAGGAAAAAAGACTATTTCCCATTATTCAATTTTCTATCTCAAAATTTCTTAAAACTCAGTGCTCTCTGTGTCTCTGTGGTTCTCTTCTTTTTATCTTTCCAAATACTTCTCCAGCTCCGCCAGCGTCGGTGCGGCTGCCGTGCCGCCGCGTTGGGTGGTTGAAAGCCCGCCGCAGATGTTGCCATAACGCAGGCAGGTCTCAATTGGCTCGCCGCGCAGGTGCGCCGCCAGGAATCCGGCGTTGAACGAATCGCCTGCCCCGGTGGTATCCACCACCTGCACGTCCAGCGCGGGCGAGTGCCAGGTCTGCCGCCAGGCCTGGGCAAAGGCGCCGTCCTTGCCCGCCTTGACGATCACCAGCGGGCAAAACTCCGCCAGCCGTGCCGCCGCGCGTGCCGGATCCTCCTCGCCGGTCAACTGGCAGGCCTCGCTCTGGTTGGGCGCAAAGATATCCACCTTGCGCAGCAGACCGGTCAAGCCAGGGTCATCCAGCGTGGCCGTGGTGTACTGGCAATCGGTGTACACCTTGCCGCCGTTTAGATGGATGAAATCGACAAAACGGTACGCTTCCGGCGAACCGTCAAAGGGTGCATTGATCACCCAGCGCGGCTTCTGCGCCGCAATCACCCCTTCGGCGAACGATTCCGGGAAGGGATCCATGTAGCTGATGAACCCGCGGTCGTGAACAAAAGAAAAGGCAATGCTCACGCTGCGCAGCGGGCGATCGTAAAACTGGAACAGCGAGGTATCCAGGCCTTCGCGTTGGGCCTCTTCGTGGATGAAGCGGCTGAACAGGTCGTTGCCCAGGCGCGCCATCCAGCGCGCGCGCACACCCAGCCGGTGCATGGCCGTCGCCAGGATGTACGCGCCGCCGGGCACGATATCCATACCCTCGCCAAACAGGTCCGCGCCCAGGCGGGGCGGCTCAGGCAGCCCGGTGATGACAATATCGCAGAAGTAGTCCGCCAGGATCAAAACATCGCAATCGGGCATCTCACGACCTCTGGTTGATGCGAAGGTTGACAAACAAAGCTTATTATCATTAAAACGTAATTTGCCGTCCAGCGCAAATCCAAAGCAAACACCTGCCAGGCGATCACGCGTATAATCACCCCATTCCAGGAGTCACATGCAGCGCAATTCCGCCCTTGACCTGCTACGCGTCGCCGCCATCTTTGCCGTGATCTGGCTGCACGTCAGCGCGGTTGCCGTCATACCGGGGGCCGCGCTCGAGCGCCCCGGCTGGCTGATTGCCGACCTGCTGGCCGCTTTCAGCCGCTGGAGTGTGCCGGCCTTCGTGCTGCTCAGTGGCGCGCTGCTGCTTGACCGCCCGCTGCACGCCGACCCGCGCACCTTCTACCGCAAACGCGCCCGGCGCATCCTGCTGCCGCTGCTCTTCTGGACGGTTTTTTACATCCTGTGGATTTTCCTCAACCAGCGTTCCATCGATTTCACACCGCTGTGGCAGCCTATTCTGCAGGGACGCGCCTATTACCACCTGTGGTTTCTTTATATGACCACCTGCCTGTCGCTGGCCGCGCCGGGCATCTCCTGGCTGCTGTCGCGCATCCGCCCGGCCTGGCAACCCCTGCTGGCCGTGGTCCTTCTGGCTGGCGGCATGGCCGACGTGGTCTGGCGGCGCGTGACCGGCACCCCCGATCCATACTTCATTACGCAATGGATCCCCTACACGGGTTACTTCATTTTGGGCGGCTGGCTGATGCAGCGTAAACCGCGTTATTCGCCTGGCGTTTATGCCACGATCTTCGTCCTGGCCAGCCTGCTCACCGCCGCCGGCGCGGCCGGGTTGCTGGCAGCCGGCCGCGGCCTGCGCTGGGACCTGGCATTTGAATACTTCAGCCCGCCCGTAGCGCTGGCCGCCCTGGCGGCCTTCCGCGGGTGCCAGAGCCTGCAATCCACCGCGCTGGAAAAACACGCCGCGCGCCTGCGCAAACTCGCCAATTTGTCCTTCGGCGTCTACCTGGTTCACCCCATCTTCCTCGACCTGGCGCTCAAATTCGGCCTGCGCGTTGAGGCTGCCCCATTGCTGCTCATCCCATTGGTTTCGATCATCCTTTTCACGCTCTCGCTGGGGCTGGCGGCTGCGTTGGCCGCCCACCCGCTCACGCGGCAGTTGATCTGACCCGCCGGGGTGCTATAATTCCCGGCAGGAGGCGCATATGCGAACCATTGGCTTGATCGCTGGCATGAGTTGGGAATCGTCGGCGGAATACTACCGCATCCTGAACGAAGAGGTCGCCCGCCGGTTGGGCGGGCTGCATTCGGCCAAAATCGCGATGATCTCGATCGACTTCGCCCGGCTCGAAGCGCAACAGACCAGTGGGCGCTGGGACGAGGCCGCCGCCGACCTGGCTCAGGCCGCCCGGCAGCTCGAACGCGCCGGCGCGGAGTGCGTACTGATCTGCGCCAACACCATGCACAAGGCCGCTCCGGCCGTGCAGGCTGCCGTAGGCATCCCGTTGCTGCACATCGCCGACGCCGCTGGCGAACGCGCGCGCGCCGCCGGGTTGAGCAAGGTGGCCCTGCTGGGCACGCGCTACACCATGGAGGAAGGCTTCCTCAAGGACCGCCTGCGCGAACGTTTTGGGTTCGAAGTGCTGATTCCCCCAGAAACCGAGCGCGGCCAGGTCCACCGCGTCATCTTTGAGGAACTGGTGCTCGGCAAGATTTTGCCCCAATCCAAAGAAACCTACCTGCGCATTATTGACGGCCTTGTGAAACAGGGCGCGCAGGGCATCATTTTGGGCTGCACCGAAATCGGCCTGCTCATCCAGCAGTCCGACCGACCCAACGTGCCTTTCTTCGACACCGTGCGCGTGCACGCTGAGGCCGCCGTGGACTGGGCTTTGCAGGAGTGACCCGTGAAACACTTTGACATGATCGCTTTCGACGCCGACGACACGCTTTGGGAGAACGAGGTCAACTACCGGCGCACCGAGCAGATCTTTAAAGACCTGCTCACCCCCTATCATGACCCGGCCTGGATCGAGGAGCGCCTCTTCCAGACCGAGATGCGCAATATGCAGCACTTCGGCTACGGCATCAAACCCTTCGGTCTGTCGATGATCGAGACCGCCATCGAACTCACCGAGGGCCGCGTCACCGGCGCGGAGATCCAGGTGATCCTCGACGCGATCAAGCGCATGCTCACCGCGCCGATCGAACTTCTGCCGCACGTCGCCGAAGTCATCCCCCTGCTGGCGGGGCAGGTTCCGCTGATGCTGATCACCAAGGGCGACCTGCTCGACCAGGAATCCAAGGTTCGCCGCTCCGGGCTGTCGGGCCACTTCCAGCACATCGAGATCGTCAGCGACAAGACCGAGCAGCACTACGCTGATCTGCTGGCCCAACACGGCATCCCGCCGCAGCGTTTCCTCATGGTGGGCAACTCGCTGCGCTCCGACATCCTGCCCGTGCTGGCGCTGGGCGGCAGCGCGGTCTACATTCCGCACGCGCTCACCTGGGCGCACGAGAACGGCGAATCGCCGCTGGGCAACCCGGGCTTTCACGAACTGGCGCACATCGGCCTGCTGCCGGAGTTGATTCAAAAGCTGGAAGAGCTATCTGGATAATCTGATCGCGCCGGTCAGAGACCGGCGCGTTTTTGGTCTCAGACCAGGCAATCGCCGGATCCTGCTGAACACCGACCTTGCACCTTTTATAGAAATCTCAAATCGATAATCGATAATCCTCAATTCTTCGTTATACTTAGCCGGTTATCATCCAAACGAATGAGTAAATCATCTTGACCCTCGACCTTACCAGCTATCTGCTCATCGGCCTGTCCGCGATCCTTGCCGGCGCGGTTAACGCGCTGGCCGGCGGCGGCACGCTGATCACCTTCCCCATGCTCACCGCCGTCGGCATTCCCGCGGTGATGGCCAACGTTACCAACACCGTCGCGCTGTGCCCCGGCTACCTGGGCGGCGCAATCGCGCAATGGGAGGAAATCCGCCGGCAAAAGAAACGCGCCCTGCTGTATATTCCCGCAGCGATCATCGGCGGCATCGCCGGTGCGCTGTTATTACTCAACACCGGCGAACGCCTCTTCCGCGACGTGGTGCCCTGGCTGATCCTTGGGGCCGCGCTGCTGCTGGCCGTTTCCGATCCGCTGCGCAACTGGGTGTTGCGCCGCGCAGCCCATCACGGCGCCGATGTTTCCAAGGTGGAAACCTGGGGCGTGCTGCCTGTGGCATTGGCTGCGGTTTACGGCGGCTACTTCGGCGCCGGGCTGAGCGTGATCGTGCTGGCCGTGCTGGGGTTGATCCTGAGCGACTCGCTCACCAGGCTCAACGCGCTCAAGCAAAGCATCTCATTGGTGGTCAACCTGGCCGCGGCTGCTTTCTTCATCTTCTCCGGCAAGGTGCACTGGCCGGCGGCGGCGGTGATGGCAGTGTGCGCGTTGATCGGCGGCCTGCTGGGCGGCAAGCTGGCCGGTAAAATCAAACCGACCGTGCTGCGCTGGCTGGTGGTGAGCATCGGCGTGGCGGTGGGTGTGTATTACCTGGTGCGCGGTTGATCACCTGAATAATCGCAAACACAAAGGAAACGCTGGAATGATCACCAACCGACTGTCAAGGTTTTCCCTCTCCTCACGCACGCGCGAGATCCTGCTCGTGTTGCTGATCCTGTTGACCAACCTGATCCTGATCTCGCCGACGCTGATGCCGGATTTTGCCGCCATCAACCCGCACGACGAAGCCAAATATATTGAGAGTGGCTGGTACCTGCTGCATGGGCAGGTGCGCGACCTGGCCTGGGCGCCGCTTGTATCCTTCCTCTATGCGCCTATTCACCTGTTGGTCGGAAATTCACCGGATTGGTTTCTGCTGGAAGCCTGGATTGGGCGGTTTGTTTTAACGGTGGCGATCAGCCTGAGCCTGCTTCACCTGGCCCGCCAGCTCATGCCCCATACCCACCCGGCTGTGATCGCGGGCATTTTGCTTGGCTCGACATTCATTTTTCCCATCCTGGAAAATCAGAGCGACGCGCTGTTTCTAGTTTTTTCGCTGCTTGGACTGGCCCGGTTGCTGCGCTTCAACCGCGAGCGCCAGCTGAAGGACGCCGCCCTGGGCTCTTTATTCACCGGTCTGTCCATGCTTTGCCGGGTGGAAGCCGTGCTGTTGGTGGGGGTGATGGCGGTCCTGTCGCTGTGGATTGGACGAAAACATTTCAAATTCATAAAACTCCTGGCAGCCGGAACACTTCCAGCCGTAGCTGTTTTTGCGGCCTACCTTCTACTCAGCCTGGCGGTAATGGGACATATCAACCTCGGTGTCGGCGGCAAATCCTACGACTCATTCGAATGGAACCAGGCAGTTCTGACCGGCGGTGACCTGGAAAAGGCTTACGCAGAGTCACGCCGCCTTTTTGGCACCGCGCAAGAAAACAACGGTTCGGTCTTGCGCGCAATCCTGCGAAATCCGCCAGCGTTCGCCGAACGCATCTGGGCAAACGCGAAGAACCTGCCGGACAATTATCTTGCGATCTTCGGCAAGACGCGCGGCTTTGCGCTGGCCTTCTTTGCCGCCCTGGGCGTTTATGCGTTGATTCGCCGGCGCCACTGGAGCATTCTGCTCGTGCTGCTGTGCTGGTCGCTGCCGCCGCTCGTGTCACTCGGCTTTCTCACCCGGCATCTCATTCCGCAGGATAGTTTTTTGCCCGTCATTTTGGCGGCCATCGGGCTCAGTTGGGTTTTCAGCGCAGAAACGCGCGCGGGGGAACGTCTGGGCGTAACGCTGCTGGCATTCGCACTGGCGCTTTACAGCCTGTTGGATGCCAAACCGGGCTTCTTGATGGCGGCTCTGTTGATTTTGGTGGTATTTTCCGCAACCTGGCTGCTACGCCCGCGCCTGCTGGCCGGTCAATATCCGTCGCTGGCGCCTTTATTGATGATGCTGAGTGTTGGGATAATTTTGTACGGCCAATATTCTTTTCCCAATTACCCGCAGTTGGGTAAAACTGAACCGGAGCAAGCCATTCATTATCTACAGGAAGCGGTTCCGCCCTTCGGCAATATCCTCACTCCGCGCCCCTTTATCGGCATCGCTGCCCGCCTGAACGGTCTGGAAACCGGGATCGCGCCAGGCGATTTGACCACGCCCGAGCAGCTTCAACAATGGATGTGGGAAAACAATATCCACGCGGTTTACGTGGAAGACCGCTACGGCGTCCGCACGGACATATCCGCACTGCTCGCTGCCGGGGCAGGCAGTTCATTTGAGGTTGGCTATCTCTCGGAAAGCGGTGCGGTGCGCGTCTATCTGCCAGTTGAACCGTAGGGATACGGATCGAAGCAGACATTTAACGCTTTATTCTGGCAAGTCGACTAACGCGCCCATCATCTTCCGGCGGTACTCGCGAAAGGCCTCCCGGCCCCGCGAGGTGAGCCGCAGCATGGTGTTGGGCCGGCGCCCCTTGAAGCTCTTTTCCACCTCCAGGTAGCCGGCTTCTTCCAGTTTGCTCATGTGCGCCGACAGGTTGCCCCAGGTCATGCCGGTCTGGTTCATCAAAAAGGTGAAATCAGCGCCCTCGACTACATACAGCACGGCCATCAGCATCAGGCGGGCGGGTTCGTGCACCAGCCGGTCGATGTCATTCAACGCGGAAAGATCAGGCGGCTGATTTGCATCCGTCATTGGCGTACCTCGGCCGGAGGCAGCGGATATTTGCGCAGGAAGCGGATGAACAGCACCATGCCAGGGATGAAGATCAACCCGGCGATCACCAGCATGATCACCGGCGAACGGAACCAGATCATCATAAAGACCGCCAGCGACAGCATCACCGCGATGTAATATCCGCGCGGGAAGTCGGTGAAATAGGCCATCAACGTCATGCTTGGGCCGACGAACAGCGCGCCGATCACCGCAACCACCAGACGTTCGGTATCCGGCTGGTCGACGCTCCATCCCAGCCAACCAGCCAACCCTGGATACTTCCACAACAACACGGAACCCAGCACGATCAACACCTGCAGAGCGACAATAACGCCCAGGATGCCGGCCAGCGTGGCCGCCCGCCGTTTTCGCGCGGGGCCAAAAACCACCTGTCCCATGCGCGGCAGGGTGATGAACTTCTTGCCAAGCTGGTAGAGCAGGGTGCTGGCAAGCATACCCACGAAAAAGAGCCCAAAGTTCACCCAGCGATCCGCATCATCCTCCAACAGGAAGGCCAGCGCGCTCATGCTGGCAATGATGCCGCCCATGTCCATATCCAGCAAGCCGTCCTCATAGGTGGTGCGGAAAGCTTTCTTCTCAAGTTGACGCAAATCAAACGGAGTTGACATTTTCACCTCCTTTGTAATGTGATTTACTTTGCATTACAAAGTTATTTACAATATAACACGAATTGATTTAAATTCAAGCCCCAATTTTCAGGAAATATCCTCCCGGATTGGCTACAATCAGAACATTCAACAAGGAGTATTTCATGAACAACCCAGAAAACCTGCTTGCGCGCCTGGATGCGATTGGACGCGCGTTGGAAAGCAGCGGCCACGCCGAGGCGCTGATCGGGCTCGGCTCGGTCGGCTTGGAGCTCGACCGCCTGGACGAATATTCCGACCTGGATTTCTTCGCCATCGTTGAGGAAGACTGGAAGGCGCACTACATTGACAACCTGGCCTGGCTGGAACAGGCCGCGCCGGTGGTGTATGCCTTCCGCAACACCGTCGACGGGTACAAGCTTCTATTTGCGGACGGCATCTTCTGCGAGTTTGCCGTCTTTGAGCGTGCCGAATTGGCGCGCATCCCCTTCGCGCCCGGCCGCGTCGTCTGGAAGCGCCCGGAAACACCCGAAAGCATTGCCATCCCGCAGGTCGCCGCCGGCGCGCCGGCCGAAAAATCGACCGATTACCTGCTGGGTGAAGCGCTCACCAACCTGTACGTCGGGCTGTGCCGTTACCGGCGCGGCGAGCGGCTCTCGGCGCTGCGCTTCATCCAGGGCTACGCCGTCGACCGCGTGGTCGAACTGGCGGGTCTGGTCGAGGTTGAAGGCTCCGCGCGCAAAGACCCCTTCTCCGGCGAGCGGCGTTTCGAGGCGCGCTTCCCGGCCCTGGCGCAGTTGCTGCCCGGCATGCTGTTGGGGTATGAACACATCCCCGAGTCGGCACTGGCGGTGTTGGCCTTTTTGGAGCAGCACTTCCCGGTAAACCAGGCGCTGGCCGCGCGCATCCACGAACTGGCCGGTTGACCGTTGCAGCTTTCCCCCGCCGCGCTATGATGGAGGTGGAGGCGGCGATGAACGCATATTTTCCTGCCCTGCGGGCTGCGGATTGGATTGCTGTGATTTGCGCCAACGGATTCAACCTGCTGTGCCTGCTCATGTTCTGGCTACGCGCGCAAAGAAAATCGGCGCTGGGCAACCGCTTTGGCTGGGCGGCGGTGGCGCTGGCCCTGCCGCTGGCGGGCGTGGCGATTGTTAACGCGCTTCAGCAGCGCGGCGTCTGGTGGACCTTGCTGCTGCTGCCGGTGCTGCTCTACGCGCTGGTCCAATGGATCCTGGACGGGCTGCTCAAGCTCAACTTCCGCGAAACGCGTTGGCTGGGACCGTACCTGCTACTGTTTTACCTGGCCCAATTCGGACTGATCGGCTATGCCTTCCTGACCGGCAAAGGCTACGGGCTGGTCACGCTGATCACCTATTTTTCCTTGCTGGGCATGACCGCATATTCCTACCGCCGCGTGGGCCACGGCTGATCCTTGCCGCGTAAAACGGCTACCTGACCGGTTTCATCGCGCGCCAGCAGCATACAATCGTTTCAGCATCCCAATCGACTGAAAGGCTATTCCCCTATGGAACTGATTGCACACCCCTACCGCGGCGATGAGGACTACTGGCGCATCCGCGCCTTTTTGCGTGAGGTGCTGCCGCTCTACGGCATGCGCGAGCGCTGCTGGGACGTGATCCGCTGGGATTACTGGCGCTGGCACGGCATTGAAAACATCGAGCACCTGCGCCTGGAGGAAGTAGTCACGTTGTGGGAAACGCCCGAAGGACGCATCGCCGCCGTGCTCACCCCGGAGGGCATCGGCGAGGCCTTTTTGCATGTGCATCCCGATTTCAAGATGCCCGAGCTGGAAGCCGAAATGATCGCGCTGGCCGAGCAGCGCCTGGGCAAACCCGGCGAAGACGGCCGCCCCGCATTGACGGTTTGGGCCAACCAGCACGATGAGTTGCGCCAGCGCCTGCTGCTTGAACGCGGCTATGCGCGCGGCGACTGGCCCGAATTCCAGCGCCGCCGCAGGCTGGACGGTCCCATCCCCGAGAGCGTCCTACCCCCCGGCTACACCATCGTGCCGCAGGGCGACGGGGCGCAATTGCTTGAGCGCTGTTACGCCTCCGGGCTGGCCTTCCACCCCAATGACATCCAGTATGCCATCGACAACCGTGCTGACGTGGGCTGGTATCGCAACATCCAGCGCGCGCCGCTCTACCGCCGCGACCTGGATCTGAACGCCCTGGCGCCGGATGGCGCTTGCGCCGCCTTTTGCACGGTCTGGTTTGATGACGTGACCCGCACCGGCGTATTCGAGCCGGTCGCCACGGTGCCCGCGCACCAGCGCAAGGGCCTGGGCAGGGCGCTTATGTTTGAGGGATTGCGCCGGTTGCAACGGCTGGGCGCCACCCTGGCCTACGTCGGCTCGTATTCCGAGGGCGCCGGCGCGCTGTACGCCTCGGCCGGTTTCACCGATTACGAACTATGCGAGCAATGGGTCAAGCGTTTTTAGCCACCTGCCCTCGCTGAGGGTTAGCATTTAGCTTTTAGCGTCTAGCGGCCTGCCCTGAAAGGGTTAGCTGCCTGCCCTCGTAGAGGGTTGGCGTGATATGTGATTCTCTCTTTCTTTCTCTCTTTTTTTTCCTCTTCTCCGTGCGCTCTGTGTCTCCGTGGTTATTTTTTCTTTTGATTCTCCCGCTTCCGACAGCTCCGCCCGCAATTCTCCGTTATAATTTCCTCATCACCACAGACAGGAGAATTCTCATGAAAATTGCCATCTACGGCGCCGGCGCGGTCGGCGGTTATTATGGCGGCCGCCTGGCACAGGCCGGTCATGACGTCACCTTCATTGCCCGCGGCGAAAATTTGCACGCGCTGCAGGCCAACGGCCTGCGCGTCGACAGTTCGATGGGCGACTTCGTCATCAACCCGGTCAAGGCCGTCAGCGACCCTGCCGAAATCGGCGTGGTCGACCTGGTCATCCCGGGCGTCAAAACCTGGCAACTCCCCGCCATCCTGCCGGGCATGGCCAATCTGGTCGGCCCGCAGACCGTCATCGTCACCGTGCAGAACGGCGTCGATTCACACCTGGTGATCGGCGAAGCGCTGGGACAGGAAAAGGTCATCGCCGGAATCACCCGCCTGTTCTCCACGCTGGTCGAGCCGGGGCACATCGTCCACGGCGGCACCGCCTCGCAGTTCATGATCGGCGAGCTGGACGGCAGCATCACACCGCGCGTGCAGGCCATCTACGATATGCTGAATGCCACCCCCGGCATCCAGGCCGCGCTGACCACCGACATCCAGCGCGAGCTGTGGGCCAAGCTGGTGATGATCACCGCCTTTGGCGGCACCGGCTCGGTGACGCGCGCACCCATCGGCGTGATCCTTTCGGTGCCCGAAACGCGCGCCATGATCGAAGCCAGCGTGCTCGAAATCGCTGCGGTGGCGGCCGCATCAGGTCACCCGCTGGCCTCCGACGTGCTGGAAAAATCGCTGGCCTTCTTCAAGAACCAGCCCTACCTCGGCACCTCT